>NZ_CP015039.1:3747500-4047500 GCF_002079305.1 Rhodovulum sp. P5
CCTTGGTTTCGATCATGCCCTCGGCCGTGCGCTGCGTTCCGGCAAGCGGAAAGTCGACGTGGAGGCGCTGGTCCGCGCCATGGTGTTCAATCGGTTGTGCGACCCCACAAGCAAGCTTGGCTGCCTGCGCTGGCTGGAAACGGTCGCGATGCCCGCGATGCCGGACACCGTCACGCATCAACATCTGCTCCGCGCCATGGATGCGCTGATGGACCATGCCGAGCGGGTCGAGATGGAACTGGCCAGACAAATCCGTCCGCTGGTCGATCGGGACCTGGCCGTGGTCTTCTACGACCTGACCACGGTGCGCATCCATGGCGACGGAGAGGTTGACGACGACCTCCGCGCCTATGGCATGAACAAGGAAACCGGTGGCATCGCCCGGCAATTCGTGCTCGGCGTCGTGCAAACCGCCGACGGCCTGCCGCTCATGCACACGGTCCACCCCGGCAATGTCGGGGAGACGAAAACCCTGCAGGGCATGCTGCAGACGGTGTTGCAGCGGTTTCCCGTGCAGCGTGTCATCCTGGTCGCCGACCGTGGCCTGCTCAGCCTTGAAAACATCGACGAACTGACCGCCCTGGCCGATCAGGACGACCGCAAGCTGGAGTTCATCCTCGCCGTCCCCGCCCGTCGCTATGCCGATCTGGTCGAGACCTTTCGGGGCCTTGCCTTCGACGAAGGCGGCCTGGCGGAAAGCAATTTTGCCGGCCATCGCCTGATCGTCGCCCATGATCCCGTTCGAGCCGCCGACCAATCCGAACGACGTCGCGCCCGCATCGCCGAACTTGAAGCCCAGGCCGAAAAGATGGTCGCCAAGCTCGATGCGCAAGACGACGGCCAGACGGCGCGGGGCCGCCGCGCCTCCGACCGCGGCGCCTATAGCCGCTTCACGCGCGCCGTGGCCGAGGCCGAACTGACCCGGTTCCTCAAGGCAGACCTGCAGGCCGACCGGTTCAGCTACAGCATCGACGAAGACGCCGTCGCCCGAGCCGAACTCTTCGACGGCAAGCTCGCCCTGCTGACCAATGCCCCCGACCTGACGCCGACCGCAACCGTGACCCGCTACAAGTCGCTGGCCGATATCGAACGCGGCTTCCGCGTCCTGAAATCCGATATCGAGATCGCCCCCGTCCACCATCGGCTGCCCGACCGCATCCGCGCCCACGCGCTGATCTGCTTTCTCGCCCTCGTCCTCTACCGCGTCATGCGCATGCGGCTGAAGGCAAAAGGACATGACGCCAGCCCACGAACCGCCCTCGACATGCTCGCGCGCATCCACCGCCACGAAGCCCGGATCGCCGACCGAAAGCTCGACGGCCTCACCACCCCGACCCCCGAACAACTGGACCTCTTCGACACCCTGAACCTGCCAAAACCCGCCTGATCACCCTCGCGTAGTTACATTTTGGCCAATCTCGCCATAACGATATCAATCACTTACGCGTTTTACTGGTGAACTTGAGGGACTGTGCCTTGCGGGCGGCGGATATGGCCGTTGCCGGATCGTCCATGCCGCTCGCGTTCGTATCGGGTGGGAGGGTGTCCGGCGCGACATCCGCAACCGGCGCGGATTTGGGCCGCAGGAAGTCCATCGCATGGGTGTCCTCCAACGCGCTGCGCACATTTGGATCCGTCGGGTTCACCGCGTTGATCCAGACCGTCCCGGCCGTCAGTTTCGGCGCGATCGCAAAGGCCGTGGTCAGGCTTTCGCTCCACAGGCTTGCCGCGGGACGGGGGGCTGCGGCGTTGACCATCTGCACGGCTTCGTCCGCCGTTCGGAAGGTCTTCGACAAGAGCACGGGACCCGGGTCTTCCGCTTGCATCGCGGGGCTGGCCGGGGAGAGCCCGGTGACCAGCGTTGGCGGGAAGATGTCCCTTTCCGTGATGTCCATGTCCGGTTGGAAGACCTCGCCGTCCTCTCTGGCACTTTCCACCAGTGCCTTCAGCCGCCCGATGTCGTCGGGGCTGGTCAGCGGGCCGAAATCCGTCTGCGGTGACAGCGGATCGCCCGGGCTCAGTTGGCGAATGCGGTGCTGCAACCGGGCATGGAACGTCTCGGCAATCCCCTCCTGCACCAGCAGGTGCAGCCCCGCGGCCGTCGCGGGGCCGGGGCGGCCCCATGCGGCGTCCACCAGATCCGCGATGGCCGCTTCGATATCGGCCTCTGCGTCCACGATGAACCAGCAGGGCCCGTGCGGCGCCTCGGTCATCACCCGGCCCCGTTCGGCCTCTGCCCCGTCCAGCTTGGGCAGGGCCGGGCCCGCGACCACCAGGCGGTCGATCCCTGCATGCCCGGCGATATGCGCGCCGGTGTCCGTTTCCGTCAGGACGTTGACGACGCCCGCGGGCAGCCCGGCTTTCCGGCAAATCTCGGCAAACAGAAGTGCCGGCAGCGCGGCCTGTGGCGCGGCGGACACCACCAGCGTGTTGCCGGCCGCCAATGCCGGCCCGGCGCTGCGCAAAAGCGCCCAAACCGGGAAGCGCGCGGGCAGGATCAGGCCGCACACGCCCAGCGGTTTGCTGTCGGGGCAGGTCTGCGGAAGCAGTGCCGCCCGCGCCGCGTGCCGCTCAAGGCACTCCGCGGCGCCCGCCATCTCGACCTCAAGCGTACTGCGCAAAGTCCGCCCGGTGGTGAGCGTTGTCAGCAGAGCCAGTCGGCGCCCCTCTGACCGGAGCGCCGCGGCAAGGGCCGCCAGATGCGCGGCCCGGGCCGATGCGGGCGCCCGCGCCCAATCGCCTTGGGCGGTCCGTGCCGCCGCGATGGCGGCATCGGCCTCCGCCGTCGTTGCGTCCGTCAGCATGGCCAAGGGGGCACCGGTCGCGGGATTGGCAACCGCGATGCCGCCGCGCGCGTCGGTCAGTGCCCCGCCGATGAACTGGCCGAATTGCCCTCCATGCCCGGCCAGCCAGTCAAGCGCGGCGGCGGCGCTTTCGGCTGCGTCTCCCTCGTCCATATCGTTCAGGATCTCTGACACGCGCATCCCGTCTATCCCATCGCTAGGCGCCCGGCGGGGGCCGGTACGCCGGTTACCGCCACCTCGATCTGCCGTTCGATATCGCCCAGAAGGGAGGACGCGCCGAAGCGGAACAGGTCGGGTTCCATCCAGCGCGCGCCCAGTTCCCGTTTCAGCATCCAAAGCCAGACGAGCGCATCCCCCGTCTTCGAAATCCCCCCTGCGGGTTTGAAGCCCACCCGGTGCCCCGTCGCGTCGCCATAGGCGCGGATCGCCCGCAGCATCGTCAGCCCCACGGGCAGGGTGGCGTTCACCGCTTCTTTCCCCGTCGAGGTCTTGATGAAATCGGCACCCGCCATCATGCAGACCAGGCTGGCGCGGGCCACATTGGTCAGCCCGCCAAGCTCTCCGGTGGCGAGGATCGTCTTCAGATGCGCCGGGCCGCAGGCGGTGCGAAAGGCGGCGACCTCATCATAAAGCGCCTGCCAGTCACCCAAAAGAACGTGGCGGCGGGAGATCACGATATCGATCTCCGCGGCGCCTGCGGCCACGCTCGCCTTGATCTCGGCGAGCCTTGTGGCATAGGGCGACAGCCCCGTGGGAAAACCGGTGGAGACTGCGGCGACGGGCAGGCCCGATCCTTTCAGGGCGTCGACCGCGGGGGCGATCATCTCGTGATAGACGCAGACCGCGGCGGTGGTCAGGCCCGGCACCCCGACTGCGCCCAATATGTCGGCCCGCAGCGGATGCCGCGCCTTGGCGCACAGGCGGCGCACGCGGCCGGGCGTGTCGTCGCCCGCAAGTGTCGTCAGGTCGATCAGCGACACGGCCTTCAACAGCCACGCGATGCGAGTGTTCCCGGTCAGCGCGACGCGGGCGGGCAGGGCGGCGGCCTGGCGGATCACGGCGGGGTCGTTCAAACGGGTTGCGCGCACCCACCCCACATCCAGCGGCAGCCCCGGATTACGCGCATGGGCCAGTTGCGGCAGGGCCGCATCTGGACCCGCGGCCATGTCTTGCGTCTGCGTCCGGGTCTTTGGCACGGGCCACCTGTCGCGCTCTTCTCGCCCTTTCGTCGCATGGGCATCGGGCGTTGGCAAGCGCGGGGCGCTGTCTTGCGGGGCCGCTATTCAGGGAATTTGCGGCGCGCCGTCGCCCGGGCGAGGACCTTGTTGCCGTTGCGCGCGGTGGCAGTCCAGACATAGCGGTGCGCGCCGCGCGGGGGGCACGGACCCTTATAGGTGAAGGTGCCGGCCGGCACGCGCCCGCTTTTCGTGATCTTCAGCCGTCCGCCGCCGTGGTTGTATTGCGGCGCATCAAGGTCCTTCATCCGAAAGTCGACCGAGGTCGTGCCCGCGGGCACCCCTTTCAGCACGAATTCCGGGTTGCCGACGGTCTTGGCGCGGCCCGTGTTGCAGGCCGGCGTCGCGCCCCACGCGAAACTGAGCGTCATCTCTGCATGGGCAAGCCCCGCCGAAAGGGTCAGGGCCGCAAGGCTGAGCGGAAGGAGTTTCATGGATCACCTCTATGCAAGCTATGCTAGAAGTATCGCAGATTCAGTCGCGCGAAAAGGGCGTGCCCGATTGTTGCCGCGTCGGGTTACGTTCCGGTCCCTGACGCGCGGTCCCCCATCGCCTCGCGCCAGTGGCGGCGGCAGAGGGAGACATAGGTTTCGTTCCCCCCGATCTGCACCTGATCGCCGTCACGCATGGGCTGTCCGTCCGGCCCCATGCGGACCACCATCGACGCCTTGCGCCCGCAATGGCAGATCGTGCGGATCTCGCGCAGCACATCGGCGATGGCGAGAAGCGTGGCGGAGCCCGGGAATAGCTCCCCCCGGAAATCGACGCGCAACCCGTAGGCCATCACCGGCACGCCAAGGTCATCCGCCGCGCGGGCCAGTTGCCAGACCTGTTCGGGTGTCAGGAACTGCGCCTCGTCAATGAAGACACAAGCGCAGGGGCCGGCCTGCAGCCGGTCCGCGATGCGGGCGAACAGGTCATCTGTGGGGAAGAACCTGTCCGCCGCCGCCCCGATCCCGATGCGAGAGGCGATGCGCCCCGCGCCGGCCCGCGTATCGACGCCCGCGGTCAGCAGATAGGTGGCCATCCCCCGTTCGACATAGTTGTAGGAGGCCTGCAACAGCAGCGTCGACTTGCCGGCATTCATGGTGGAGTAGTGGAAATGCAGCTTGGCCATGGGGGAGGGGCGTAGCGGATGGGGAGAGGTTGGGCAAGGTTGGTTACATACGCAAATTGGCTCACTGTATTCGGAGTGCGCCTTATACGTTGATTTTCTGAGTAGAGTAGCTGTACGCTCCAAGCGAAGCTCGCAGACCTCGCAGATAAGGGTGCAACGCAAATATGACTCAAACTCTTTCGATAGAAGGTTTTTTGGGGATAAGAAAGGCGGAAGTCGAACTTAGAGGCCTGTCTTTGATTATTGGCGAGCAGGCATCGGGAAAGAGTATCGTTGCCCGCTTGTTTTACTTTTTCAATAAATATTTCTCGGATTTTGACGAGATATCTCTAATCAATAATGAGCACAAGAAGACTTATGACAAGAGAAAGAAAGATGAATTCTACCAGATTTTTCCGCCTTACTCGTGGGAGGGTGACTCTTTTCAAATTTCCTATTCAGTGGATGGTTACCAAGCGTGCATCTCTTCAGAGAAGAACTCCTCTGTTATTGATGTCTCAACATCCCCCTCCGTGGCAAAGTACTTCAGAGATCTAAAGCACAATTTTAAGCAATTTGTCGACTCATTTCCAGAAGAAGAAAGTTTGGCGAGAACTAGATTGCTTCGCGAGTTCCGTCATGTGGAGTCGCAAAGCCAACTTTTCCGCTTTCAGACCGCACTGTTTGTTCCTGCTGCTCGATCATTCTACGCAACTTTACGTGATGAAATATTTTCAATATTAGCGCTCGATACCAAAATTGATCAAATTATTCTGCAGTTCGGGGAGTTCTACGAAGGCGCAAAGGTTTTCGGCGGTCGGGTTATGCCAAGCGGTCGATATGCAACGCGCGCGCTGAGGGTTCGTGAAGAAAGAGACATATTCAAAAAAGTTGTTAAGGGAGAATATGTTCGGGAAGATGCGCGGGATTGGATTCAAATGGATCGAGGTCGGATTGAGCTAAGTAAAGCTTCTTCGGGTCAGCAGGAGGCTACGCCGCTTATTTTTGCGATTTCGCGGTTCCCGAGTCCTGGGCGTACACTTATTATCGAAGAGCCAGAAGCGCACTTGTTTCCTGATGCGCAAGTTGCAATCTTGGAGTTCATGATTCGCCAGAGTTTAGCGCGAGAAACCTCCATCCTTTTTACCACTCACTCTCCATATTTGCTTACTGCGTTGAACAACTTTATTTTGGCTTCTGAAGTCGGAGAGCAAGGTGGGATTGATGTCGAAAGTGTTAGTGCTTATGCTCTTCGTGGCGGTTATTCTCATGATATTGTTGACAGAAATGAAAACATCATCTCCGCAGATTATATCGATTCCGTATCTGATGACTTGAATGAGAAATTCTCAAATCTGTTGGATAAGTATGATAGCTGATCCAAATAACTGCTGCGAGATTCGGAATGATCCGCTGATCGTGTGTGGCGAGAAGAAGAGGGAGTTTTGCGTAAAGAACCCGGGCAAACTAGATGTCCAGGTTTGTCGGGTTGACGGTTGCATTTTGACTGGTGACGAGAAGAAATGCGATATCTCCTTGTGCGTTGCGGGAGGATTCTTTGCACTGGTCGAGTTCAAGGGAACTGATGTTGTCTACGCGCTGGAGCAACTTATTGTGACTGCTGAGCAGTTAAGTAAATTTGACCTCCCTTTGGAAAGGCGGACTTATATAGTTGGTGCGCCCGCGCCAAAGGCGAATACCCGATACCAAAAGAAGCTTAAGGCGCTTAGATCTAGGTATGCAGCAGTGGGCTTTGCTTTGCCCAAGAAGGCAAATAACCGCATGGAAATTGTAGTGTGATCAGGAGTCCATCTTCAACGCATTGATGAACGCCTGCTGCGGGATCTCTACCTTCCCGAACTGCCGCATCTTCTTCTTGCCGGCCTTCTGCTTGTCCAACAGCTTCCGCTTTCGCGTCGCGTCGCCGCCATAGCATTTCGCCGTCACGTCTTTCCGCAGCGCCGCCAGAGTCTCTCGCGCGATGACGCGGCCGCCGATGGCCGCCTGGATCGGGATCTTGAACATGTGGCGGGGGATCAGTTCCTTCAGCTTCTCGCACATGGCCCGCCCGCGCATTTCCGCCCGGTCACGATGCACCATGGTCGACAGCGCGTCCACCGGTTCGTCATTGACGAGGATCTGCATCTTGACGAGGTAATCCTGCCGGTACCCCTCCATCTGGTAATCGAAGGAGGCATAGCCCTTGGTCACCGATTTCAGACGGTCGTAGAAATCGAACACCACCTCGTTCAGCGGCAGGTTGTAGACGGCCATCGCGCGGGACCCGGCATAGGTCAGGTCCAACTGCTCCCCCCGCCGGTCCTGGCAGAGTTTCAGCACGTCGCCGAGGAATTCGTCGGGCACAAGGATCGTCGCCTTGATCCGCGGCTCCTCGATATGGTCCACATGGGTCAGGTCGGGCATGTCGGCGGGGTTGTGCAGCTCCACCATCGAGCCGTCGCGCATGTAGACATGGTAGATCACGCTGGGCGCGGTGGTGATCAGGTCGATGCCGTATTCCCGTTCCAGCCGGTCGCGCACGACCTCCAGATGCAAAAGCCCCAGGAACCCGCAGCGGAAGCCAAAGCCGAGCGCGGCGGAGGTTTCCATCTCATAAGTGAAACTCGCGTCGTTCAGGGCCAGCTTGTCGATGGCGTCGCGAAGGTCCTCGAATTCCGCCGTGTCCACGGGGAAGAGACCGCAGAACACCACCGGCTGTGAGGGTTTGAAGCCGGGCAGGGGCGTTTCGCAGCCCTGTTTCTCGGTCGTGATGGTGTCGCCGACGCGGGTGTCGCGCACCTGCTTGATCGAGGCGGTGAGGAACCCGATCTCACCCGGCCCAAGCTCCGCGATGTCCTGCATGGCGGGACGGAAGACGCCGACCTTGTCGACGGGATAGGTGCCGCCGGTTTTCATCATGCGGATGCGCTGGCCCTTTTTCAGGATGCCGTCGATGATGCGCACGATGACCACGACGCCAAGATAGGGGTCGTAATAGCTGTCCACCAGCATGGCCTTCAGCGGCTTGGTCGGGTCGCCTTCATGCGGCTGGGGCAGGCGGTGCACGATCGCCTCCAGCACGTCGGGGATGCCGAGGCCGGTCTTGGCGGAGATCTGGATCGCGTCGGTCGCGTCGATGCCGATCACGTCCTCGATCTGTTCGGAGATTCGTTCAGGCTCTGCCGCGGGCAGGTCGATCTTGTTCAGGACGGGGACGATTTCATGATCGGCCTCGATGGCGGTGTAGACGTTCGCCAGCGTCTGCGCCTCCACCCCCTGCGTCGCGTCGACGACCAGAAGCGACCCTTCCACCGCGCGCATCGACCGCGACACCTCATAGGCGAAGTCGACATGGCCGGGGGTGTCGATCAGGTTCAGCACATAGGTCTGGCCATCCTTCGCGGGATATTCGATCCGCACGGTGTTGGCCTTGATGGTGATGCCCCGCTCCCGCTCGATATCCATCGCGTCGAGAAGCTGTTCCTTCATGTCGCGCTCCGCCACCGTGCCGGTCAGCTGGATCAGCCGGTCGGCGAGCGTCGACTTGCCGTGGTCGATATGCGCCACGATGGAGAAATTGCGGATGTGTTTGAGCTCGGTCATGGGCAAGCGATATGCGGCGGTTTCGGGGGCCGGTCAATGGGGTGCGTGCGGGGGAGGGCCGTCTTGGAAATCGGCGGGGGGAGGATTTCGGGGGCTGAACGGGCAGAGGCCCGGGTGGGCGCGGCCCGGGCTGGTCGCCCGGGCCGGAGGGGTGACACCGGCGCGCTTGAACGGGGGACGTCCCGCGGCCAGAGTGGCGGGGCAGGTTTGGCGAGGGGCCGATGGTCGAGATCACGGACTATGAAAGCGCGGAGGCGTGGCTGAAGGACAAGTCGCGCGCGGTGCAGGTGGCCTTTGCCGCGCGCTGTGCGCTCCGCGCGCTGCCGGGGATTGGTTGGGCGGATGACGCGACACTGGGCGACATTGCGTTGCCTGTGATGCGGGCGATGCTGATTCCGGGGGTTGCGGGCACATGTCCAACCCCGGAAATCAGACAGGCCTCCGCCGCCGCCGCCCACTCCGCCTCCGCCGCCCACTTCTCCGCCGCCTTCTCCGCCGCTTCCGCCGCCTACGCCGCCGACTCCGCCGCCTCCGCCGCCGCCCACTCCGCCGCCGCCTCCGCCTCCGCCGCCGCCCACTCCGCCGCCGCCGCCGCCCACTCCGCCGCCGACTCCGCCGCCTTCTCCGCCCACTCCGCCGCCTTCTCCGCCGCCTCAGAAGATGCGACGTCCCTGGATCCAGCCGGGCTGCAGGCCCTGTTCGTCACGCCCTTGTGGCCCGTGGCCCCGATGCCGGAGGGGTTGAGCGAAGGGTTCGCCAAGCTCCGCGCGTTCTGGGACGCCGACCCAGATACATGGGGATTCTGGCGCGACTGGTATCAGGGGATGCTGGACGGCCAGCCGATGGACTGGGCGCTGCAGGAGAAGATTGCGCTGATCCCGAAGGAGGACTGGGAAAAGGGGGCGGCGCATGTTGCGGGGGTGATCGCGGAGATCCGAGCGCGTTTCGATCTTGAAAAGCGTATCGCGGAGTTGGAATCCGAACTCGCCTTGGCATCGCAAGATCGCCTCGGGATCGGTGGGAACCACCCGCCAGAGCCCATTGAAGAAGCCCCGGCGATTGCCAAGGAACTCGTGATCGTCTGGGGTCCAATTCAGGAGTTGAAAGAAGAACTCCAAGCCGAAGACCCGGATCCGTCGCGTATCGCGCAAATTGTTGGGCTGCTGTTATCTGCCTTGAGGAAGGGGCTGGGCTGGTGTGCCGCCAAGGCCGACCTCGCCGTCGATACCACGATCAAATGGGGTATTCCGGCCGCGGGTGGCGGCTACCTTGCTCTGAACCCGGACAAGCTGGAACAGGTGATCCACGCGGCGCAGACGTGGCAGACGGCCCTTCAGAACATTTTGAACTAGGTGCGGGGCCGGGCGCGGCCCGGGCTGGCCGCCCGCGCCCGCGCACTCCACTCGCGATTTCGTGAACCGGCTGCGACAACCGGTCCGTCCCCTGCTGCGTATTCCCTAAGCATTAACCATAGGGAGACCAGACCATGGACCGTTTGAGCCTGATCCTCACCGTGCCCGCGGGGGCCGTCATCACCGGGGGGTTGACCGTGCTGATGCTGAGCCTTGGCTTCTACAGCTGGATCGCCATCGGCAGCGCGGCCATCATCGGTATCGTCGCCGCATGGCCCGTGGCCTATCGCATCTCGCGCCGGATCAAGGAGGCCGACCCGATGTGGGATCACAGCCGCATCAGCCGGGTGGGCCCGCTGCCCAACCCGGCCGCGCCGGAAGTCTAACGAATACGGGGGGCTATTCGGCCCCCCGCGCTGCCTCTGGGTGCTCTGCCATGAAGTTATGCAGCACGGCGTAAAGCGCCTTGGCGTGGTCCACGTCGTCCTTGTGGAGCGCCGCGCGGATATCCTCGCAAATCATCTGCTGCACCTTCTGCGCCCCGTGATGGGTGTGCATCATGTAATCGGATATCAGTGTCGCGTCGGCCTCGGGCACATGTTCATGCTCGGCAATCGCGGCGATTTCCTCGCGGGTGAGGCAGCTCATGTCCTCGATATCGTCCAGCGTGATCATCGGTCTCCCCCCTTCTGATCGACGACATGATAGCATGGGCCGCTCGGCGTGCCCTTGACGCGCATCAAGGGCTTCACGTTCCCGTCAGAACCGCCGCGACTGTGCGCAAGTCACAAAGTGTATCTTCGATATATCTTATGGGTCCCCCATCAATGTTGCTCAAACAGGGGAATATCCCATGCTCAAGACCCTTCAGGCGGCCGTTGCCGCGCTTGCCATTGCCGCCACGCCCGCCATGGCCAAGGACGTGCGCAAGCTTGTCGCCGTTGTCACCGATGCCAACCCGCAGACCCAGTTGATGAGCATGGTGCTGACCCTGCAATCGGCCGCCCGCGACGTGCCGACCCATGTTCTGCTGTGCGGCCCGGCCGCCGACATCGCCCTGAAGGACGCCCCCGAAAGCGCCACCGCCGCCCAGCCGCCGAAGGGGATGAGCCCCCAGGGCGCGCTGAAGGCCGCGATGGAGAAGGGCGTGAAGGTCGAGGTCTGCGCCATCTACCTGCCGGGCAAGGGCGCCACGCCCGATGCGCTGATCGACGGCGTGACCGTGGCTCAGCCGCCGGAGATGGCCAAGCGTCTTTTGGCAAGCGGCACCCGCGTCTGGTCGTTCTGACGCGATTTGCGCCATATCAAGGACGGAATCGGGGGAACGGTGATTCCCTGCACCTTGTCTTACTCCAGATCAGAGGTGCGACATGCTTCGCCTAGCCGCAGTCCTGTTTTCCCTGATTTCGCCTACCTTGATGGGCGTGGGTATCGTTGCCGTTCTTGTCGCCGGATACGGCACCATGATTCCGATCCTCGTCGCGGCGGCGGTCGGGTTCGTCATTGCCCTTCCGGTGACATGGCAGGTGACGCGCGCCATTTACTGACCGCCGGGTCTCCGGCGGTCGCATCTAATGTATGACCATCGGAGGGCCAAGAATGTCTTCGGTTACGGGCTATTCGCGGATGCAGATCCGCCTGCACTGGGCGGTTGTCGCCCTGATCCTGATTCAATTTCTGCTGGCCGAGGGAATCGCCTCGGCCTTTCATGAGTTCGTGGAGACGGGCGAGAAGTCCTTCTCCATCTTTGTCGGTGCGCATGTTCTGATCGGTTTTGCGATCCTGATCCTGGCCTTCTGGCGGATCGTCCTGCGCATGATGCACGGTGTGCCTGATCCTGACCCGTCCCATTCCAAGGCGCAGGTCATGGTGGCGCGGGTGATGTACGGGCTGTTCTACCTGCTGATGGTGCTCTTGCCGGTGTCCGGCATGATCGCTTGGTCGCAGGGGTCCGAGATCGCGGCGGGGATCCATTTGGCGCTGCGCGGCCTGATGGTTCTCTTGATCCTGCTGCATATCGCGGCAGCGCTCGCCGGGCAGTTCATCAAGAAGGACGGCACCATGGACCGGATGATGAAGCCGGTCGACTAAGCGAGGAACGTGGCCACGGCGGCCACGAATTCCCTCGGCTTCTCGGCGTGGAGCCAATGGTCCGCGCCGGGAAGTTTCGCGAACCGCGCCTTGGGGAAATACCCCTTGATCCGGTTGCGATGCTCTGGGCGGACATAGTCGGACTCCGCACCGGATAGGAACAGGGCAGTGCCGCCGAAAACCCCGTCGATCTCCTCGGGCCAGCCGATGATGGCATCCATATCGGCCTCCAGCACATCGAGGTTCAGGCACCAGCTTGAGGGCGTCGTTTTCAGGTCAAGCGATTGCAGCAGAAACGCGCGGACGGCGGGCGTATCTATGAACTCTGCAAGGGCCCTATCGGCTGCACTGCGCGATGCGATTTTCGGCAGGTCGAGCGCCCGCATCGCCGCGATCAGATGCGCCTGGGTATGGGAATAGCCCACGGGCGCGATATCGGCGACGACAAGCCTCTTCACCTTTTCCGGATGGGTCAGCGCCAGAACCATCGCCGCCTTGCCGCCCATGGAATGGCCCAGAACGTCCAGTTGGCCGCCATGGGCGTCAATGACTTCTGCCAGGTCGGCGGCCAGATCGGCGTAGGTGTGGGTTTCGGTCCAGGGACTGGCGCCGTGGTTGCGCATGTCGACGGTGATGACCTGACGCTCTTCGGACAGCCGCTTGGCCACGACACCCCAGTTCCGGGCAGAGCCGAACAGGCCATGAGCGATCAGAAGTGGCGTTTGCCCCGTGTCGGCGCCGTGAATCGTTTCTGCAAGCATGGCCCCTGCATAGCGGCCCCCGGCCTTTCGGGCCAGACACGTTGCGACCGGCTTTGTCGAACCGTAACCTTTGGTCCCTAGGGTGAGGGCGTGACGATGAGGGGACCTTTTCGCGTGCAATATCGTGGTCTTGATGATCTTGCCGGTGCCATCGAGGCACGGATCGAGCGGAGCTTCGGTCTTAGCGGCCCGTTGGATCGGCAGGTGCCCCGACTGCGACGCAAACTGCCCGCCCATCTGCGGCGGGAGGCGATGCTGATCGTCGAGGCGCGGGAGACGTTGCAGCATCCGAAACTGTCGCGTCAGATCGACATCGCACGGATGCGTCTGGCCCATGACCGGCTGTCCGCACATCTCAGACGCGCCGCACCCGCCGGTCGACGGTTGGGCTGGTTCCGCGGTTGGATTACTTCGGTCTCGGTGAACCTGCTGGCGCTGAGTGCGGTCGCACTGGACGTGCTGGCTTGGGGCGGGCATGTCTGACGCGGCCCGCCCGGCCGGGTAATCGGTAAGGGCGCCGCGGGGCGGATTGGCCTCCGCCCGCGGCCGCGGAAGTCAGAGCCCGGGATAGACCGGGAACTTGGCGCAGAGCGCCGCGACTTCGGCCTTCACCTTGGCTTCCACGTCGGCGTTGCCTTCTTCGCCATTGGCCGCCAGCCCGTCGACCACTTCGGTGATCCATTTGCCGATCTGCGTGAACTCGGCCTCTCCGAAGCCGCGGGTGGTCCCGGCGGGGCTGCCCAAACGGATGCCGCTGGTGATCGTGGGTTTTTCGGTGTCGAACGGGATGCCGTTCTTGTTGCAGGTGATGTGGGCGCGGCCGAGCGCCTTTTCGGTGGCGTTGCCTTTCACACCCTTGGGCCGCAGGTCGACCAGCAGGACGTGGCTGTCGGTGCCGCCGGTGACGAGGCTGAGGCCACCGTCTACCAATGCCGCCCCCATCGCCTTGGCGTTCTTGATCACCTGTTCCTGATAGGTCTTGAAGTCGGGGCGCAGCGCCTCGCCAAAGGCGACGGCCTTGCCGGCGATCACATGCATCAGCGGACCGCCCTGAATGCCGGGGAAGATGGCGGAGTTGAACTTCTTCGCCAGCGCCTCGTCATTTGTCAGGATCATCCCGCCACGGGGCCCTCGCAGCGTCTTGTGCGTCGTGGTCGTTGCCACATGGGCGTGCGGGAAGGGCGAGGGGTAGAGGCCCGCAGCGACCAGCCCCGCGAAATGGGCCATGTCGACCATCAGATAGGCGCCCACCATGTCGGCGATCTCGCGGAAGCGCTTGAAGTCGATGATGCGCGGAATGGCCGAACCGCCCGCGATGATCATCTTGGGCTGATGCTCCTTTGCCAGAGCCTCGATCTGGTCATAGTCGATTTCAAGATCGCTTTCGCGCACGCCATATTGCACCGCATTGAACCACTTGCCCGACTGGTTCGGCTTGGCGCCATGGGTCAGGTGTCCGCCCGCATCAAGGCTCATGCCCAGGATCGTGTCGCCCGGTTGCAGAAGGGCCGTGAACACGCCCTGGTTCGCTTGTGACCCCGAATTCGGCTGGACGTTGGCGAAGCCGCAATCGAACAGCTTGCACGCACGCTCAATGGCCAGGTTCTCGGCGATGTCGACGAACTGGCAGCCGCCGTAATAGCGTTTGCCCGGATAGCCTTCGGCGTATTTGTTCGTCATCACCGAACCCTGCGCCTCCATCACGGCGCGGCTGACGATGTTTTCCGAGGCGATCAATTCGATCTCGTCACGCTGGCGGCCGAGTTCCAGCCCTATGGCCTTCGCGATCTCGGGGTCGCGGGAAGCCAGCGCTTCGTTGAAAAAGCCGTTGTCCTGATGGGATGCGGTCATCGTGGCGTCTCCTGATGGCGGCCATTTGCGGGATGGCGGGGTCTTAACGGAAGCGCGTGCTGGGAAAAAGCCCCGATTGCGTGCGGATCGGGCCCCTCGCGGCCCTTGTGTTTCCGATCGGCGCGCGCGATGACTTGGGCGGAAACGCGCGAAGGACGACCCCCATGCCGAGAGCCGCGAAGATCGCCTTTCTGGCCAGCGATACCGCGCGGGCCGAGGGCGCACTTGACGTGCTGACGGCGCGCTATGGGCAGGTGCCGCCGGAAGAAGCCGATGTGATCCTGGCGCTGGGCGGCGACGGCTTCATGTTGCAGACGCTGCACGCGACGCAGGAGATGGCCGCGCCGGTTTACGGCATGAATCGCGGCACCGTCGGGTTCCTGATGAACGAGTATCACCAGGACGACCTGATCGACCGGCTGGAAAGCGCGGAGGAGGCGATCATCAATCCGCTGCGCCTGCGCGCGGTGCGTCCCGATGGCAGTGTGGTCGAGGCATTGGCGATCAATGAGGTCAGCCTGCTGCGCGCGGGGCCGCAGGCGGCCAAGCTGCGGATCCGCGTCGATGGCAAGGTGCGGCTGGAAGAACTGGTGTGCGACGGGGCGCTGGTGGCGACGCCCGCGGGATCGACGGCCTACAACTACTCGGCGCACGGGCCAATCCTGCCGATTGGGTCCGACGTGCTGGCGCTGACGGCCGTGGCGCCGTTCCGCCCGCGCCGGTGGCGGGGGGCGTTGTTGCCCAAGACGGCAAAGGTCCGCATCGAGGTGCTGGAACAGGACAAGCGCCCTGTCATGGCCGAGGGCGACAGCCGTGGGGCGGGGCGGGTGTCCTCGGTCGAGATCGTGTCGGAGCCCGCCATTCGGCACCGCATTCTGTTCGATCCCGGCCACGGGTTGGAAGAACGCCTGATCCGTGAGCAGTTCCTGTAAGTCGAAGGGTCTTGCGACGCTGTCGCATGGCCGCCCGCTTGCCCTTGACCGTCTGCCCCGCTAGGGGAGGCCGAAACAGGCTGGAAGGAGGGCGCCCATGTTCACCGGCATCATCACCGATATCGGCACCGTTCGTGCGTTGGAGCAGAAAGGCGACCTGACCGCCCGGATTGGCTGTGGCTATGATGTGGACAGCATCGAGATCGGCTGTTCCATCGCCTGCGATGGTGTTTGCCTGACGGTGGTCGACCGCGGGGCGGAAGACCAAGGCGCATGGTTTCAGGTCTCGATCTCGGGAGAGACGGTCTCGAAAACCAATCTAGGCGGCTGGGTCGAGGGGAGCCGGATCAACCTTGAACGCGCACTGAAGGTCGGCGACGAGCTGGGTGGCCACATCGTTTCGGGCCATGTGGACGGACTGGCCGAGGTCGTGGGCATGGCGGATGAGGGCGATAGCACGCGCATCACCTTCCGCGCGCCCGACGCGTTGAAGAAGTTCATCGCACCGAAGGGCTCGGTCGCGCTGAACGGCACCTCCCTGACGGTGAACGAGGTCGAGGGGGCCGACTTCGGTGTGAACTTCATCCCCCATACGAAAGAGGCGACGACCTGGGGGCTGGTGAAGGTCGGCGACCGGATCAACCTGGAGATCGACACACTGGCCCGCTATGTCGCGCGCCTGAACGAGGTCGACGGGTAACGCGCGCGTTAACTTTGATGGTGCGAGACGGGTCCTTTTGCGTTAAGATTTGTGCAAATCTTGTGGCCAATCCATGGCTCGAATTGGGTAATTACATTTCTGGAGTAACGAGAATGACCAAGACCAACCTGCTTGCTACGACGGGCCTTGTTCTTGCGGTGTCCGCCGCGACGGCGCAGGCGGCCACGACCATCTTCTTCGAGGACTTTGCCGAGGAACTGGCCTCTATCGCGCCCGCCAACACCGCCGGCAATTTCACCGGCCTCGACAGCTTCACCATCGTGAACGGCAGCGTCGACCTGTTCGGCAACGGCGGCTATAGCCTGTCCTGTCAGTCGGCCGGGTGTCTGGATCTCGACGGGTCGACGTCGGATGCAGCGCGTCTTGAGAGCACGGCGCTCAGTTTCGTCGCCGGTGTCACCTACACTTTGGAATTCACGGTTAGTGGGAACCAGCGCGGCAGGGCAAACGACACGCTTGAATATGGCCTTACCGGTCTGCTCAACGGTCCGCTGACCCTTACCGGAAACGATTCCTTCCAAACCATCACACGCACCTTTACGATGCTCGCGGATGCGACGGCGTCGATCTATTTTGATCACGCGGGCGGCGACAATTATGGCATCATCCTCGACAGCGTGACGGTTACGGCAGATACCCCCGCGGTGCCGCTGCCGGCCTCGCTTCCGCTTCTGGGGGCCGGTCTGGCCGGTCTGGTTGCCATGCGCCGCCGCAAGGGCTGATCCCGACTTCCCAACCATGACGTCCGGCCCGTGCGCTCTTGCCGGCCGGACGTTCCCGTTCACGGACCTCTCCGATCCTGTTGATCCGAAGTGACCCCCGCTGGGGAAGCGCCGCCCGTAGGCTGGATGTGCCGGGACGGATCCGGCGTCACTCCAGAACGGGAGGTTACAATGTCAGAAATTCTGGTGCGTGTGGGCAGGGGCGTGCTGCCCGCCATGCTGGGCAGTCTTGCCCTGTCGGGCGCGGTCTTTGCGGGGCCCATTACAGTGTCCATCACCAATGAACAGGCGGCGGATGGGCTCTATGTCACGCCGTTGTTCACCGTCTTCCACGATGGCACCTACGATGCCTTCGATCCCGGCACCCCGGCCAGTCTCGGGGTGGAGAATATCGCAGAGGCGGGCGACCCGGCCCACGAGGCCGCGACAAACGCGGCGGGCTATCGTTCGGGTGTAATCACCTCTCCCGGCGGGTTTGCCGGGGCACCCGTGATCGACCCGGGCGAAACGGCGAGCCTGACTTTCGACCTCGATCCGATGACCGACCGGTATCTCAGCTTCCTTGCCATGGTGATTCCGTCGAACGACCTGTTCATCGGGAATGCCGCGCCGACGGCCTATGAGGTCTTCGATATGGCCGGGAACTTCACCGGCCTCGGGCCGATCATGATCTACACCTCGGATGTCTGGGATGCCGGCACCGAGGAAAACGACAATCTCGGCGCGGCCTTCAACATTGCGGGCGGCGACAGCACCGACACGATGAACGATATCTCGATTGCGGGCGATCTGGGCTTTTTGAATGGCCAGATGACCCCGGCCGGGACGACCATTGCACTGCCGGATGGCGGCAGCCTGCTGGCCACGATCACGCTTCGGGACAGTGCGGCACCGGTGCCATTGCCGGCGGCGGCGCCGCTTCTTCTGCTGGGCCTTGCGGGGCTGGGACTGTCGCGGCGCAAGCGTGGCTGACCGGAACGACGGGCGGGCGCCTCCCTCTGAGTTGGGGGCGCCCATCCCATCCGTGCCCTTTCCCCCTCTGGCACTGGCGCGCCTTATGGTCTATCTGCCTCGCCACGGCTGAAGCGCAAAGGCAGACCATGGACTCCGAAACGCCCCTGCAGGAAAACTGGCACGACGCGATCTCCTCTATCGAGGAAATCATAGAGGACGCCCGCAACGGGCGGATGTTCATCCTCGTCGACCATGAGGACCGCGAGAATGAGGGCGATCTGGTGATCCCCGCGCAGATGGCCACGCCCGAGGCGATCAACTTCATGGCGACCCATGGGCGCGGGCTGATCTGTCTGTCGCTGACCGGGGAACGGGTGGATGCGTTGGGCCTGCATCTGATGGCGTCGCAGAATTCCTCGCGCCACGAAACCGCCTTCACCATTTCTATCGAGGCACGCGAAGGCGTGACGACTGGAATTTCCGCCCATGACCGCGCCCGCACCGTGGCTGTTGCGATCGATGCCGGCAAGGGACCGAAGGACATCGCGACACCGGGTCATATTTTCCCGCTGCGCGCCCGCGATGGCGGCGTTCTGGTGCGTGCCGGCCATACCGAGGCAGCCGTGGATGTGGCGCGTCTGGCCGGGTTGAACCCGTCAGGCGTGATCTGCGAGATCATGAACGAGGACGGCACGATGGCCCGGCTGCCGGATCTGGTGGCCTTTTCCCAAAGGCACGGGCTGAAGATCGGCACGATTTCCGACCTGATCGGCTATCGCCGACGCCATGACAATCTGGTCAACGAGTCGGCGGTGAAACCGGTGACCTCGGCCTTTGGCGGCGACTGGATGATGCGCGTCTACACCGATGAGACCCAAGGCGCCGAACATGTCGTCCTGACCAAGGGCGATATCACAACGGCCGAGCCCGTGCTGGTGCGGATGCATGCGCTTGACGTGTTGCAGGACGTTCTTGGCCTGGGCCCGCATCCGGCGGGTGAGCTTGCCGCCGCCATGGAAATCATCGCGGCTGAGGGGCGGGGGGTCGTGGTGCTGTTGCGCGATACGACGATGAAGCTTGGCGGTGTCGACGCGTCGCCCCAGACCCTGCGGCAATACGGGCTGGGGGCGCAGATCTTGGCTGCGCTGGGCCTGCACAAGCTGGAACTTCTGACCAATTCGCCCCTGCCCAAGGTTGTCGGGCTGGAGGCATACGGGCTCTCCATCGAGGGTACGCGCAAGATCGAAAGGAAAGGCTGAGCCATGGCCGATCAGGACCCGCATCACATTCTGCCGCTGCCCCGGTTCGACAAGCCGGTCAAACTGCTGATCGCCGTGGCACCGTTTTATCGCGACATCGCCGACATGCTGATTGCTGGCGCGCGGGCCAAGCTGGACGAAGCCGGGGCCACCCATGAATTGATCGAGGTGCCGGGGGCGCTGGAACTGCCGACGGCAATCGGGTTGGCGCACCGGATGTCGAATTTTGACGGCTACGTGGCACTTGGCTGCGTGATCCGGGGTGAGACGACGCATTACGAAACGGTCTGCAACGATTCCTCTCGCGGTCTGATGCTTCTGGGCCTGCAGGGGGCGATGATCGGCAATGGCATCCTGACCGTGGAAAACCACGAACAGGGCGTCGCCCGCGCCGACCCTGCCGACATGGACAAGGGCGGCGGTGCTGCGGCCGCGGCCCTGCACCTGATCGCGCTGGGTCGTCGCTGGGGCGGTGAGACGAAGGGCGTGGGCTTCCGTCCCTCGGGCGGGTTCCAGATCGCCGAGGGGACCGACCGCGCATGAGCACTGACCGGAAACCCGACAAGCGCCAGATGCGGTCGGCGGCGCGGCTTTACGCCGTGCAGGCGCTGTTCCAGATGGAGCACTCCAGCCAGTCGGTCGATACCGTGCGGCAGGAGTTCGAGGACTGGCGGTTCGGTGTCGGCTATCAAGAGGGCGAGGATCTGGCAGAGGGCGATGTGGGCCTGTTCCGCCAGACGCTTGAGGGCGCCGTGAACTGGCAGGCAAAGATCGACCAGATGACCGACCGCGCACTTGTGGCGAAATGGCCCATCGACCGGATCGACCCGACCCTTCGCGCGCTGTTCCGCGCGGCGGGCGCCGAACTGGTGCAAGGCACCGCGCCGCCCAAGGTGGTGATCACCGAATATGTCGACGTGGCCAAGGCGTTCTTCCCCGAGGGGCGGGAACCCAAATTCGTCAACGCCGTGCTGGACCACATGGCGCGCGAGGCGAAGCCGGAGACGTTCTGAGTCGGCGCTCAGGGCAACAGCTTCGCCGCGATCCCGTCTCTGACAGCTTGGTGATAGGTGACAAGGGCAGTGTGCCCCTTGGCCGCCTGGGCAAGCGGTGTTTCGAGTTCTGCTGGCAACAGGTTTTCCAGAAGGCCGAAGACCACCGTGTCGATGCCCGATGGCCTGTCACCGAAGACGTAGGGCCCGTTGCCCACGAGGACGGCAAGCGCATTCAGAGACTTTTCCCCCATCGCGTAGATGTCCTCGCGCGAATGCCGGCCCATGCCTTGGCCGTTTAGCGCCTGCGCCACCTGTCGGCGGACCATGGCAAAGACCGGACGGCGGAGGGGAAGCGGCAGCGGTGCAAAGAACGCCTGCCGTGTCGCTGCCGGGTTGTCGATCCAGCGGGAATAGACGAGCGCCCAGTAGATATGGTCCTCCACCATATGCCGGATGGCTTCGGCCTCGGCCCGGTGGCGCGGGCTCAGATGGGCGTCGGGGTCAAAGCCGTGGTTCTGGGCCAGATGCGCCTCGATCGCCTGCGAGTCGGGAATCATCTGGCCGTCATCCTCCAGCACGGGCAGTTTCGACTTGGGCGCCTTGCGCGGATCGCCGGCAATTCGCCGGTAGGGCAGGCCGCTCATTTCCAGAAGCAGCAGCGATTTCACGGAAAACGGGCTGGGGCTGATCGTGCCCATGGCGGGGGGAAACACATGCAGGCCCAACATGGCCGGTAAGACTCCCTTAACCTTGTCACGTCCAAAATGGCACCAAATCGAGACCAAAACCAGATCGCCGCCGGCCGCCATGGCAGATTTTTCTTGGATTCGGCGCACGAATGCATACCTAATGAGGCAACAGACGGAGACGCAGCATGCCCAAACTCGTGAGCCTCTATATCCGCCAGTGCCTGATCGGATTTGCCCTTTCGGGGGTGTTCGTGGGGGCGCTGTTGTATCTTGACGTGGCGAACCTGTGGCATCTGGTCACCCATGTCTCCGGCGGCTGGCTGGCGGGCCTCTTGCTGTTCGTGTTCAACGGCATCGTGTTTTCCGGCGTCCAGTTCGGTATCGCGGTCATGTCCATGGCCGATGACCGGGATGACGATTCCGGCCGGCGCCGCCCGGAGCGTGTCGGCCCCTTCGCCGAAGCGCTGGTGCCTGTTCCTGTACCTGTTGAGAGTGAGCGCCGCTTTCGGCACTGAATCGAACCCCTTTCGGGATGCACCAACTGGCGGCCTGTTGGCCGCCTTTTCTTTGGTGGGGTACCGGCGGATGACCTTTTGCCTGTCGCTTTGACCGGGATCCCGGAACAGCGAAACGGGTGCGCGGCGTCGTGATGCGGACAGCCCGACTCGTCTCTGACGAAAAGGACGCCTATGTTGGGACCGAACAGGTTGCGACGGGTGAATGAGCGATGCGCATTCTGATCGGTGTCTGGTTGCTGCAGATCATGACGGTCGGGCCGCTCTGGCTGGTGCTGACCGGGCAGGACCCAGCCCTTGTGGGGCTTGGCGTGGCGATGGTGCTGGGGGCGGGTCTTCTGGCCGCGCTATGGTTCAGTACGCTTTTGCGCGACCAGAAACGGCTGAGCGAGGCACGGCATTCCGAACGTCTGGCCAATGCCAAGGCACGGTTTCAGGCAACGCTGGCCAAGCATAAATCCGACGATGCGGCCAAGCTGTCCGACCTCACGAAAAAGATGGGGCGCACCCGCACGCGGCTGCTGAAGCTGGGGCTGGTCACCGGTGGGGCGCTGGGCCTTGGGGCCGCGCTGTTCTTTGCACAGGTGTTTACCGCGGGGCTTCTGGTGGCGGCCTTTGCGGGCGGCAGTGCGGCGGGCTATGGCGTGCGCAGCTATCTGTCACGGGACAGGGACGGGTATACCGGGCCAGAGGTTATCACGATGGAGTCCGATAATGGCCCCGCTCGGCGCATCGGGGGCAGGCGCCAGAAATTCCTGAAACGCCCCGGCACCTGACGGACAGACCGGCAATTTGGGATGGGGCGGGACCACCACAACCGTTGAGGCAACTCATTCCCGAGGACCTGTATATACAGGTGGGCGCCAGGTAACCGGGCCAGGACCCGGACAGAGCCAGCTCCCTCGGATTTGCTTAAGGCCACCGGAATTTGACCTCGTCACGAGAAGGGCAGAACCCGCCTGATCACAGACATAGGGCGGTGGTCGGGGTCGCGCAAGGCTTGTCAGATGTTCCCGAATTGTTCAAACTGTCCCCATGCCTGACGACAGCGCCTTGACCCTGCTTCCCGGCCAGCTTCTGGCCCGTGGCGTCTGTCGTCACCTGCGCGATCTGGGCTTTGCCTGTGTGGAAGAACTGGTGCCGACCCCGGGGCTTCGGGTGGACGTGATGGCCCTTGGGCCAAAGGGCGAGATTTGGGTGGTGGAATGCAAGTCGAGCCGCGCGGATTTCACGTCAGACCGCAAATGGCAGGGCTATCTTGACTGGTGCGACCGGTTCTTCTGGGCGGTCGATTCAGGCTTCCCGGCCGAAATTCTGCCCGACGACACAGGGCTGATCTTCGCCGATGCCTATGGCGCCGAACTGGTGCGCGAGGGGCCAGAGGCGCGTCTTGCGGCCGCCCGGCGCAAGGCGGTGATCCAGAAATTCGCCGTCCACGCGGCCTTGCGTTTGCAGGCGTTGCGCGATCCGGGGGTCAGCCCCGCGGCGTTTTAGGCGGTTTGGCGCCCTTGTCCGCGACGGCCCGCGCCCGGGCCGCGGCCGCCCGGATCTCTTCCGCGATCTCCTCGGCCTCTTCGGGCGAGAAATCCATTGGAAGCTCCACGCCGTCGCTTTCGACATAAAAGCGCACCATGCCAAGGCTCGTCGGCCCGATCTGGAGATTGGCGGCGAATTCGCTTTGCTTGTCGATGCTCATGGCGCGGCACCTTCCGGTTGTTGTGGCGATTTCGCCTAGCGCGTTGCCGGGCTGCTGGCAAGAGCAGGGGGCAGGTCAGGGTGATATTGTCCTCGGGAACAAGGCGCAGGGGACGCCCGGCCAACAGTCTTTTCTGTGGCAAACGGGGCTTGCATATGCGGCGCAGGAACGGTAAATCGCCCGAACAGTGCCGCCTTAGCTCAGTTGGTTAGAGCGCTGGATTGTGGATCCAGAGGTCCCCCGTTCAAGCCGGGGAGGCGGTACCATTCCCTCAGTTTCTGGCGAGTTGTCTTGCGCGGCGGGACGTTTCGTTGGACATCTTCCGATGAAGGGAGATGCCGATGCTGGACGGTGCGATGCGCAGGCTGATTGACCCGCCCCTCAACCGTTTGGGGCAGGGGCTGGCGCGGAAGGGCGTGACGGCGGATGCGGTGACGCTGACGGGCCTTGTGTTGGGGTTGAGTGCGGCGGGGGTGATCGCGCTGGGGGCGCCGGGACTGGCCCTCTTGCCTTTGCTGGCCAGTCGGGTTGCCGATGGTCTGGACGGTGCCGTGGCGCGGGCCACGCGGAAAACCGATTTCGGCGGATACCTCGATATCGTCTGCGATTTCCTGTTCTACGGCGCGGTGCCGCTGGGATTCGTGGTGCTGGATCCCACCGCCAACGGCGCGGCAGGGGCGTTCCTTCTGACGAGTTTCTATTTCAACGGCGCGACTTTTCTGGGCTTTGCCATCCTCGCCGAGCGTCGGAAGATGGAGACAGCAGCGCGCGGGGTGAAATCGCTCTACTTCACCGGCGGCCTGCTGGAAGGGACGGAGACCATTGCCTTCTTCGTCGCGCTTTGCCTGTTCCCGGGGTGGTTCGCGCCGTTGGCGTGGGGCTTCGGGAGCTTGTGCTTTGTCACCGCGGTTTCACGGGTGCTGCTGGCGCGGAAGGTGTTTCCGGCGGGGTGAGCTTCTCCAGGCCGATTGGCGCAGTGCTTGCCCCTCAGGGCCTCCACCCCAGAAAGTTCGCAATCAGCCGCAGCCCTGTCGCCTGGCTTTTCTCCGGGTGGAATTGGGTGCCGATCATGGTGCCGCGGCCGACGATGGCGGTGACCGGGCCGCCATAGTCGCAATGGGCCAGAAGATGCGCCGGGTCCGCCACGCGGAAGTGGTAGGAGTGGACGAAATAGGCGTGATCGCCCGTCGCGATGCCCTCCAGCACCGGGTGGGCGGCATCCACCACCAGATCGTTCCAGCCCATATGCGGGACCTTCATCGCCGGATCCGAAGGTTCGATCCGGACGACCTCTCCCCCGATCCAGTCGAAGCCGGAGGTTTCTTCGTATTCCAGCCCGCGGGTCGCCATCATCTGCATGCCGATGCAGATGCCGATGAACGGGCGGCCGCCGGCTACGACGGCCTCTTCGATCGCCTCGAACACCCCGCGATGATCAAACAGCGCCCGGCGGCAGGCAGGAAAGGCACCGTCACCGGGCAGGACGATCCGGTCGGCGCGGCGGATTTTGTCGGGGTCCGAGGTGACGGTGACTTCCCCCGCGCCGGTTTCACGCGCGACACGCTCAAACGCCTTCTGGGCCGAGTGCAGGTTGCCGGATTCATAATCGACGATAGCCGTCAGCATCGGTTATAGCGCCCCCTTGGTAGACGGGATCGCATCGGCCTTGCGCGGGTCGGTTTCAACCGCTTCCCGCAGGGCGCGGGCGACGGATTTGAAGGCGGCCTCGGCAATGTGGTGGCTGTTGAGCCCGTGCAGCGCATCCACGTGCAACGTGATCCCGCCATGGGTGGACAGCGCCTGAAAGAACTCCCGCACCAGTTCGGTATCGAACCTGCCAATCTTCTGGGTCGGGAAGTCCACGTTCCAGATCAGGTAGGGACGGCCGGAAAGATCCAGCGCCGCGCGCACCAGCGCATCGTCCATCGGCAGCAGGCAGGACCCGTAGCGGCGGATGCCCCGCTTGTCGCCCAGCGCCTGTGTCAGGGCCTGGCCCAGCGCTATCCCTGTATCCTCCACGCTGTGGTGGTCGTCGATATGGGTGTCGCCGGTACAACGGATGGTCATGTCGATCAGCGAGTGGCGGGCAAGCTGGTCCAGCATGTGATCGAAGAAGCCCACGCCCGTGGCCATGTCATAGACGCCCGTTCCGTCGAGATTGACCTCGACCGCGATGTCCGTCTCCGCTGTCTTGCGCGTGATCTTCGCCGTCCGCATGGGGCCTCCACCGTGTTTGCCGGGCGCTTATAGGCTGCGCGGAAGGCTTATCCAAGGCTCTCCTTTCGCGTTCCTTCTGCCGCTGTGGGGGGCATCATCCGGGCGCAGCGCGTGCGACTTATTTCTTTCGCGGTTCGCCGGTACCCTGCATAGTTGAACCATGGGTGGGTGATACACATGACCTTGTTCTTTGCGTCATCTCGTTGGCGGGGGCCCTGTCGGGCTCTGTCACCCCAGACTACGAAACCGACGTCGTGTCTTGATCGTAAGGCGCAGGAGATCGGGCGGAACGTCGATACTACCGGGCTGGACGCGCTTCAGTAAGGCGCGGTGCGGGTCGAGAGACTGCTACTATTCGAAGGAGAGATTTGATGCTGGATGCCGTGAAAACCGTGCTTTCGAAGTACGCCACCTTTTCAGGCCGTGCACCGCGCGGCGAATATTGGTGGTGGGTGCTGTTTGTCTTCATCGTGCTGTTCATCACCGGGATGATCGATGCCGTCATCTTCGCGCCCATGACGGGGGGCGGGCCGGATGCTGGGCAGCCTTTGTCGTTCCTCGTGTCTCTGGGGCTGCTGCTGCCGAACCTCGCTGTGGGTGTCCGGCGCCTGCATGACATCGACAAGTCGGGCTGGTGGTTGCTGATCGGGCTGATCCCGATCCTCGGTGCGCTGGTGCTGATCTACTTCTTCGTTCAGAAGGGCACCGAAGGTGGCAACCGCTTTGGCTGAGGGCGTATTCGGCTTGATGGCGGGCGGCACTCTGCTACCGTCGCCCGGCATCACGCCGAAGGAGAAGCGCCATGACCACCTGCGTTTTCGTGCAATTGCAGTGCCGCCCGGGCAAGACCTACGAGGTGGCCGAGGAAATCGTGCTGCGCGAGATCCATTCAGAGTTGTACTCGACCAGCGGTGAGTTCGACCTGCTGCTAAAGCTCTACATCCCCAAGGATCAGGATGTCGGCAAGTTCGTGAACGAAAAGCTGCTGGATATTCCCGGCATCGAACGCTCTTTGACCACGCTGACCTTCAACGCGTTCTGAGGTCGGGCTTCTCAGACGGCGATATCTTCGCGGGGGACAGGGCGCGACCGGCCGTCTTCGTCGATGGCCACGAAGGTAAAGACCGCTTGCGTCACCTGTTCGCACCATTCCTGGCAGCGGGGGCGGTGCCATGCACGCACCTCGATCTTCATCGAACTGGTGCCAAGCTTGACGAGCTTGGCGTAAAGCGAGACCTCATCGCCGACCTTGACGGGTTTGAGGAACTGCATGCTGTCCACGGCGATGGTTGCCGCGCGTCCGCGTGAGACGCGCGCCGCCACGTTGCCGGCGGCAAGGTCCATCTGCGACATCAGCCATCCCCCGAAAATGTCGCCTGCGGGGTTGGTGTCGGCGGGCATGGCGATGGTGCGGATCACCGGTTCGCCGCCTTCGGGGGTCAGATCGCTCATGCGTGGGTTTCCCTGTCTGCACGGTTCGGGGGGCCTATACCCGGTTGATGCGGTGCCGCCAAGACGATGATGGCCCGTGGCGCCCGCAGGGCGGTGATGTCGCAAGCAAAAAGGGGCGCGGCAAAGCCGCACCCCGCAATAATTTCATCCTGAAGGTAGATCAGGCTGACCGGCGCCTGGCATGGGCATAAAGACCGCCCAGCCCGAGCAGGAGCAACGGCAGGCTTGCCGGCACCGGGACGTCCACAGAACCTTCGCCCAGCCAGTCGGCAATGTTCTGGGCGAAGATGCGGTTGTCATAGTCGTTGAGGTAGAGCGTATCGTCGTTCCAGTTGCTGTCGAGGATCACCAGGACCTCTCCCGCGCCCACGCTGTAAAGCGCGGCCAGCCCGTTGCTGAAGAGCATCGTCGGACTGCCGGTGTTGTTGAGCACGCTGCCGCACCCATTCAAAACGCTCGTCACGCCGGCCGTCAGGGTGTTGGCAACGAGGGTCGAGCCGACGTCAGTGTTGCAGGCGGGGGAGTAGCCGCCGCCGACAACGCTCATCAAAGAGTTGTTCCAGCTGGTCCAAGAGCTGTTCTCGCCGAACATCACCGCCTTCTTGCCGCCGGAAACGAACGCCTGAATCGAGGCGATTTCAGTGCCAGACAGGCTGCCGCCAAGTTCCTGGTCGACAAGCAGGGCATCATAGGCCCCGATGGTGTCAAAGCTTGCTACGCTTGTCACGCTGTGCTGGGCGTCGATCATGCCGGTGAAGGTTGCCCAGCGGAACCCGCCGTAGATATTGTCTGCATAACCGCCCTGCGGAGTCTGGGTCAGAATGCTGGCCGCCTCGGCCGCCGTCCCGGACCCGATGGCGAGACCTGCTGCGACAGCAGCGGAAGGAACTGTGCTGTTAAGCAGCGTCTTGATGTATTTCATGGTTTTTCCCCCGATCAGGCTTAATGCAGCCAGCTTACACCAATAGCTTACCATGATTTAAGCAAGTCGGCCAATTCTGATTCTCTGGTGAGAGGCGCCGCGGTGACAGGCCTGATGTGGCGACGTTGGCAGGAAAGAGATGCCGGATGGGCCGCACCGGTACAAAGAAACGCCCGGTCGGTCGACCGGGCGTATTCCGCCTGTGAATCGCGGTGTTTGGGGAAAGGCCGTTCTGCAGTGGGCATGCGTCCCGCGGACCGCGTGTTGGGGGTCAGGCGTCGACGGGTTGTTTCACGACCGCCTTTTTGCGGGCCGTCCGGGGTTTGGCTGCGGCCTTCGGTTTCGCGGCCTTGCTGCGCGACGCGGTCTTGGCAGGCCGGTCGGTGGCCAGACGGTTGCGGGCGGCTTCCCAGTGATCGAGGTCGCGTCCCTCTGGCTGGCCCTCTTCCAGCCACAGGTAAAAGGCGGCGGTGCGGATGTGGTCTTCGGGGATCTGAGATGTGGACATGTCATTCACCAGATTTGCGTTCGGCATCAAGGCGCGCCGCATCGCGCGCGCTATCGCAACCTTAAGGCGAGCCTTGGCGAACTGTCTATTGCAATCTCTGGTGATTTCTGGAGCGGGCGATGAGATTCGAACTCACGACCCTTACCTTGGCAAGGTAATGCTCTACCCCTGAGCTACGCCCGCATCCGCGAAATGACCGCGGGGTTTTGCCCCGCATGGCAACCGCTTTTCGCAGTTACCCTCTCTGGAGCGGGCGATGAGATTCGAACTCACGACCCTTACCTTGGCAAGGTAATGCTCTACCCCTGAGCTACGCCCGCATCCGAGAGTGGGGTGCGGTCTAAACGTGAATTGCGAGGGCTTCAAGAGAAAAAATGACCCGTCGCGGACGATCCGTTGGGCGTGGGCGGCGCGACCTTGCGGGGTCGTCGCCGCCATCGCCATTTGTCCCGTCACTCGAATTCGATCAGCAGGTCCTTGGCGTCGATCTGGGCGCCGGGGCTGACATGGACGGCCTTGATGGTGCCATCGCGTTCCGCATGCAGGCCGGTTTCCATCTTCATTGCCTCGATGGTCAACAACAGATCGCCGTCCTTGACCGTCTGACCCGGGGAGACAACGACCGAGGCCACCGCACCGGGCATCGGCGCGCCGACATGGGCCGTATTGCCAAGCTCGACCTTGGGGCGTTTGGCAACGGTGGCCTTGGCCTTGCGGTCGGGAACGCGGATCACGCGCGGCTGGCCGTTCAGTTCGAAGAACACCCGCGCCTCGCCGTCCTCGTTCGTGTCACCCACGGCCTGCAGGCGGATTTCCAGCGTCTTGCCGGGATCGATTTCCGCCGTGATCTCCTCGCCCGAATCCATCCCGTAGAAGAAGGTTCGCGTGGGCAGGGTGCGCACGGGGCCGTATTGCGAATGGCGTGCGGTGTAGTCGGTGAAGACCTTGGGATACATCAGGTATCCGTGCACATCCTCACTGTCGAAGTCGAGTTCGGGGAACTTCTCTTTCAACTCGCCCCGGATGGCCTCGTAGTCGGCCGGGTCCAGATGCTTGCCCGGCCGTTCCAGGTTCGGGGCCTCGCCCTTGAGAATCTTCTTCTGGATGCCTTCCGGGAACCCGCCCGGCGGCTGCCCCAGATTGCCGCGCATCATGTCGACGACGGAATCGGGGAAGGCGACGTCCTTGTCAGGGTCTTCCACCTCGGCACGGCTCAGGCCCTGGCTGACCATCATCAGCGCCATGTCGCCCACAACCTTGGATGACGGTGTCACCTTCACGATGTCGCCGAACATCTGGTTTACGTCGGCATAGGTTTCGGCCACCTCGTGCCAGCGATCCTCCAGCCCCAGACTGCGCGCCTGTGCCTTGAGGTTGGTGAACTGCCCGCCCGGCATCTCGTGCAGGTAGACCTCGGACGCCGGGGCCATAAGGCCCGATTCAAACGCGGCGTATTGCGCGCGCACCTGTTCCCAATAGTCGGAGATCTCGCGCACCGCCTCCATCTCGATGCCCGTATCGCGGTCGGTATTGCGAAGGGCTTCCACGATTGAGCCGAGGCAGGGCTGGGACGTCCCGCCCGAGAACGCGTCCATCGCGGCGTCGACCGCATCCACCCCCGCATCGGCCGCCGCCAGAATCGTGGCGCCCGAAATCCCGCTGGTGTCATGGGTGTGGAAATGGATCGGCAGCCCGACCTCTTCCTTCAGCGCCTTGACCAGAAGCGTGGCCGAGGCGGGTTTCAGAAGGCCCGCCATGTCCTTCAGCCCGAGGATATGGGCGCCCGCATCGCGCAGCGCCTTGCCCATCGCGACATAGTATTTCAGGTCGTATTTCGCGCGCGCGGGGTCGAGGATATCGCCGGTGTAGCAAATCGACCCCTCGCAGACCTTGTTGTTCTCGATCACCGCGTCCATCGCGACGCGCATGTTTTCGACCCAGTTCAGGCTGTCGAACACGCGGAAGACATCGACACCGGTTTCGGCCGCCTGCTTGACGAAGCCACGCACGACATTGTCGGGATAGTTCGTATAGCCAACGCCGTTGGAGCCCCGCAAGAGCATCTGCGTCATCAGGTTGGGCATCCGTGCGCGCAAGTCGCGCAGGCGCTGCCACGGGCATTCCTGAAGGAACCGATAGGCCACGTCGAAGGTGGCGCCGCCCCAGCATTCGACGCTGAAAAGCTGGTGCAGGTTGTGGGCATAGGCGGGGGCGACGCGGATCATGTCGATCGACCGCATGCGCGTGGCCAGCAGCGACTGGTGACCGTCGCGCATCGTGGTGTCGGTCAGCAAGAGCTGCTCTTGCTCCGCCATCCAGTCGGCCACGGCCTGCGGTCCGAATTCATCGAGGATCTGGCGGGTGCCGGGCACATAGGCCTCGCGCCGGTTTTCCGGCGGGCGCGGGGTCTTGATGTCCCCCGGCGGCTGGGCGCGACCCTCGGTCTCGGGGTGCCCGTTCACTGTGACATCGGCGATATAGGTCAGGATACGCGTGGCCCGGTCGCGCCGCTTCTGGAACTGGAAAAGCTCCGGCGTCTGGTCGATGAACTTGGTGTGGTATTCGTTGTTCAGGAAGGTCGGGTGCTTCAGCAGGTTCTCGACGAAGGCGATGTTCGTGCTGACGCCGCGAATCCGGAACTCGCGCAGCGCCCGGTCCATCCGGGCAATGGCCGCCTCGGGCGTCGGGGCCCAGGCGGTGACCTTTTCCAGAAGGCTGTCGTAATAGCGGGTGATGACTGCGCCGGAATAGGCGGTGCCGCCGTCCAGCCGGATGCCCATGCCCGTGGCGCCGCGATAGGCGGTGATCCGGCCGTAGTCGGGGATGAAGTTGTTCAGCGGATCCTCGGTCGTGATCCGGCATTGCAGGGCGTGGCCCGAAAGCTCCACGTCATACTGCGTGGCGACGCCGGTCGCCTCGACCAGACTTTTCCCCTCGGCAATCAGGATTTGGGCGCGCACGATGTCGATGCCGGTCACTTCTTCGGTGACGGTATGTTCGACCTGCACTCGGGGGTTCACCTCGATGAAGTAAAACTCGCCCGTCTCCATATCCATCAGGAATTCGACGGTGCCCGCGCATTCGTAATTCACCGCCTCGGCGATCTTCTTGCCAAGGCTGCACAGATGTTCGCGCTGGGCGGGGGAGAGGTACGGCGCGGGGGCACGTTCCACGACCTTCTGGTTGCGGCGTTGCACCGAACAGTCCCGTTCCCACAGGTGATAGATGCTGCCGTGGCTGTCGCCGAGGATCTGTACCTCCACATGGCGGGCCCGGGTGATCATCTTTTCCAGATAGCCTTCGCCATTGCCAAAGGCGGCCTCTGCCTCGCGCCGACCCTCGCGAACCTTGTCCTCCAGTTCTTCGGGGCCGTTGATCGGGCGCATGCCGCGGCCGCCGCCGCCCCAGGACGCTTTCAGCATCAGCGGATAGCCGATTTCCGCGGCCTCCTTGCGGATCGCGTCCATATCGTCGCCCAGGACCTCGGTCGCGGGGATCACGGGCACGCCGGCCTTGATTGCCACCTTCCGCGCACTGGCCTTGTCGCCCAGCGCCCGCATGGTGTCGGCCTTCGGGCCGATGAAGGTGATGCCCTCGGCCGCGCAGGCCTCCACGAAATCGGGGTTTTCCGACAACAGGCCATAACCGGGGTGGATCGCGTCCGCGCCGCACATCTTGGCCACCCGGATGATTTCCTCGATGGACAGATACGCCTGCACAGGGCCCAGCCCCTCACCGATCTTGTACGCCTCGTCCGCCTTGAAGCGGTGCAGGCCCAGCTTGTCCTCTTCGGCGTAGACGGCGACGGTGCGTTTGCCCAGTTCGTTGGCAGCGCGCATGACGCGGATGGCGATTTCACCACGGTTGGCGATGAGGATCTTCTGGAACTCGGGCAAGGGCGGGATCTCCTTGGGAACTGTCCGTGCGGATACCGGCAACGGCGTAAGGTCGTTTACCGGTATATCTTGGTATGCCAAAGGCGCAAGAGGCCGCGGCCTTCGTCGGTACGCTCAAGCCCCTTGTCACGGCCCGCGCCCGATGGTCGCACAAATAATGCCCGATCCGGAAAATCCCGGACCGGGCATCAGAACGGTTTGCGCAGGTTGTCAGACCGCGGCCAGCGCCTGCTCCAAATCCGCGATCAGGTCCGCTGGATCCTCGATTCCGATCGACACCCGAACCACGTTGGGCGCGGCCCCGGCGGCAACCTGCTGTTCCTCGGTCAACTGCCGGTGGGTGGTGGAGGCCGAGTGGATCACCAGGGATCGTGTATCGCCCAGATTCGCGACATGGCTGAACAGGTTCACCGAATCGACGAACTTCACGCAGGCATCATAGCCGTCCTTCAGCGCGAAGGTGAAAAGCCCGCCAGCCCCCTTGGGGCAAATCCGTGCGACCCGGTCGTTATAGGGGGAGGACGGCAGCCCGGCATAGGTGACCGCCGCGACCTTGGGGTGCTTTTCAAGCCAACCGGCCACCTGCATCGCATTGGCGACATGGCGTTCCATCCGCAAGCTCAGCGTCTCGATTCCCATCAGCGTGTAATGGGCCGCCTGCGGGTTCATCGTCATGCCCAGATCGCGCAATCCGATGGCGATGCCGTGGAAGGTGAAGGCAAGCGACCCGAAGGTCTCGTGGAACTTCAGCCCGTGATAGGCGGGTTCCGGCGCGCTGAGCGAGGGGAACTTGTCCGAGGCCGACCAGTCGAACTGCCCGGAGTCGACGATGGCGCCCCCCATGACCGTGCCGTTGCCCGTCAGGTATTTCGTGGTCGAATGCACCACCAGCGTCGCGCCATGTTCGATGGGGCGGCACAGGTAGGGCGTGGCAGAGGTGTTGTCGACGATCAGCGGCAGGCCCGCTTCGGCGGCGATCGGCGCGATGGCGTCCAGATCGGTGATATAGCCGCCGGGGTTAGCGATCGCCTCGCAAAAGACCGCGCGGGTATCGTCGTCGATGGCGGCCTTCACGGCATCCAGGTCGTCGAAATCCACGAACTTCGCCGACCAGCCGAACCGCTTGATCGTCTGTGCGAACTGCGTGACCGTGCCGCCATAAAGACGCGTCGAGGCCACGACATTCTTGCCCGGACCCATCAGCGGGAACAGCGCCATGATCTGTGCCGCGTGGCCGGACGAACAGCAGACGCCGCCTACGCCGCCTTCCAGCGTCGCGATGCGTTCGGCCAGAACCGCCACCGTGGGATTGGTCAGCCGTGAGTAGATATATCCCACTTCCTGAAGGTTGAAGAGCGCGGCGGCATGGTCTGCGTCGCGGAACACATAGGCCGTGGTCTGGTAGATCGGCGTCTGCCGTGCCCCCGTGGCCGGGTCGGGCCGCGCACCCGCATGCACCTGCAACGTGTCGAAGCCGTATTTTGGCGTGTCGTTCATCGGATCGCCTCCCTGCTTTCCCAATTTCGCCAGCAATACGAGATTGACTCCGGCGCGGCAACATCGCCGCGCGGCAGGGCGAAGTGTCGCGGGCGCATTTCTCAGTCGCCTAGGATCAGCGCGCCATTGTCCGCCTGCAAGGCGGGAATGCCGGGAACTTTGGCAAGTGCGCATCGGCGGGTCGAAAACCTGCTCCAGAGATTTGCTTTTCTCGAATTCCGAACACGCCGACTTCCAGCCAGCGGCCAGACTGGATCGAAAAAAGCCTTCAGCGTCTCTTCCTTTTTCAGGTTGCCCGTCCTATCTGAACACACCGCCGAAATTGCCGCCAAATCCCTCCGACGGCATCCTTTTCCGATTGGCACTGGCAATTTCCGGATCGATTTCCATGGCGCGCCGAAAGCTCGCGCGGGCTTCGGGATGCCTGCCGATTTTTTCAAGAGCCGAACCAGAATGATACCATGCCAGGGCGTAGTCTGGATCGATCTCGGTTGCGCGCCGGAACTTCTCTGTGGCCTCTGCAGGCCGCTCGAGATCGGAAAGGGCCTTGCCCCACCTGTACCACGCCAGAGCGAACTGTGGATCGATTGCGGTGGCGCGTTCTAAACTCTCTACGGCCTCTTCATACCGCTCCAGAATCGCGAGCGCGTGGCCCATACCGGCCCATGCCGGAGCGTAAAGAGGATCGATCTCAATCGCCTGTCGGAATTTGCCGATGGCGTCGTACTCGTGCTCCAAATCGCCAAGAACATTTCCCCAGTTGCTCCAGGGAAGCGCAAAGTCGTCCAGACCGTCAGCATCGCTGAATGCAATCGACTTCTGGTACCACTGGATCGCAGCGTCCCGGTCTCCGCTGTCCGCCGACAAGATGCCCAGCAGGTTCGCTGCCCATGCCCGCTGCGGATGGCCGCGGGCAATGAGATCGCGTGCGAGGCGCGAGGCGGCGGACCTGTCGCTCGTGTCCTTGTTCTTGTGAAACACCGCCAGCGTGTAAGGATCGATCACCTTCATGGTTTCCATCGCCGCGCGATGGAAATAGTCGCCCGGGCTATGACCGCCGACGAGGCCGACATTGCGCACTTCCATGCCTTCCGGAGCGAAGATGCGCAGGCGTAGGCGTAATCCGGCCCAGTCGCATCGCGCCGTCTCGCAAACAACCTCCCCGGCGATACGGGTCTGCGGCAATCCAAGAAGCGTGCGCAGCATCTGCGTCAGCCCTTGGAGAGACAGGCCGGTGTCCGGATCGACGACGTCGATCTGGCGGCCAATTGTCGTCAGTGATGCCTGATCCTTGAAGGTGCCAGAAATCGTCTGAATGTCCGTGATCGCATCCCACAGCCGGTGCGCCGCCACCGTGCCGGAGAGCCCGCGCGCGGTCAGTTGCGGCGGCAGTCCGATTTCCTCGATGATCACCGGATTGCGGCGCAACTCGATTCCCGTCAGCGCCACCAGCGCGACAACCACCGAGATAACCGTGAGATTGACGACAAGCGTGCGCAAGAAGATGAGAATGTCACCTATCCGGCGTACCGGGACAGTCAAGACGTAAAGGATGCGGTGCCACATCGGCACGGGTTTCCGTTGCGCCTCCTCCTCCGCGGTTACCAGCCGGACCGGGCCGTAGGTGACTTTGATGAGCGGCTCGTCAGACATGACCCGTTCTCTCCCCCTTATTCAGAGTTTCCACCGGAAGGCGAGGGTCTGTCGAGTCCGGTTTTCCCGCGGCTGTCTTTGCAGTGTTACACCGCCCCGAGACGGGAAAGAATGCTGCGGAACTCGGGCATCTGCTCGGCGCCCAACCCGGCTTGTGGGGCAACCGGCAGGCCACAATCGAAACCCTGCAGCTTCAGCCCGGCCTTGATCGCGGCGGCGAGGTTGTATTTGGCAAAGGCCTCGTTCACCGACCAGAGTTGCCGCTGCAACTCCATCGCGGCATCCCACTCCTTCGCCTGGCAAAGGCGGTAGAGCTCCACGCTTTGCGCGGGCACGATGCAGGAGGGCCCCGCCATCCAGCCCAGGCCGCCGATCATCATCACCGCCACGGTGATGTGCGAGGACGCTGCGAATACGCCGATCCGACCCTCCGTCCGGTTCAGAACACTCAAGAGCCGCCCGGTATTGGTCGAGGCGTCTTTCAGGTAAGCGATGCGCGGATGGTGGCTAAGCGTTTCGATGGCAGACAGCGTCAGATCGGACCGTTGAAAATTGGGGTTGGTGTAGATGGTGACTGGCAGGTCGGTCGCGTCGGCGACGGCGGTGAAATAGTCCACCACGCCGGCCTCGGGCACCGGGAAATAGGCCTCCATCACCGCGAGAATGCCATCGACCCCAAGCGCGGCCCAGTCCCGCGCCTGATCTGCTGCATCCATCGTGGCGGTCGAGGCGACGCCCGCGATCACGGGAACGCGGCCCGCCGCGGCCTGAACGACAGTTTCGATGACGTCGCGTTTCTGCTCTCGCGTCAGATACGCAAATTCGCCGGTGGAACCGAGAGGGCAAAGCCCATGCACGCCTTTGCCGACCAGGTGATCGCAAAGCCGCGCCAGCATGTCCCGGTCGACGGTTCCGTCTTCTCTGATCGGCGTGGCGATATAGGGGATGACCCCATGCAATCCGTTCGGCATCCGTACCCTCCTTTGGCCTGCGCGCAGAGTGCCGCGCTCGCCCCAGAGACGGAAGACTGTCAGACGAAAAACGGGGGGAAATGGTGGGCGACCCTGGAATCGAACCAGGCGTGGGTCTCCCCGGCGGAGTTACAGTCCGCTGCCGCACCTTGCAGCACGTCGCCCTAAGTGGGGGGCTGAATACGCGGGGCGTGCGGACCCGTCAACAGGAAAATCCCTTGCGTCGGGCGGATCGGCCTTTCATGGTGCGCGCCTGTCTGAGACGGGGACGAGAATGGCGAAAAAGCCCCAATGGGTGATCGACAAGGAACGCGGGCGCCGCGCCGCTGCGGCCGACACGCTGTGGCTGTTCGGGCTGCACGCGGTCCGCGATGCGCTGATGAATCCCGCGCGGGAAAAGCTGCGCCTGGTGGTTACGCGCAACGCGGCTGACAAGCTGGCAGAGGCCATCGCGGCGGGCGGTATTGCGCCAGAGTTGTCGGATCCCCGCAAGTTCGCCGCGCCGCTGGAAGAAGGGGCGGTACATCAGGGTGCGGCGCTGGAGGTCCGCCCGCTCGACTGGGGGAAACTGGCCGATCTGTGCGCCCCCGGCGACGGTGCACCCGTTGTCGTTCTGCTCGACCGGGTGAGCGATCCGCACAATGTGGGGGCGATCCTGCGCTCGGCCGAGGTTTTCGGTGCGCGCGCCGTCATTGCCCCCCATCGCCATTCCGCGCCAGAGACCGGGGCTTTGGCCAAGACGGCCTCCGGTGCGCTGGAGCGTCAGCCCTATCTGCGGGTGACCAACCTTGCCCGCACGATGGCGGCGCTACAGGATCTGGGCTATGTTCTGATCGGGCTGGACGGCGACGCCGAGGTGACAATTGGCGCTGCGCTTCGTGAAACAACGCAACGGCCCGTGGGGCTGGTTCTGGGGGCCGAGGGGCCCGGCCTGCGCCAGTTGACGCGAGAGAGCTGCGACGGGCTTGCAAAGATCCCGGCGCAGGGCGCGTTCGGGTCGCTCAACGTCTCCAACGCGGCGGCGGTTGCGCTCTATGCGGCCTCGGAGCGCGAAGCCGGATGAAAGCGGGTGCACAGCCTCCACATCACAGTTCGATGATTGGACTGGAACCAAATGCCGCAGTTCCTAGTTATATGTTCGAGGGATGGGACCACGGAACGGTTCTGTCCTGCTTCACTGTCCCTCGTTCCGCAACTTGCGCCCGGCAGGCTTTGCCGGGCGCTTTTTTGTGATACGGTCTGCCTATGGGTGGGTATTCCGATGAGTTCCTGAAGAAGGTACTGACCGATGCACGGGTCATCGCCGTGGTCGGTGTGTCACCCAACCCGATCCGTCCCAGCCACTATGTCGCGCGGTATCTGGCGCTGCGGGGCAAACGGGTGATTCCGGTCAATCCGGGGCATGCGGGTCAGCGGCTATTCGGGGAAGAGGTCTATCCCGACCTTGCGGCCATCCCGTCGGACGTCCCCGTGGACATGGTCGACATCTTCCGTCGGTCGGACCATGTACCGCCCATCGTGGACGATGCCTTGGCGGCGCTGCCGCAGTTGCGCACGGTCTGGATGCAGATCGGGGTGCGCCACGCCGCGGCCGCCGAACGGGCCGAAGCGGCGGGCGTTGAGGTGATCCAGGACCGCTGTCCGAAGATCGAGTATCAGCGGCTGTTTGGCGAGTTGCGGATGGGCGGTTTCGCCACCGGGATCATATCGTCAAAGCTCTGACCGCGGCTATTTTCGCGCGGCCTTTTCCGTGATTCCGCTGGTGCCCTCGCGCCGTTCCAGTTCGGCAAACACGTCGTCAAGTGTCACGTCGCGGGCGGCCAGCATGACCAGCAGGTGGTAGAGGACATCCGCCGCCTCGGCCGTCAGCTTTGCGCGGTCGTTCTTCACCGCCTCGATGATTGCCTCGACGGCCTCTTCGCCGAATTTCTCGGCGCATTTCTCGGGCCCCTTGGCGAACAGCTTCGCCGTCCACGAACTTTCGGGATCGGCGCCCTTGCGCGAGACGACGGTCGCGGCGAGGCGGTCCAGAACGCTCATGTCAGCCTCACCGGGATGCCGGCCTCGGCCATATGCGCCTTGGCCTCGCCAATCGTGAATTCGCCGAAATGGAAGATGGAGGCCGCCAGAACCGCGCTTGCGCCGCCCTCCGTCACGCCCTCGACAAGGTGGTCGAGCGTGCCAACCCCACCAGAGGCGATCACCGGCACGTCCACGGCATCCGAGATTGCCCGGGTCAGCGGCAGGTTGAAGCCTGCGCGCGTTCCGTCGCGGTCCATGCTGGTCAACAGGATCTCGCCCGCGCCTTTGGCGACCACGGTCTTGGCGAATTCCACCGCGTCGATGCCGGTGGGCTTGCGCCCGCCATGGGTAAAGATTTCCCATTTTCCGGGGCTGACGGTCTTGGCGTCGATCGCGACCACGATGCATTGGCTGCCGAACTGCTCTGACGCCTCGCGCACCACATCGGGGTTGGCCACGGCGGCAGAGTTGAAGCTGACCTTGTCCGCGCCCGCCAAGAGCAGGGCGCGCACATCCTCTACCGTGCGGACACCGCCGCCCACGGTCAGCGGCATGAAGCACTGTTCGGCGGTCCGCTGCACCAGATCATACATAGTGCCGCGGTTTTCATGGGTGGCATGGATGTCGAGGAAACAGAGTTCATCCGCACCTGCGGCGTCGTACGCTTTCGCGGCCTCTACCGGGTCGCCCGCATCCACGAGATTGACGAAATTGACGCCTTTCACGACGCGGCCGTCGGCCACGTCAAGGCAGGGGATGATGCGGGTCTTCAACATTGGCGGGCTCCTTTGTCCGCGTCTTAGCGCGGCTTGGCATCGGTGGGAAGCGGGGCGCTGCCCCGCACCCCGGGGTATTTTCGCCAAGAAGAAGAGCGCGTCGATGTCCTAGGCGGTGAGGGCGGCAAGCGCCGCGCCCAGATCCAGCGCGCCGTCATAGAGTGCACGGCCCGAGATCGCGCCCGCGATAACGCCCGTGTCGCGCAGGGCGATGAGGTCGGCCATCGACGATACCCCGCCCGAGGCGATCACCGGGATCGAAACGGCGCGCGCCAGTGCTTCGGTCGCGGCGATGTTGGGGCCGGCCATCGCACCGTCGCGGTCGATATCGGTATAGATCAGTGCCGCGACCCCGGCGTCTTCGAAGCTTTTCGCCAGGTCGGTCACCATGACGTCGGTCTCTTCGGCCCAGCCTTTCGTCGCCACACGGCCGTTGCGCGCATCGACGCCCACGGCGACCTTGCCGGGGAAGGCGCGTGCGGCCTCGCGCACCAGATCGGGATTTTCAACCGCGACGGTGCCGAGGATCACGCGGGCGAGCCCCTTGTCCAGCCATCCCTCGATCGTTGCCATGTCACGGATGCCGCCGCCAAGCTGGGCGGGCACATCCGTCGCCGCAAGGATCGCCTCCACCGCCGCGGCATTGACGGGCTGGCCCGCGAAGGCACCGTTGAGATCCACCAGATGCAGCCACGCACAGCCCGAATCCTGAAACGCCCGGGCCTGCGCCGCTGGGTCGTCGCCGAAGACGGTGGCCTTGTCCATCTCGCCGCGCAACAGGCGCACACACTGGCCGTCTTTGAGGTCGATGGCGGGGTAGAGGATCATGGATGGGGTCCTTGCCTTTGAGATCGCGCTGCTTATGCCCGAACGGGCGGGGATTGCAACGGACCGGACCGCGACGCTTGCGCCAAGGGCGGCGACTCGGCCAGACTGCGGCCAGTTCAGGGAGGCATATCATGCGACATTTCTTGGTGGCCCTTGGCCTTGCCGCTGCGCTGGCGACACCCGGCGCTGCCGATCCGGTCGAAGGCCTGTGGCAAACCCGTCCGGATGACGACGGGAATTTCGGGCATGTTCGGATCACGCCCTGTGGGGCAAAGCTCTGCGGTACGCTGGTGACCGCCTTTGGCCCCGACCGCAAGCCGGTTGAGTCCGATACCGTGGGCAAGCGCATCGTGTGGGATATGGAACCACTGGGCGACGGGCGCTACGGCAACGGCAAGGTCTGGGCCCCGGACCGGGACAAGACCTACAATTCCAAGATGGAGTTGGAGGGCAACAGGCTGGCCGTGTCGGGTTGCGTGCTGGGCATCTGCCGCGATGGCGGGAAATGGCTGCGGGTGAAGTAGCGCTCAGTCACCGATCCGCATGGTTTGCCGCAACGTCCCGTCCATGTCGTAGATCAGGATCTGGTCGTCCGCAGTCACGATGGCAAACCAGTCGCGGCCGCGGGTAAAGGCCGTGGCCGTGGCGCCGTCGGGCAGGGCGACTTGGTCCGGCAGGGTCACCGTGCCACCCCCCGGCATGCGGATGACAAAGAGCGCGACGATCACTAGAAAGCCTGCAATCATCGTCACCATCAGAACGGTGACGAGTACGCGCAGGAGTTTCAGGTTCGGGGGCAGACCCGCGTCCTGGGGAGTATCGTCCATGTCCATGTCTCGCCGCCTGACCGTCACCATCGGGCCGAACCCGCCCGAGCGTCTTGATAAGGCGCTTGCCCGCGATGTGCCAGAGGCGGAGGGCCTCAGCCGGTCGCGTCTTGCGAAACTGATCGCGGCCGGTGGCGTGCGCCGGTTCGGCACGGTGCTGGACGACCCCAAGGCGAAGGTCGCCGAAGGCGATGCGATTGAGCTGGCGTTCTGCGACCCGGTCGAGGTCGCGGCCCGGGCCGAGGCGATTCCGCTGGCGGTCGTCCATGAGGATTCGCACCTGATCGTTGTGGACAAGCCCGCCGGCATGGTGGTGCATCCAGCACCCGGTACGCCCGCGGGTACGCTGGTCAACGCGCTTCTGGCCCATTGCGGCGACAGCCTCTCCGGGATCGGCGGTGAGAAACGGCCCGGGATCGTCCACCGGATCGACAAGGAGACGAGCGGCCTTCTGGTCGTGGCCAAGACCGACAAGGCGCATGCGGGGTTGGCCGCGCAGTTCGCGGCCCACAGTGTCGAGCGGCACTACCGGGCGGTCGTGCATGGCGTGCCCGATCCGGGCGATCCGCGGCTGCGCGGTCTGCCAGGCGTCAGTTTCGAGGCCGGGGGCGTTCTGCGCATCGCCACCCAGATTGGTCGCCACCGGACCGACCGGCAACGGCAGGCGGTGCTGGCCGCAGGCGGACGGCATGCGGTGACGCGGGCGCGGGTCGTCGAAAGTTTTGGGACGCCGGGGGCGGCGGCGCTGGTCGATTGCTGGCTGGAGACGGGGCGCACGCATCAGATCAGGGTCCACATGGCCCATGCCGGGCACGCACTGATCGGCGACCCCGTTTACGGCGGGCGGCGCCGGTTGTCGGAACGCGCGGTGGGGTCGGCGGCAGCCAGCGCGGCGGCCGCATTTCCGCGGCAGGCCCTGCATGCGGCAACGCTGGGGTTCGTCCACCCCGAAACGGGCGAGACGATGACGTTCGAGTCCCGCCTGCCTGACGACCTGCAGGAACTTTTGGCCAGCCTGCGTGGTTGACATGAAAAGCAATCCCGCGTGAGCGGATGCAACTTTTACCGATTTTCGACGGATTCCCGTTCATACTCCGTAACAGGATGTAAATGGGCATAACTTGAACCGATCGGTTCAGTTCTTAAATCGTTAAGCAAGATCAAGGGAGCGACAGGGAACCATGAGCAACTACGCCAATCTTCCGGCCCCGTCTCCGGAACAGGGGCTGAACCGGTATCTGCAGGAAATCCGCAAGTTTCCGCTGCTGGAACCGGAAGAGGAATACATGCTGGCCAAACGCTGGGTGGACCATCAGGACACCGAGGCGGCGCACAAGATGGTGACGTCGCATCTGCGCTTGGCCGCGAAGATCGCGATGGGCTATCGCGGCTACGGTCTGCCGCAGGCGGAAGTGATCTCCGAGGCCAATGTCGGCCTGATGCAGGCGGTCAAGCGGTTTGACCCTGAAAAGGGCTTCCGCCTTGCGACCTATGCGATGTGGTGGATTCGGGCGGCGATCCAAGAATACATCCTGCGGTCGTGGAGCCTTGTGAAGCTCGGCACGACCTCGGCCCAGAAGAAGCTGTTCTTCAACCTGCGCAAGGCCAAGGCGCGGATCGGTGCACTGGAAGACGGCGATCTTCGCCCGGAAAACGTGGCGCGCATCGCAAATGACCTGAACGTGTCCGAGGACGAAGTCATCGCGATGAACCGGCGTCTGTCGGGGGGCGATGCGTCCCTGAACGCGATGGTCGGCGGCGACGGCGAGACCACGACCGAGTGGCAGGATTGGCTTGAAGACGAGGACGCCGATCAGGCCGAGGCCTATGCCGAGCGCGATGAGATGGAGAGCCGTCGCGAACTGCTGGTTCAGGCGATGGAGGTTCTGAACGACCGCGAAAAAGACATCCTGATGCAGCGGCGCCTGCGCGATGATCCCGTGACGCTGGAGGATTTGTCGGGCGTCTACAATGTCAGCCGCGAGCGGATTCGCCAGATCGAAGTCCGCGCTTTCGAAAAATTGCAGAAGCGCATGACGGAACTGGCAAGTGAAAAGGGCATGATTGCCTCTGCGTAAATCGGGATGTGACGTCGCGTTTTGACGTTCACGGCGATTGCCGCTAAAGACAAATCCGGGCCCGTTTTGTGTTCAGCGGGCCCGTGTTTACGAGTGTTTGGTTGGTACGATGGACATCACCGAATTGCTTGCCCGCATCAGGCGGGCGGCTGACCTGTATGATATAGACGCCTTCGAAGAATTGGCGCTCGAACTTGGACGGGTACGCGCTGCCCTGTCCGACACAGCCGCGGAACGATCTGCGGACATCATGGAAGAGGTGGCGACGCTGCGCCGCCGCCTTCAGCAAAGCACGCCGCATCTTCATGAACATCGTCGGCGAGGTATGTCGCCGTCCGGCCCGTTACGGAAACCGGATCTGGACGCAGTCGAGGCGCTGTTTTGCGCCATCGGGCGCGGGGTGGTCGAAGCGGTGCGCCCGCTGCTTGATACCGCCACTGTAAATGCGTGGAATGAGAGACTGCGGCGAACGCCTCTGCTTCATGCGCTCATGGTTCCGGGGCGGTCACCGGCCATGCTGCGGCTGTTGCTGGAGGCGGGGGCCGACCCGCGGATCGGTACGCCCGACGGTCTTACGCCGCTTCATGCGATCGCCGCCTATCCCGGCGGCAGGGAGCCCGACAACCAGACCGCGGCCCTTGCGCAGATGCTGGTCACAGCCGGGGGGGATATTCATGCCGTCAGCCAACCCTATGGCTGGACCCCGCTGCAACGCGCCCTGATGGAGGGAACCGCGGGTGAGGTTGGCGCGCTTCTGCGGGCCGGGGCGGACCCGAATGCGCCCTTTGGCGAACAGTCCCAACCCTGGTTCACACCGGGCCGGTTGCCGCTTCAGGTCGCGGGGGCCGATCCCGCGAAAGTGCGGCGGTTGCTGGATTACGGGGCGCGCCCCGATTTGCGCGACATGCAGGACGGTACGGTCAACGGCTATCTTGAGGACGTTCTTGCCCGTCACATGGCCGCCAATCTGGACGATGACCGGGACATTCCCGCGCTTGAGACCTCGCTTGCCCTTCTGCGCGACTGGCCGAAGCGGTCATAGAGAACGCGGCCACGCTCAGGGCAGAATCGCAAGCCAGACCCAGACGGTCAGGATCGACATTGCCGTTCCGATCAACACCGAAGACGCGGCGACGCGCCGCGCGGCCCCGTACATGTTGGCGAAGATGTAGGAGTTCACGCCCGGCGCCATCGCCGCCGTCACCACGGCGGAACGGAACTGGCTTTTGTCCAGCCCCAGCCCCGTCCCCATCAGCCACGCCACCGAAGGATGCAGCACCAGCGACACCGCGCAGGCAAAGGCGATGACGCGCAGGTCGCCCTCTGGCCGATAGCGCACCAACACCCCGCCAAGGCCGAACAGCGCAGCCGGCAGCGCCGCCCGGATCATCATGTCGAGCGCGTCGGTGAAGACACCCGGCAGGGCAAGCCCGGTCAGGTTGACGATCAGGCCCAAAGAGATCCCGACGATCAGCGCATTTCGGAACATCGCCCGCAGGATCGAGCGAGAGGTGCGCACGAGCCCCGCGCCGCGATTGCGCACGATCTCCATCGCCGTCAGCCCCACGCCGTAACAAAGGGGCGAGTGAATCGCGATGATCGCGTAGTTGGGCTCCAGCGCATCCGCCCCATAGGCCCTTTCGGTGATCGGCAGGCCCAGCAGGAGCGAGTTGGAGAAAAGCCCGATGAAGCCGATGGCGACGCTGTCCTCCCAACTTCGGTTGAACAGAAGTCGCGCGCCGGTCAGCCCCACGCCGAACCCTGTCAGCGCGCCGGTGTAGAAACTGACCAGAAGCCGCCAGTCGAAATTCTGCGCAAGATCCAGCGATGACACGGCGCGGAACAGCAGGCAGGGGATGGCGAAATTCTGGGTGAATTTCATCAGCCCTTCGACCCCGGAATCGGGAAACACGCCACGGCCCACGGCGACCGCCCCAAAGCCGATCACGAGGAAGACCGGAAGAATGACCTCCAGCAGCGCCTGCATCAGGCGGGCAGGGTCAGGACCATCCCGTCATAGGCGGGGGTGATATGGTCCGGGGTTTCGGTGGCGACGGTGTCGTAGTCCATGTCGATATGCATGTTGGTCAGGACCGCGCGCTTCGGGGTCAGACGGTCGATCCACTCCAGCGTCTTTTCCAGATGCAGATGGGTCGGGTGCGGGGTGTAGCGCAGCGCGTCGATCACGAGGATATCCAGTCCCTCCAGCAAGGCCCAACTGTCCTGTCCCATCTCGACCACATCGGGCAGGTAGGCCAGTTGCCCGATGCGGAACCCCAGCGCATCGATGGCGCCGTGATTGACCCGGAACGGCACGAAGGTGATCGCGCCCCCCGCGCCATCGATGGTCACAGGCCCGTCGATGGTGTGCATTTCCAGAATGGGCGGGTAGGGGGATCCTTCGGGTTGCACGAATGCGTAGCCGAAGCGGGAATAAAGCGCCTCTTGCGTCGGTCCGTCGGCCCAGACGGGCAGTCGGTGGCGCGTGTTGAACACGATCTGGCGCAAATCGTCGATGCCGTGCACATGGTCGGCATGGGCGTGGGTGTAGACGACGGCATCCAGTTCGCCGATGCCGGCCTGCAATAGTTGTGCCCGCAAGTCCGGCGAGGTGTCGATCAGCACCCGCGTGAGCCCCCGTTCGCCTTCGCGCGTGACCAGCATCGAACACCGTTGACGCCGGTTCTTGGGATTGTCGGGATCGCAGGCGCCCCAGTGCCCGCCAAGCCGCGGCACCCCGCCGGACGAACCGCAGCCGAGAATGGTGTAGGTGAGCGTCCCGCTCACGCCGCGGCCTGCCACGCGGCGGCCTTCCAGAACAGCCGGTCGAAATTGGCCTGTGTCTGCGCGGCGAAGGCGGTGTAGTCCATCCCGAAGACGTCGGCCCCCACACGGGCGGTGTGTGCGGTAAAGGCCGGTTCGTTGCGCTTGCCGCGATGGGGCGGCGGGGCAAGATAGGGCGCGTCGGTTTCCACAAGGATCCTCTCCACCGGGGCGGTGGCAAAGATCTCCCGCAACTCTTGCGATTTGGGAAAGGCCGCGATGCCCGACATCGACAGGTAGAAGCCTAGGTCGATCGCAGCCCTTGCCAGTTCCGCGCTGGAACTGAAGCAGTGCATGACGCAGGTGTATGCGCCCACGCGGTGCTCCTCTGCCAGAATGCGGGCCATGTCGTCGTCCGCGGCGCGGGCATGGATGATCAGCGGCAGGCCTGTTTCGCGCGCGGCGGCGATGTGGATGCGCAGGCTGTCCTGCTGCACCGAGGCACTTTCGGCGGTGTAATGATAGTCAAGCCCCGTTTCGCCGATGCCGACGAATTTGGGATGCCGGGCCAGCGCGACCAACTCGTCGACGGTGGCCATCGGTTCCTCTGCGGCGCTCATCGGGTGGGTGCCCGCGGCGAAGAAGACCGGGTCATAGGTGTCGGCGATCTCGCGAACCTGCGGAACCTGCCGCAGGCGCGTGCAGATGGTGACCATCCGCGTCACCCCGGCTGTGACGGCGCGGTCGATCACCTGATCCAGTTCGTTGGCGAAGTCGGGAAAATCCAGGTGGCAGTGGCTGTCGGTGATCTGGGGTGTGTCGTCGGTCATGCGCTCGCCTCAGGCAGCCAGCCGGCCTGCCGTCTCGTCCATCCTCAGGACCGTATCAAGGATGAGTGCGGCGGGGTCAAGGCTGACGGCCCGGCCCTGCCGTGCGCGGGCGCTCAGGAGCTGCGCGGCCTCGGCCCATCCCCGGGCGGCACCGGGCGAGGGCGCAAGGCGCAGCAGCATCTCGGCCTCGCCGGTTGCGGCTTCGGGCGGGGGTGTTCCGGTGGCGCCGGTGCGGGCCAGCCGGGCCATCAGCATCTCGATCAGCCGAAGCGTCAGGTCGAACCGCGCCTCGGCGCCACGAGCGGCGGCGGTCTCGGCCAGCTTGATCGCCCTCGGGCGGTCAAGGCGCGGATGGCCGGCGAAAAGCGCCACAAGGTCGCCGTAGAGCACCATCCCGTCAAGTTGCAGAAGCCGGATCGCCTCGCCCACCGATCCGCCTGCAAGTTCCGCCAGCGCGGCGGGATCGCCCGTGACTGTCTGCCCCGCCTGCTCCAGGGCTGCGGCCATGTCGGCAGGGGCAAGCGGGGACAGGCGCAATTCGCGGCAGCGGGAACGGATCGTCGGAAGCAACCGGGCGGGCTGGTGGCTGATCAGCACCAGCGTGGCGGCTTCGGGCGGTTCTTCCAGCATCTTCAACAGCGCGTTGGCGGCGTTGGGGTTCATCTCATCGGCGGAATCCACGATCACCACCCGCCGCCCGCCGCCCGCGGCGGACAGCCCGAAAAAGCTGCGCAACTTGCGCACCTCGTCCACGGTGATCACGGTTTTAAGCCGTTTCTTGTCCTCGTCCCAGGCCCGGCGCAGCAGGAATACGCCGGGGTCCGACAAGGCCGCGATCCGGCGCGCGACCGGATGATCGGCGGGGGTGTCGAGCGTCGTGGGGGCAGGGGGGCTGTCGCCGAACAGACCGCCCGCGTCATCGGGGGACGGTTGCGTCAGCAGGAACCGCGCCAGGGCCCAGGCCAGCGTCGCCTTGCCCACCCCGCGCGGGCCGGTCAAGAGCCAGCCGTGATGCATCCGCCCGCCGTTGAAGGCCTCAAGAAAGGCCTGCCCGGCGCCATCCTGACCGATAACGGCGCGCGTTTCGCGGGGATGGGGTGCCCCCTCCACGCGGTCGGGTTCGGGGATCTCGATGTCGCTCACCGCAACTCCGCTTCGGCAACGCGGGCGACATGCTCGGCCACCGTATCCGCGGGCCGGTCGCCATCGATAACGTGGCAGCGGTCGGGAAATTCCTTCGCAAGTTCCAGGAACCCCCGGCGCATTCGGAACTGCATGTCCTCGCCGAAATCCTCGAATCTTTCCTCGGTGCCCTTGCGCGCCTTGGCCCGCGACAGGCCCGTGCCGGGGGGAATATCCATGATGAAGGTCACATCCGCCTCGCGCCCGATCATCAGCTTGTGCAGCACATCGACGGTGGGGCGCAGATCGCCACGGGTTATGCCCTGATAGACCCGCGTGGAATCCACGAACCGGTCGCAGATCACCACCGCCCCGACCGCAAGCGCCGGCAGGATGGTCTTCTCAAGGTGGTCGCGGCGGGCGGCGGTGAACAGCAAAAGCTCGGTTTCGGCCGACCACCTGTCGGGGTCGCCCTCCAGCACGAGGCTGCGGATTTCCTCTGCCCCGGGGCTGCCGCCCGGTTCGCGCGTGTGGATCACCTGATAGCCGCGGGCGCGCAGATGGTCGGCAAGTCGTGCCGCCTGCGTGGATTTTCCCGACCCGTCGATCCCCTCGAAGGTGATGAGGCGTGCGCCGTAGCTCATGTCAGAGACCTGTGGCCTCCCGTCCGATGCGGATCAGGACCTCGGTCGCGGTGCGCAGCCGCGGCACGAATCCGCCCCGTTCGACCCCTCTCGCGGCGACGAGCGGCACGCGCAGGGGCGCCATGTCGGGCCGGGTGATGACCAGTTCGCCCAGTTGCTGGCCCTTCTCGATCGGGGCGAGAACCGGGTTGAAGAACGTGACCTCGGCCTCCAGCGCGTCGCGCACCACGGCGGGGTAAAGGATGTCGACGTCTTCCGGCGCGACAAGGCCCACCTGCTCGATCTCGCCCATCCAGACATCGGCCTCGGCCAGTCGCTCGCCCTCGCGCAGGATCTTGCGCTGGACGAATTGCCGGAAGGACCAGTTGATGATCCGCTCGCTTTCCTCCGCCCGCTCGGTTTCCGAGGCAAGGCCGGAGACCACGAAGGTCACCCGCCGCCCGCCCTGAAGGGCCGACCCGACAAGCCCGTAACCCGCCTCGGACGTATGGCCGGTCTTCAGCCCGTCGGCCCCGATCCCCAGACCCAGAAGCGGGTTGCGGTTGAACCGGTTCTGCGGCGCCCGGCCGTCGAAGTCGAATTCCTTCTCGCCGAAATAGCCGTAGTATTCCGGGAACTCTTTGATCAGGCGCTGGGCGAGGATGCCCAGATCGTGCATGCTCATCCGCTGGTTGGGATGGGGCCAGCCGCTGGCATTGGCGAAGGTGGAATTGGTCATGCCCAGCACGCGGGCACGCTCGGTCATCAATCGGGCAAAGGCTTCCTCGGTCCCGGCCAGCCCCTCGGCCACGACCACGCAGGCGTCATTGCCCGATTGCACGATGATGCCGCGGATCAGGTTTTCCACCGTCGGCCGGTCACGCTCGTTCAGGAACATGGTGGAACCGCCCATCGACATCGCCTTGGTCGAGACCGGAAAGCGCGTCTCAAGCGTGACCCGCCCGTCGCGCAGCGCCTCGAACAGCATGTTGAGCGTCATGAGTTTCGACATCGATGCCGGCGGCATGGGTTGGTCGGCATTCTTTTGCAGAAGCACCGTGCCCGAGGACTGGTCCACCACATAGGCCGCCCGGGCCCGCGTTTCGAATGCGGCATTCGCGGGCAGGGAAACAAGAAGAAGCCATAGGGCGGAGCTGACAAGGGGCAGAAGGAAGGAAGGTCTCATCGCTGTCTCACGCATGATGTGTCGGCCGATCGGTTTCATGATGTCACGCAGGGCATCGGGAATGGTCTGTCAGCACACCCCTTGGGGGAGGCGCCACATATCCGGGTGTGCACCGCTTTGCCGCCCCGGGCAACAGGGGAAAGGGGCGGTGAAGGCCGGCATCCTGTTCGGGCAAGGGTCCGGGGGCCTCGCCTGTTGCCGCCGCATCGGGTGCCGCCGGGGTCGGCTTCGGGCGCAGCGCCGTCACCGACAGGTCCGCGGGTTGCCCGGGCAGCATGCCCAGGGCCGCAGCGGCCTCGGCCGACACCTGCAAGGCCGGGCCGGCCGTGTGCCGCGCACGTCGAAACAGCGCGCCGACGACGCTGTTGCCATTGGCGGTGTTGCGAATGATCACCCGCTCGGGGTCTTGGGCGTTCGGATGGGCGACCCAAACGCCGCCAAGGGATGGTCGGCCATCCCAAAGCCCTGTCTCGGTCGTCTGGAAAACATCGGGCCGTTCGATATCCGTCGGCTTCACCGCCTTGGTCGTTGTCGCAGCCTCACTCGGCACGCTGGGCTCTCCGGCAACCGGCGTGTCCTGCGGCTGGCATCCGGACACAAGGATTGCCGCGCCGATCACGACGACCCACCGCGCGATCCGGTTTGCCCGCATGCTTCGCCCTCTCGCAGCGCGGTCTGCCCGCGCCTGTTCTGTGCCAATCGTTTCCGGCTGCAGGCACCTGCTGCCCATCTGCCTGCATGAGATGATATCCCTGACATGGTTTCATTGAAAGTTGTCCAATACAACCGCGGTTGGCAACGTTCCGCCGGGCGCCGCAAACGGCGGAAGCCGCAGTCCCACTGGTGGAGCGGTTGGTGGGAGGCGCCGACACTTCACCCAAACCACTGGTCTTGAGACTTGGCTGCCAAAGCGGTAGAGACAATCGCGTGCGCGCCGGGTTTTGGCCGCATATCCTCGTGCGGGTAGGTGGCCGAGCGGTCGAAGGCTCCAGTCTTGAAAACTGGCGGGCGTGAAAGCGTCCCGGGGGTTCGAATCCCTCCCTACCCGCCATCGCGACATCTTGGATCGATGGGGCGCGTGAATAGCCGGGCCGTCACTCCTCATTGGCCCGTCATCTTCTTCGACTTTTGAGCTATGCTGCTTCTGGTTGTTTCGGAATTGTCTCAGGCGGACACATGGACTTGCTTCGGAAACGTACCGGCTTCTTGCGAGCATGACTGGCTGGCAAGGGCACGGAGGATATTGCAGAAGTGGACAACAGCCCAGTTCGCCGCGTCAGCCGCGACAGCGTGCCTTCACTGTGGGAAGTCCTCATCGACGCGCGCGGCATAGCGGCCCATGAACCGGTGCGGACCGCTATGCCCGATCTCGGTCTCGCAATCGAGCCAGACCTCGCCGCCACATCCTCTGACCCATCGGTGACTGAAGGCCTGATCGGTATGACCGAAAAGCGTTCCGTCGGCGACGGGGCCGTGGCTCCAGAAATCGTGCCACAGAAGGTCGCGATGGCCGGGCAGCCGCGCCATGTCGGGATAGGGGCGCGCGACGCCCCGGGCGACCATCCGTTCCGGCACTTCGCGCGAAATCAGGGCCAGCCCGGGACCGGTGGCCGGAACGGTGATGAAACCCTCCCGGCGGCGCGGAACCCATGTGAGCCCTCCCCAATCCGTGATCTGATGGTTGTAGGTCAGGCTTTGGGCGACGATCTCGGCGGTTCCGGCCTCGGGATTTTCGCGGAAGAGGCGCCACAAGCGCCCCCAGTCATAGTATTTCTGCGCATAGGCGGCCGCCACGAAATCGGCGCCGAAGCCGATCAGCCGCCAGACCGCGGCCGGTGCAAAGATCATGTCGCTGTCCAGCATCAGCATGTGGCTGAACCGGGTTTCGGTCAGGAAACGGCTGGTCAGGTGGTTGCGCGATACCGTCTGGTCGGCACAGTCATAGGTGGCGAAGGCGAAGGGAACGCCATGTCCCTGCAAATCCTGCGTCAGGTCAAGCAGGCACTGCACCGTGTCGAGCGCGACCTGCCCGCGTGCTGCCATTGCCAGCATCAGGCAGAGCGGTCGCGGCGTTTCGTCTGACGATGCGGGATCATAGGTCATAGATCTTGATTTCCGTCGAGACGGCGCCCCCGGCCAGCCGGTCGATGGCCGCCTTGAGTGCCGAGCGCCGATCGTTCAGCGCGATGATCCGGCGGGCCAGCGCCGTGAAGTCCGGGCCATAGTCGCCCCGTCGCTCCGCACTGCGGATCCTGTCTTCGGCGGTCCACAGATCCGCGTTCACCCGGGCCAGTTTCACCTCTTCCGCAAGCCGCGGCAGGGGCAGCCGGGCTCGCTGCGCCGCCAGTGCATCGCGGGCCGAGACAAGGGCCGTCTCTTGGGGGGCATGGGCAACCTTGAGTTCGAGGATCGACAGGCGGTCGGCAAGTTCGCCCGGGCCGATGTCGATCCTGATCGGTGCCAGCGCGATTACGGGCGCGGGTGGTGCGGTGTCCTGCGTCATCCGCGCTGCACTGGCCGTACAAGGGTTTGTGGGCGCCGTTCTTCGGCCGTCTTCATCAGCGAGAAGGTCTGGTTGACGTAGTTCACAACGCCTTCGATCTCTCGCAGATAGGTATCTAACGCCTCGGACCGCTCAGCCTCCACCAGTTGAACCGGGCGCGTCGCGGGCTCGGTTTCGAACTGAACGTAGAAAAGCGGTTCGCCCCGGCGCAGGATCAGCGGCTTATCGGGCTCGTGCCACTCGAAAGCCCAGGTCAGGGGGCGCGGCCAGACATGGATCGGAAACCGGCCCGACAGCGTCAGACCCGGCAGCGGGTCGGGGCGGTAGTGCTGAAACGGCGGAAGCTGGGCCATATAGACTGTCTCGTCGGCGACGAACAGATAGGGCAGGCGCAATTGCAGCACCGGCCGTTCGGGATGGCGCCATTCCTCGCGCGGGCTGACCACCACCAGCCGGTCGAGCGCCTGGCCCCGCATGGGCGACATCGCCCCGGAAAGATCGGTTACGGCGGGGTCCCCGAAATCGGTTTCCGAAAAGCCGAGTTTCAGATCGAAGGGACAGGCGACCTCGAACAGGCGGCTTTCAAGGTTCAGAATGGCCGGGCAGGCGCTGGCGGACTTGGCGTGGCGGCGCCCCCCGTGATCTGCCCGAACCCGCCGCGGCGGATCGTAAAGCACCGCCCCCTGCCGTTCGGTCAGCAGCCAGCCGACGGTCACCGGCCCTGTCTCCGCCCGCGAGGGTTCGATATCCACGTGGAGCAGGATCATCCGGGCGGCTTCAGCCGATCTGGGCGGCAACCCAGGGCGGCGCCTTGACCCATCGGCCGAGCTTGCTGTCCAGATAGAGCCCCGTGCGGCGATTATAGACGATCGTGACCGGTGCGCGGGTGACGGGATCGGTGATCCGCTGGGTGACGACCTCGGCGCCAGATGCAGAAGCGTTGGCGGTGGCCGTGTTCATTCGTGCGCCACCGAAGAACGTGTTCATGTTCGACCCGGCGTAAATGGTGTGGAACTGGCCACTATCGCCGGCATAGATCGTGTGAGACAGTCCGCCATCGCCGGCGTAAATCGTATCTATGTTCAGGCCGCCTGCCGCCTGTCCGGGCCGGATACCGGGCTGGGTAACGCGGCCCCCCAATTTGGAAATGTCGCCGCCGACAGAGGGTCGTTTACGATAGACCATGGCCGAATATCCATTTTAGTTAATAAAAGTGTAACCTCGCTCTTCAATCCGGGCAAACTATTTGTGCGATCGGTCCGGGGCGCCGGATTGACGGGCATCGGCTTACCCCGCCAGTCCGTCCCGAATTTGCGCGACGGGATCGCGCCAGTCGCCTTGGCGAACCTGTCGAAAAAGCCGCATCGACGGATACCACGGAGAGTGGTTGCCGGTTCCGGCGAAGTACCAGAAGGGCGCGCGATCCAGCAGCAGCCAGACCGGCACACCCAAAGACCCAGCCAGATGCGCGACTGCGCTGTCGGTCATGACCACAAGGTCGAGCCGCTGCACCAGGGCGGCGGTCTCGGCAAAGTCGAAGTCGTGGCAGTCGATCAGCAGATCGCCAAGCCCGGCCTCGGAAAGCTCTGCCTGCGGCGGTCCCTTTTGCAGGCTGTAGAGTTGCACGTTGGGCAATTCGACCAGCGGCAGGAAATCCGCAAGGCGCGCCGACCGCTGGCGATTTCCGCCATAGGTTATGCTGCCCGACCAGATCAGCCCGATCTTGCGCCGCCCCCGTGCCCGGTCCATCAGCGCATCGAGCCCGTCGAAGGGACGCGGGGTGAGCCTTGCCGCGCGCGGATCGGGCGCATCGAGCCCGAGCAGGACGGGCACCGAAAGGGCAGGGACCCAGAGATCGGTGTCATCGGGCAACGTGCTGCACTGCGCTGCAACCCCCTCCAACCCTGCGAAAAGCGCGGACAGCGCCGGGCGCTCCAGCAATCGCACCTCGGCCCCCTGATCAGCGAGCCGCGGCAGGAAGCGCATCGACCAGATGACGTCCCCGTGACCGCCCTCCGGCACGACAAGCAGGCGTTTCCCGGACAGCGCTTCGCCGGTCCATCGCGGGAGGGGCAGCGGCGCGAATTGCGGGTCGATACCATGGCGACGTTCGAAAAGCGGCCAGCCGTGGGCAAAATTGCCAGCCCCGAGATGGAGCATCGCGGCCCCATAGGCCGCGGCATCGTCGGAAGGGTCTTGGGCAAGAATGGCGTCGAAGGCATCGGCCGCGCCGGGTGCGCCGGCACGGGCCAGCGCCAGAGCCTCTTGCAGAGCTGCGTCGCAGTCATCGGGTGCGGCAGCACGCCAGGCCGCGGCCGTTTCCGCCGCCGCTGTGGCGCGTCCCATCTCGCCAAGCAAATGGGTCAGGCGCGCTAGAACTTCCGGGGACCCCGGCGCCAGCGCCCGTGCCCGGGCAAGTGCGCCCAGAGCCGCGGTCTCACGCCCCATTTCCAGATGCGCATCGGCGATCAGCACCCACGGCTCGAACCTGTCCGGGCCGAGTTCCAGACTTGCCTCTGCCAGTGCCTTTGCACGGTCGAACTGCGCCCGGTCATAGGCGCGCAGCGCCATCGCGTAGAGCGTCTCTGCGCTCACGCGAAGCTGGCTCCGGCCGGAAGGTACACCTCGTCCTGCCCGAGGAACGCGGCCGCCCCATAGCCATGGCCCGCCATGAAGCGCGCGATTTCGGGAGAGCCGGCATTGTTTTCCACGATCCAGGCGCCGACCGGCACGCGGTCGAACGGGAAGCCGGCCAATGCGGCCATCTCTCCGCCCTCGATATCGAGTGAGACGAGGTCAAGACAGTCGATGCCCGCCATGTCGACGATATCCGCCAATGTCCTGACCGGCACCGGGTGGAGCCGTTCCCGGTGCCGCGGGTTGGCGCGGACGGCGGTAAGAAGCGTGGGCTCATAGCTGGACATCAGGCCGCTCATCTGCGTGAACCCCGCCTCCACCTCAACGAATGTGGCTGTGCCGGTCGCGGCGCCGGCGGCAAGGTTCAGGCAGGTGCAGCTTCGCGCCGCTCGGGCCAGATCGAACTGCCGCTGCGCCGGCTCGATCAGGATCCCGGTCCAGCCGCGGTGCCGTTCGAAAAAGAGCGTGTTCGATCCGGTGGTCCCGTCATAGCCGCCGATATCCAGAAAGACACCGCCGCGGCACTCCCGGAAAAACCGGGAGTCCAGCAGACAATCCTGCCCGGCCTGGCTGGCAAACTCCCGGTAGGCCCCCTTTGCCTTCAGCCTTCGCCAGACCGCCGCCGCCTCGGCCCCTGCGTGACGGCTTTCCGGAATGGCCGCCGGAAAGCCCTGCGCGGTGAATGATCGGCCCGACGTTGATAGGGCGTTGTCGTCGAAGATGGCCATTCCGAAATCAGTCTAGCTTGGCAGGGGCAGGTGGGTTGGTCCGTGTCCAAGCCTAGTGCATGACGCGGTCTTGCGCTATGGCTGCGGTCGCCAGCAGGTCGGGGCCTCAGTGCGAAACACGACACCGGACGGCTTCGGCCCTGCCTGAATATGGACCGTTTCGCTCGGCCTCAGCCACGGTCAGGTGGGGAAGGGCGCAGGTTCTTGCGTGAGCGGGGTTTCGTGGGATTGCATCGCGCTTGACCCGTCACAATACCCTTCAAGATACATGAGAAGACGCGAGCCTTGCCAAGACGATGTGAGGCGATCCCCCTTGGGAAATGCCGTTATTGTAAGGTCATAAGGAAGTAGACGCCCGAGAAAAGCCAAGCGCCTGCACTCCGCGTATGGCTCCCTCCCGACTTACCATGACGCAGTCGGCGCAGCCGCCGTCAAAGCTGAACGGGGACCATCGTTCCAAGCAATGTGGCGATATGGGCCGTGTCCTGCCCGTCTTCGCTGAAAACATCCGCCCGGACCACGAACAACCGTCGCCCCGGTTTCAGAACTTCGCCACGGGCGACGATGCGTTGGCCCTTGCCCGGCACCATGAGGTGGATCTTCATCTCTGCCGTCATCACGTCATGGCCCGGTGGCATCAGGCTCATCGCTGCATAGCCTGCGGCAGTGTCGCCAAGCGCGAAGGTCAGCCCGGCATGGGCCACGCCGAATTGCTGGCTGAACTCTTTCCGAAACGGGGCGGCGACCACCATCTTTCCGGGTTCGAGAGAGACGATCTCTGCCCCCATGGTCGACATGATCGCCTGACAGGAGAAGCTTTCCCGAACGTTCTTTTCGAAATCGGGATTACGGGCTGCAAAGGTCATGGAGGCGGTGTCTTCGCTTCAAATTCGCGTCAACGGTAACCATCCTGCGTGGCGCTGTATACCATTTTGACTCGTTCGGGTTGAAAATTGTGTCAACTCTATGCAGTTTTTGTGGCGTTGGTCCGGTCGTGTTTTTGGGACTGCGCTGTGTAACTGGTTGAAGAGTGTCGGGTGGTCTGCCATGGTCGAGGACTTCCTCCGGGCGTTATCGAAGCCCATAAATCTTCTGCTTTGGATCGTGTTTTCGGTCTGGACGACGTTGTCGGGGCCGTTTGGCACGTATGAAACCGCAACTCTGGGGGAGCGCGCCACGCACTGGCCGCTGATCGCGGGGCTGTTCGTGGTTGTTGCCGTTGCGGTTCGGGTGGCGGCCGGCCGATACCTCGCGCATTTCAATCCTTGGCAGACCGCCGTCTTTATCGCTTCCGTACTTGCTGCGTTGTTGTCCGTTCCGACGTTTCTCATGGCCAGCGCGATGCTTCCGCCAGAGGTGACGCCACCGACGCTTGACGGTGTTCTGATCGCTGCGGCTTCGGTTTTGTCGATTTCGCTTGGCCTTCGGGCGCTGTATCATGTCGTGCCGGTTGCACGCCCCGTGGCGACCGCGTCGCCGCCCCCGCTGATGCTTCGCTTGCCATCCCAGAAACAGGCGCCGCTGATCCGCCTGACATCGTCGGATCATTATGTGCGGGTCGTTACCGAGCGCGGTGAAACCGACCTTCTTATGCGTTTTGCCGATGCGATTTCCGAACTTGGCGAGGTCGAGGGCGCACGGGTGCACCGCTCCCACTGGGTTGCGCGGTCGGCGGTCGAAGGCGTCCGTCGCGACAGCGGGCGCGTCATGATCCGTACCCGGGACGGGGCCGAGGTGCCGGTCAGCCGCACCTATCAACGCGTGCTGGACGACTGGAACCTGTGATCGCGGCCAAGGGGAGCGCGCAAATGCGTGGCCCCGTCAGGACGGCGATAGCGCCGGGGCCCATCAATGCCGACAGGGCCGGGGCGTTTGCCGCCAATCCGCCGGTATAGGCGCCGAAGGCAGGCAGTATGATCCGGCGGTCATCCGCCAGGAAACAGGGGCGCGACACGCGCCGCCCGCCGATGGGCAGGGTCGCTTTGGGATGAAAATGGCCGGAAACCTCGGCCACGCAGTCCGCCTCGGCCTCATGGCGGAAGGTCAACGGTGCCTCGTACAACTCGGCCTTTTGGGTGCCGCCCGGCAGCGTGGGGCCGGGGTCGTGATTGCCTGCAATCCAGACCCAGTGCCGCCCGGCCATCAGGCGTAACAGGCGCTCCTCTAACCCCGGTGGCAGCATCCCTGCGGCCCTGTCATCGTCGAAACTGTCGCCAAGACAGATCACGGTGGCGGGGCTTGTGTGCGCCACCTCATCCTCCAGCCGGCTCAGCGTCTCGGCGGTGTCATAGGGCGGCAACAGCGTGCCGCCCCGGCGGGCGATCCGTTCCGCCTTGCCCAGATGCAGGTCGGAGACGACCAGAAGGTGCCGTTCCGGCCACCAGAGCGCCCCGGAGGCGCGCGCGAAAAGCGAGGCCCCGGCAAGGGCGAGGACGAAATCGTTCATGCTTTGTTTCCAGCGCATCGCGCTACGGAATGCAAGGGGTCACGAAAGGCCGGCCTCTGCCATCAACCGCTCTGCCGCTTCATCCAGCAGCCTTTGCTCGGCCGCGCCCTTGATCGGGATCCGCCCCGCTTCCAGAAACAGCGGCGCGGCAAGGGGCGTGACCCGGGGGCGGCGGACATGGTCGATACGGCCCCGGATACGCGCCAGCATCCCCTCGATCCGGCCGAAATCCACAAGGCCCTTCATCGCCTCTTCGCGCGTGATGTCCAGCATCAGGTGGTCGGGGTCGTATTTGCGCAGGGTGTCGTACAGGATGTCGGACGAAAAGGTCGCCTGCCGCCCGCTCTTGCGGCGGCCGGGATGGTTGCGCTCGATCAGCCCCGCGATCACGGCCGAGGTGCGGAAGGTCCGCTTCATCACCGCGTTGCCGGCCAGCCAGCGCTCGAACGCCTCGCGCAGGCCCGCGCCATCCAGCAGAGCGGCGGGGTCGGTGACCTCCTCCAGTCCCCAGACCAGCGTGGCGTAGTCGGTGGCCACGAAACCCAGCGGGTCGAGCCCGGCCGCTTCCATCCGCTGGGTCAGCAACAGGCCCAGCGTCTGTTGTGCGTTGCGCCCGGCAAAGCCGTAGATGCAAAGATGCGCGCGGCCGTCATGGGGGAAGGTCTCCACCAGCAGGCGGTCGCGATCGGGCAGGCGCGAGACGGTGCGCTGGAGCGTCAGCCACTCGGCCGTGTGCGCGGGCAGGTCGGGCCAGTCGGGCTGTTCAAAAAGGGCAAGGATTCGGTCGGCAAGCTGCGTCGAGGTCGCGAACTTGGTGCCCGCGAAGACGGCGATCTTTGGCTCGCGGCCGGGGGTGCGGCTGACCTCTACAGTCATTTCGTTCAACCCTTCATAGCGGACGATCTGCCCGCCGATCAGGAAGGTATCGCCGGGGGTCAGCGTCGCGGCGAAGGCCTCCTCCACCTCCCCCAGCGGGGTTCCGCCCCGCGCCGGTTTCATGCGGACCTTGAGGGTTTCTTCCTCGACGATGGTGCCAAGGTTCATCCGGATCTGACGTGTCGCGCGGGGGTCGCGCAAGGCCCAGCACCCATCGGGCGCCTGTTTCAGCCGCTGCCAGCGGTCATAGGCGCGGAGCGCGTAGCCGCCCGTTGCGGCGAAATCCAGACAGGCATCGAATTGCGCGCGCGAAAGCTGGGCGTAAGGCCCCGCGGTGGCGATCTCGGCATGGAGCGCATCGGCGTTGAACGGTCCCGCGGCGGCGGTGGCAAGGATATGCTGGCACAGCACGTCGCGGGCGCCGGGGCCGCGCGGGTCTCCGTCCAGGTCGTTTTCGCGCACGGCCTGCAGGGCGGCGACGCATTCCACAACCTCGAACCGGTTGGCGGGCACCAGCCGCGCCTTCGACGGGGCATTGTAGCGGTGGTTGGCCCGCCCGATCCGCTGCACCAGCCGTTTGACGTTTTTCGGCGCGCCGACCTGAATCACCAGATCGACATCCCCCCAGTCGATCCCGAGATCGAGCGAGCCGGTACAAACGACGGCCCGCAACTGCCCCGAGCTCATCGCGGCTTCCACCCTTTCCCGGGCCTCGCGCGACAGGCTGCCGTGATGGATCGCGATGGGCAGATCACCGGTATTGGCCAGCCACAGGTCGTGGAAGAACAGCTCTGCCTGTGCGCGGGTGTTGTGAAAGATCAGGGTGGTCTTGTGCCGGGCCACGGCCTCAAGCACGGCGGGAATGGCATAGCGCCCGCCGCCGCCGGCCCAGGGGGCGGGGGTATCGGTGTCCAGCATCGCGATATCGGGGGCGGGCCCGGGATCGGCATTGACGATCTCGCAGGGCTGCGGGTGGGGGGCGAGGAACCGGCCCAGCGCGGGCGGATCCTCCACCGTCGCCGACAGGCCCACGCGGCGCAGACCTGGGCAGAGCGTTTGCAGGCGGGCCAGCCCAAGCATCAACTGGTCCCCGCGTTTGGACTCCGCCAGCGCATGGATTTCATCGACGATGACCCGCTTCAGCCCTGCAAAGATCCGCGGCGCGTCCTCATAGCTCAGCATCAGGGCAAGGCTTTCGGGCGTGGTCAGCAGGATATGCGGCGGATCGGCCCGTTGGCGGCGACGCTGGGTATAGCCGGTGTCGCCCGTTCGATCCTCCAACCGGATCGGCAGGGCCATCTCGGCGACCGGCGTGCCAAGGTTGCGCCGGATATCCGCCGTCAGCGCCTTCAGCGGCGAGATGTAGAGGGTATGCAACCCCGGCGCCGGGTCTTCTGCCAGATCGATCAGCGAGGGCAGGAACCCCGCCAGCGTCTTGCCGCCCCCGGTGGGTGCGATCAGCAGCACGGTTTGGGCATCGGCCCGCGCCAGAAGTGCCGACTGATGGGGGTGGATCGACCAGCCGCGGGCGGCAAACCAGTCGTGGAAGAGGGGCGGCAGGTCCATGAGGCCGAGATAGCGCGTTGGAACGGCAGTGGCAGTACCGGAAACCGCCCCTATAGCGGCCAGAAGAACGGGATAAGAGCGGAGGCGAGCAGGCCGATGCTCAGATTCAGGGGAATGCCCACCCGCATGAAGTCGGTGAAGCGGTAGCCCCCCGGGCCATAGACCATCATGTTGGTCTGGTACCCGATGGGCGTTGCAAAGCTCGCCGATGCGGCCACCATGACCGCCACGACCAGCGCGCGGGGGTCAAGCCCCAGCGCCTCTCCCAGCCCGATGGCGATGGGCGTGACGACGACCGCGACGGCATTGTTCGACACAAGTTCCGTCAGGATCGAGGTCAGCAGGTAGATCGACCAGACGATCAGGAAGGGCGGCAAATGCCCAAGGGCCGGCGCGACCGCATCTACGATCATGCTGACCGCGCCGGACGCCTCCAGCGCCGCACCGACCGTCAGCATCGCGAAGATCAGCGCGAGAAGCCGGCCGTCGACAAACGAAAACGCCTCATCCGCATCAACGCAGCGGGTCAGAAGAACGATGGCGACCGCAAGCACCGACAACTGAAGGATCGGCGCGACGCCCATGGCTGCCAGCACGACGATGCCCAGAAGTGCTGCGATGGCGATCGGGGCCTTGGTGCGGCGATAGGCCTGCCCCGCGGGCTGGGAGATGTCGACAAGGCCCTGATCCGCGGCCAGCCGCTTGATATCGGCCGGCGCGCCTTCCAACAGCAGAGTATCGCCCACCTTGACCACCAGGTCGTCCAGTTGCCGCCCGATATTTTGGTTGCGCCGGTGCGCGGCCAGCACATAGACCCCGTATTTCCGGCGCAGGCGCAGGCTGCCCAGCGTCTGGCCGATCATCTTGCAGCCGGGCGAGATCAGAACCTCCACCGTCGAGGTCTCCACCGCCGACAACTGATCGACGCGGCGCAGGCTCTTGTTGCGTTGAAGGGACAGAAGCTCGGTCACGGCGGAGCGCAGGATCACCCGGTCGCCGACCTGAAGCTCCACGTCCTTGAGGTTCCGGCGCAAGGATTCGTTGTCTCGAATCACGTCGATCAACCGCACGCCTTCGCGCTTGAATAGCTGCACGCCCAGAACCTCACGCCCGATCAGGTTGCTGTCGGGGGGGATCACCGCCTCGGTAAAGAACTTCATCTTGGACTTGTCGGACAGCAGATCGGCCATGCTGTCGCGATTGGGCAGAAGACGTCGGCCGAAGAAATACAGATACACCATCCCCCAGGCGACGAGGATCAGCGCGAGCGGCGTGATCTCGAAGATGGTGAAGGGCGCAAGGCCCTGGCTGCGCGCCACGCCGTCGACCAGCAGGTTGGTCGAGGTGCCGATCAGCGTCAGCGTGCCGCCAAGGATCGCGGCATAGCTGAGCGGGATCAGCAGTTTGGAACTGGAGATCCCGAGGCTGCGCGACAACTGCACGAAGACGGGGATCATCACCACCACGACCGGTGTATTGGACACGATGGCCGACGATCCGATGACGAAGGTCATCAGGGCCGCGATCGCGCGCTTGGGGCTGTTGCGCACGTTGCGCTCTGCCGTCTGCGTCACCCAGTCGAGCGCCCCGGTCCGGACCAGCGCGCCCATGACAAGGAACATGGCTGCAATCGTCCAGGGCGCCGGGTTGGACAGAACCGCCAGCGCATCGTCATACGGCAGGATACCCAGCGCCAGCATCACCGTCGCACCGGTAATCGCGATGACGTCGGCGGGATATTTCTCTCGCACGAGGAAGAGAAACATCGTCGCCACCACGAGGAGCGAGAGGATCGCCATGCCGGCCGGGGGAAGGGAAAGCGGTATCATTCTTGGCGCCGTCTCGAAATTCAGGGACTGTCGTCAGCTTGGCCCGGAACGGGGCCGGGTGGCAATTGCGGCCGGGGCTGGACAAGAAACAGCCCCGCAAACATCGCCGCCATCGCCATCCATATCCACCCTGAATAGGTTTCCTGCAACAGCAGCATGGACCAAAGAACGCCGAATCCGGTTACCAGATAGGCAACTTGCGCCGCGAATACCGCGCCCGCCCGTGCAACCAGCCAGACATAGGCGGAATAGACGGCGGCATGCACACTGGACGAGGTCACGATGGCAAGGTCGGGCAGACCCCATGGCGGCAGCGGCGATATCCATTGCCCCGAGATCAGCGCCAGCACCAGCGCCGCGGGCAGGCCGATCAGCGAGGCCCCGAGCAGAAGCCGGATCGCATCCAGCCCGCGAGTACCGAGCCGGGCGACCACATTGCCCTCGATCCCGTAGAAGACCGGCGCGACCAGCGCGAGCGGAACGAAGGCCAGCATCGCGCGGTCGGGCAGGGCCTCTCTCGGCCCCACGATCAGCACGACCCCGGCAAGGCCGAGCAGAAGACCCCATAGGCGTACCGGCTCGATCCGCTCGTCGCCGATGGCCAGCGCAATGGCAAAGGCGAACATCGGGACAGAGGACAGCAGGATCGCGATCAGCCCCGCGGGCAGATAGACCGCGGCCTGATACGACGCCGCGTTCGGCAGCAGCGTGCCGACCGCCGCGATAATGGCGTAAAGGCCCAGATGTCCGCGCGAAAACGGCACGGGCTGGCCGCGCAGCAACACGACAGGCCCCAACAGGGCGATGCCGATAACGAATTGCCAGAAGATGATGCCGAAGGGGCGGTAGCCGTCGGAGACGGCGATCTTGGTTAGTGGCGTGGTCAGGCCCCACCCGGCCCCGGCGACCGCCAGCATCGCCACCAGCAGCCAGCGCCGCGGGATCACGGCTCTGCCTGTTCCAACCGTCCGCCCTGGCGGATCATGCGGACACGGGTTGCACGCCCCGTCCGGTCGTCGGTTTCGACATAGACACCGGAAAGCGTCGCCTCTCCCATCGCGGGGGTAAAGCGCGATTTCGGCATGCCGGTGATGAAGCGGCGCATCGGTTCGGCCTTTTCCATGCCGATGACCGAGTCGTAGTCCCCGCACATGCCCGCATCGGTCAGATAGGCGCTGCCGCCGGGCAGGATCTGCGCGTCGCCCGTGGGCACATGGGTGTGGGTGCCGACGATCAGGCTGGCGCGGCCATTGCAGAAATGACCCATCGCCATCTTCTCCGATGTCGCCTCGCAATGCATGTCGACGATGGCGGCCTGCGCCAGCCCGCCCAACGGATGGGATTTCAGCACCGGTTCGATGGCCGAGAACGGATCGTCAAAGGGGCGTTTCATGAAGACCTGCCCCAGCACCTGCGCGACCAGAACCTTGCGCCCGCCCCGGGCCGTGAACAGGCGCGCGCCCTTGCCCGGCGCGCCCTTGGCATAGTTCAGCGGGCGCAGGATGCGGGGTTCCTGCTCGATGAAGCTGAGCATGTCTTTCTGGTCGAAGGCATGGTCGCCCAGCGTCAGGCAATCGGCCCCGGCGTTCAGCAGGTCGCGCGCATGGGCGGGCGACAGGCCCGCACCCGACGTGGCGTTTTCGCCATTGACGACCACGAAATCCAGATCCCACGCGTCGCGCAGTTGCGCAAGCCGTTCGGCAACCGCCACGCGGCCCGCGCGGCCCATCACATCACCAAGGAACAGTAGCTTCATGACAGGTTTCCCTAGGCTCCACCGGCCGGCAGGGCAAGGGAATTAACGTTCGATTGTCTCATTCTCGGTGACGATGGCATCCAGTTTCCGATCCGTGGGTTCTGTCGGTATGCGCGGCAGTTCCTGCGCAGCATAGGCCAGCCCGATGGTGCGGATCGGGCCCAGTGCCGCCAATGCCGCAATGGTCCGGTCGTAGAACCCCCCGCCATAGCCCAGCCGATTGCATGACCTGTCGAAGGCCACAAGCGGCACGATCAGGATCTCGGGCACCATCGGCATGGCGGTCGCCGGAACGGCGGCGCCAAACGGGCCGTCGACCAGTGCACATTCCGGCGTCCACAGATGGAATGACAGGGGGCGGCCTGGCGCTTCGATCACCGGAACGCCCACCGGACCTTGCCGGGAGAGGTCGGCCATCGCCGGTCGGGGGTCGATCTCGCTCCGGATCGGCATGTAGCCTGCGACGGGACGGCCGTACTCTGCGGCCAACATCTCAACCAGCCGATCACAGGCCGCGGCCCCACGTTCGGGCGCGTGCGCCGCCTTGCGCCGGGTCAGGGCCAGCTTGCGCAGATCGGCCTTTTCGCCCGCTGTCACAGCAGAACCGCGGAGGCCAGCCCGAGGAAGACGAAGAAGCCCACCACATCGGTCACCGTCGTCACGAACGTGCCGGAGGCAAGCGCCGGGTCCACCCCGAACTTGTCGAGCGTCACGGGGATCAGGATGCCCGCCAAGGCCGCCACCGCAAGGTTCACGACCATGGCCACCGCGATCACCATGCCCAACTGGCCCGACCCGAACCACAACAGACCGACGATCCCCATGGTCACCGCGAACAGAAAACCGTTGATCAGCCCGACCGCCAGCTCGCGGCGGACGACCCGCCAGACGTTGGACCCGGTGAGGTCCTTCGTGGCCAGGGCCCGGACCGCGACGGTCAGGGATTGTGTGCCGGCATTGCCGCCCATTGACGCCACGATGGGCATCAGGACGGCCAGCGCCACGACCTGGGCCAGCGCGGTTTCGAACTGCGCGATCACGATGGAGGCGATAATCGCCGTTAACAGGTTGACGAACAGCCACGGCACACGCTGGCGCGTGGTTTCGATCACCCGGTCGCTGAGGCTGCTTTCGCCGACACCGGCCAGCCGCAGGATGTCTTCTTCATGCTCTTCGTCCAGCACGTTCATCGCGTCGTCGATGGTGATGACACCAACCAGCCGCCCGCCGTCATCCACCACCGGGGCAGAGATCAGGTGATACTGGTTGAACGCATAGGCGATTTCCGACTCGGCCTCCTCGACCGGAATGGTGCGAAAGCTGTCCTCGAAGATCGAGGCCAGCTTGACCGAACGCTTGGAAGACAGCAGCTTGCCCAGCGTCACATAGCCCACCGGCCGGATGCCGGGATCGACGACCACCACATGGTAGAACTGATCGGGCAGCTTTTTCTTGTTGGCACGCAGGAAGTCGATGGTTTCGCCCACGGTCCAGTGCTCAGGCGCGCTGACGACCTCGCGTTGCATCAGGCGACCGGCGGAGTATTCCGGATAGGTCAGCGCCTGTTCGACGGCGACCCGTTCGGCCACGGGCAGTGCTTCGAGGATCGCGTCCTGCTGTGGCTTGTCGAGATCCTCGACAAGGTCGACGACATCGTCGGAGTCCAGTTCCCGCACGGCCTCGCTGAGGATCTCGCGCGGGAGGAAGGAAATCACCTCCTCGCGGACGCCCTCATCCAGTTCCGACAGGATTTCGCCGTCGAGGAACGGCGCGCCAAGCAGCAGGATTTCACGCCGGTGTCCGGAATCGACCTGTTCCAGAAGGTCGGCGATGTCGGCAGGGTGCAGCGGTTCGAGAAGCTCACCCAGCCGCGGCTGATCGCCCGCTGCCACGGCAAGCCGGATCGCAGCCACGATGCGGCTGTCCAGCGCATAGCCCTCATCAGCGGGGGCGACCGTTTCGGATTCGACCTCGTCCATTTCAGCCCTGATTGCCGTTTCGCCTGTACCTTAGCCAAAGGATGCGGCGGAAAACAGGGCCGGATTTCCGCAACGGGTCAGTTCGACGTTGCGGCCCGCGCGGGGTGGGCCGCGCCGCATGGCGCAGGCCCGGGGATGTCTTGTGGCGGCGCCGTCAGCCCTTGTTGGCCAGCGCCTTGCACCAGGCTTCCATTTCCTTGGTCGCCACTTCCATCGGCGGTTCCATGAAGGTGATGTGGAACCGGTCGCCCAGATCGGCCACGCCGATGGAACGCGGACGCACCGCCAGCACATGCGCATTGGGAAGCGCCACGCCAAAGCAGAAGACGATGTTGCGGGCATCCTTGATGGTGTCGGCGATGGTGCCCTCGATCGACGTCGTATGGCTGTAGTGGTCGAAGGTGGCGATATAGGCGACCTTGGGATGGGCGTCGATCTTGCCTTTCAGGTCTTCGATGATCGCGTCGACACTGTCGAAGGTGGTTTCCGTCTTCGGCAGGTCGAGGTCGAAGACCGGGTATTTTTCCATCAGCAGGGTCTGTTTCATGGGGGCTCTCCGAGAGAAGGTGACGGGATATGTCCTGACGGCCCTCTTTGGGGCAGGCGGGCCGCAGTGCCAAGTGACTAGGTCACAGAAGCGGCCAAGCGAAGCAAAAGCCATATGGCCGCAGCCACGCCCAAAGCCCACGCATAGCCCCAGAGCGCCCAGATGCAGAAAAGCCCCGCGAAGATCGCGAAGAACCCCGTCACGACAAAGGCACGGGTGTAGTTCTCAACCGGTGTGACGGGGCGCTGCGACATGGGGCAAGTGTGCCACGGAACGCCCGCGCTGTGGAGCCGCCCTGTGCCGTTATCCCCGGGCCGCGGCCAGTGCCTTGGGCAGTTCCTCCTCCAGCACGTCAAGCTGGTCTTCGGGGGCGGCGGAGATGCGGATACAGCGGTCAAGCGGCGCCACGCCGGGCATCCGCACGAAGACATCGCGCTGGGCCAGTTCCTCCAGCAGGCGGCGGGCGAACGCGCCGTCGGCGCCGCAATCCACCGTCACGAAGTTCGTGGCAGAGGGCAGGGGCGTCAGAGCGTTGTCAGACACGATCCGCCCGATGCGTGCGCGGGCCTCGGCCACCTGTGCCTTGACCTCGGCCAGCCATGCCTTGTCGCCGAGCGCGGCCAGCGCCCCCTCCTGGCTGATCCGACACATGCCGAAATGGTTGCGCACCTTGTCGAAGGCCGCGATCAACGGCGCGGCCCCGATCGCATAGCCGACGCGCGCGCCCGCCAGCCCATGCACCTTGGAAAAGGTGCGCACCCGGATCACGCGGGGGTCATCGGGGGCGATGGCGGGCGCGCTGCCCTCGGGCGCGAATTCGACATAGGCCTCGTCCAGAATCATGAGCGTGCCGTCAGGCACCGCGTCGATCATCGCCTGCACCCGGTCGGACGGCAGCCAGCTGCCCATCGGGTTGTCGGGGTTGGACAGGTAGACGAGCTTCGCGTCGACCTCGGCGGCCTTCGACACAAGCGCATCGGGGTTTTCGTGATCGGCGGCATAGGGCACCTTGTGCAGCACCCCGCCAAATCCGGTCACGTGGTAGTTGAAGGTCGGATAGGCGCCGTCCGACGTGACCACCGTATCGCCCGGCGACACCGTCAGCCGCACGAGGTATCCCAGCAGACCGTCGATCCCCTCGCCGATCATGATGTTTTCGGTCCCGACGCCCAGGTCGGCGGCCAGCGCCTCCCGCAGATCGTGGTTCTGGGCATCGCCGTATTTCCACGCCTGATGCGCGGCGTCTTTCATGGCGCCCACGGCCTTGGGCGAGGGGCCGAACATGCTTTCATTTGCACCCAGTCGCGCGCGGAACGGGTTGCCGCGCTGGCGTTCCAGCGTCTCGGGCCCGACGAAGGGCACGGTTGCGGGCAGACGTTCGACAATCGGGGTGTAACGCGGACCAGTCATGAATAAAAGCAAACTGCAAAAACAACCGCGGGGCAAGAGGCCGGTCTTGCGGTCGTTCGACCCGCTGCCTACCGTCGGGCCAAAGCCAACCCCGAGGATCCCATGACCGCCCCCCAGATGCTGACTACCGCCGAAGGCCGCCGCCTCGCCTATCACAAAACCGACGGCGCATCGCCCGGTGTCGTCTTCCTTGGCGGCTTCATGTCGGACATGGACGGCACCAAGGCCGTGCATCTGGAAGGCTGGGCCAAGGCGCAGGGGCGGGCTTTCCTGCGGTTCGACTATTCCGGCCACGGGCAAAGCGACGGGGCCTTCACCGACGGCTCTATCGGCGATTGGGCGGCCGATGCGCAGGCCGTGATCACCGCGCTGACCGAGGGGCCACAGGTGCTGGTCGGCTCCTCCATGGGGGGCTGGATCGCGCTTTTGCTGGCGCGCGCGATGCCGGAAACGGTGGTGGGCCTTGTCGGCATCGCCGCCGCCCCCGATTTCACCGAAGACAGCATGTGGGCGTCGTTTGGCGATCAGCAGCGTCAGGCACTGATGCGGGACGGGCAGATCGAGATCCCGTCAGACTATGGCGACCCGTACCCGATCACCCGCCGCCTGATCGAGGATGGGCGGGAAAACCTGGTGCTGCGCGATCCCCTGCGGCTGCCTTTCCCGGTGCGCCTGTTGCAAGGGACGGCGGATGCGGATGTGGACCGGTCGGTCGCGCTCCGCCTGCTGGATCATATCGAAGGGGCAGATGTCCGGCTGTCGCTGGTCAAAGGCGCAGATCACCGGTTCTCGGAGCCGGAGAACCTGGCGCAGATCGAGACGGCAATTGCGGAGGTTCTGCCGGGGTGAGACATCTCAGGCGCGCCGCATCGCGGGGCCGAGCCGATACTCCGGGCGTGGTGATGTGCCAGCGATCAACGCCCGTGGTTCGGCGAACTGGAGCGCCGGGCCGCGCGATTGGTGCCGGCCGAGCCCGCAATGCGCCGGCTTGGGAAGACCCCGACGCGGTACCCTGCGGGCAAAGACCCTTGGTACCGCGCCGGGACGGTCACTCCCCGGAGTGAGGGCGGCTCACACCGTCCGCAGATGCGGCTTGCTTGCCCGCGGGGTTGCCGAATTCGCATCGATGAATTCCAGCACCAACGGGCGGATGTTGTTGCGCCAACTTTTACCGGCGAAGATGCCGTAATGGCCTGCGCCCGGTTCCAGGTGGCTGGCCTTCTTCTCGTCCGGCAGGCTGGTCAGCAGGTCCAGCGCGGCGATGCACTGGCCCGGGGCCGAGATATCGTCATTGGCGCCTTCCACGGTCTTTACCGCCACGTCGGTGATCGCGGCGATGTCCACGTGGCGCCCGGCGACCTCGAACCGGTTCTGGGCGATCTCGCGATTCTTGAAAATCCGCTCCACCGTTGAGAGGTAGAATTCCCCAGTCATGTCCATCACGGCGAGGTATTCGTCATAGAAGCGGTTGTGCTTGTCGTGATCGCCCGCCTCATCCTTGGCCACGCGCATGATCTGTTCCGAGAACGCGCGGCTGTGGCGTTCGGAATTCATCGACATGAAAGAGGTCAGTTGCAGCATGCCCGGATACACCAGACGACCGACGCCGGCATATTTGAACCCCACGCGTTGAATCACGAACTGTTCTAGCTGGCCCATGGTCACGCGGCGGCCGAAATCGGTGACGTCGGTCTTGGCGGCATCGGGATCGATGGGGCCGCCGATCAGTGTCAGGGTCCGGGGCTGTGCCTCCGGCTCCTCCGCGGCAAGATAGGCCGTGGCGGCCAGTGTAAGCGGCGCGGGTTGGCAGACGGCAATCACATGGGTGTCGGGCCCCAGATGGCGCATGAAGTCGGCGAGGTAGAGCGTATAGTCCTCGACATCGAACTTGCCCGCCGAAACCGGGATGTCGCGCGCATTGTGCCAGTCGGTGATGAACACCTCGCAATCGGGCAGAAGGCTGGCCACGGTCGAGCGCAAGAGAGTGGCATAATGTCCCGACATCGGCGCGACCAAGAGCACCCGGCGGGCCTTTTGCGGGCGGCCATGAACCTGGAACTGGATCAGGTCGCCAAAGGGACGTTCGACGATCTTTTCCACCGACACGATATGATCGCGCCCGTCCGCGCCCACCACGGTGTTGATGTTCCAGTCGGGCTTGGCGATCATGCGGGCGAACGTGCGCTCGGTGACCTCTCCCCATGCGGCGACCAGACGAAAGAAGGGATTGGGGACCATGGCCACCGCGGGATAGGATCCCATGGCCAGCGCCGATGCGCCCAGCCATTGATTTGTGTTGCGCACGGTTTCCATCAGATCGTAGGTCGTCATGTATTTCATTCGCCACTCCTTTTCCGATAGTATATCGGAGACGCAGGGCAGCGGACGCCGGGGAGGTGGCGATGCTGCACACGCAAAGGTACGGGGGAATCCACGTCGTGACAACAGAAGATGACGTTCAGCCGACCAAGCTGGAACGGCTGAACGAGAACATTGGCCGGATGGAAGAACTGACCGAACGGCTGGTCGGGGCCATGTCGCGCAAGCGGACGATCGATCCGAACCTGCAGGGGCCGGGGCACGATCTCTACATGAAGGCGGCCGCCGCCTACATGGCGGAGATGATGCAGAACCCCTCCAAGCTGATCGAGCATCAGGTGTCATATTGGGGCAAGGCCCTGAAGCATTTCGTCGAGGTGCAGGAGACGCTGGCCAAGGGCAAGTTGCAGGCCCCGCCCGACAATACGCCCCCCGATCCGCGGTTTTCGAACCCGCTGTGGCAGACGCATCCCTATTTCAACTTCATCAAGCAGCAATACCTGATGAGCGCGGAGGCCATCGCCAACGCGGTAAAGGATGTCGAGGGGTTGAACCCGCGCGATGCGCAGAGGCTGGAATACTTCACCCAGCAGATCGTCGATCTGTTCTCGCCCGCGAATTTCCTGGGCACGAACCCCGAGGCGCTGGAACGCGCGGTCGAAACCGACGGCCAGTCCCTTGTGGACGGTCTTGAGAATCTGGTGCGCGATATCGAGGCCAACAATGGCCAGATGCTCGTGACGCTGGCGGACAAGGACGCCTTCAAGGTGGGCGAAAATCTGGGCACCACGCCAGGCAAGGTCGTCTATCGCAACCGGATGATGGAACTGATCCAGTATGCGCCCAGCACTGAAACCGTGCATGCGACGCCGTTGATCATCTTCCCGCCCTGGATCAACAAGTTCTACATCCTCGATCTGAACCCGAAGAAATCGCTGATCAAGTGGATCGTCGATCAGGGCTACACCGTTTTCGTCGTGTCCTGGATCAACCCCGATCCGTCTTATGCCGAGATCGGCATGTGCGATTACGTTCAGGACGGATACATGACCGCCATCGCCGAGGCCAAGCGCATCTGCGGCGAGGACAAGGTCAATGTGGTGGGGTATTGCATCGCCGGCACGACGCTTTCGCTGGCCCTGTCGTTGATGCAGAAACACGATGACAAGTCGGTTCGGTCGGCCACCTTCTTCACCACGCTGACCGATTTCTCGGATCAGGGGGAGGTCGGCGTCTTCCTCGACAACGATTTCGTCGACGGGATCGAGCGCGAGGTGACCCAGAACGGCTATCTCGACAGTTTCTTCATGTCGCGCACCTTCTCGTACCTGCGGTCGAACGACCTGATCTATCGGCCCGCCATCCGCAACTACATGATGGGCGAACGCCCGCCGGCCTTTGACCTGCTCTACTGGAACGGCGATTCGACCAACCTGCCGGCCAAGATGGTCGTGGAATATCTGCGCGGCCTGTGTCAGGAGGACCGGTTCGCGAGCGACGGGTTCGAGATCTGCGGCGAAGTGGTCAGGATTTCCGACGTGAAGGTGCCGGTTTGCGCCATCGCCTGCGAGACCGATCACATCGCGGCCTGGCACGCCTCCTACGAAGGTGTGCGCAAGATGGGTTCCACCAGCAAGACCTTCATCCTGTCGCAGTCGGGCCATATCGCGGGGATCGTGAACCCGCCGGACAAGAAGAAATACGGTCACTACACCAACGATGCGCCGATGAAAGACCTGTCCGCAGACGACTGGCGCGCGGGCACCGAGTTCCACGAAGGGTCGTGGTGGCCGCGCTGGGACGACTGGCTGAAGAAGCGGTCGGGCAAGCAGGTGCCGGCCCGCGTTCCGGGCGCGGACGGGACAACCATTCTTTGCGATGCCCCCGGGACCTATGTGACTGGCGCAAGGCCGCTCTGACTTTTCTCCGCAAAATTTTGCTGCAGCGCGGCATTTCTTCTTGAAATGCTGCACTGCAGCGTGTATCTAGGTTGCAGGATACAGCAGAGAGCGGGGTCCACTTCCCGCGCAAGGAGAAACCACATGGCTGACGCACAAGATTTCACCAAGATGATGCAGGACATGATGTCGGCATTCTCGATGGACCCGAACGCGATGCAGGATGCGTTCAAGACCCAAGCCGCCCTGGCCGAGAAGATGTCCAAGGTTGCCCTCGAAGCCGCCGAGAAGTCGACCGAGATTTCTGCGAAATGGACCAAGGACACCCTGACCAAAGTTGGTGAAGTGGCCACCGTCAAGGACGAGCCCGCCGACTATTCCAAGGCGATGACCGATTTCGCGTCGGCTTCGGCTGAAATGGCTGCCGAAAACATGGCTGCCTTCGCCGAGGTTGCCAAGAAGGTTCAGATGGAAACCGTCGAGCTGATGCTGGCCGCTGGCAAGGACTTCTCCGAAGACGCCACCTCGGCCATGAAAAAGGCGACCACGAAGGCGACCACCGTTGCCAAGAAGGCGACGACTGCCGCCTCTGCCTAATAGGCTACGAAATTCCCGCGACTCCTCCTCCCTGTCGACGGGTTAAACTGGGCGGGCACGCTGTGCCTGCCCTTTCTTTTTGCCGCGCGTGCGCCTAAGGTTGCTGCGCTGCAACGTAAGGTAGTTTGTCCCGGGGAGGGCCCATCTTGACCGAAGCGACGAAACCGCTGCTGATCAAGCGTTATGCCAGTCGTCGTCTCTACAACACGGAGACGAGCGACTATGTCACCCTGGAGGATATCGCCAAGGTGATCCGCGAGGGGCGCGAGGTGCAGATCGTCGATCTGAAAAGCGGCGACGACCTTACCCGCCAGTATCTGCTGCAAATCATCGCCGAGCATGAAAGCAAGGGCGAGAGCGTGCTGCCGATCAATGTGCTGACCGATCTGGTGCGCAGCTACACGACCTCTGCGCAAAGCGTCGTTCCGCAATTCCTGGCCACAAGCTTCGAGATGCTGCGCGAAAGCCAGTCGAAGATGATGGAGAACATGGGCCGGATGTCGCCGATGGGCGCGATGCCGGGCTTTGAGGCGATGAAGGCCCAGCAGGAGGCGTTTCTCAAGGCGATGACCGGGGGATGGCCCGGGGCATCTGGACCCGGGCATGAGGATTCGGAGCCGGCTGACGACCTTGACGACATCAAGCGGCAGTTGGCGGAGTTGCAGGATAAACTGGCGAAGCTGAACGGGTAGGGGCGGCGGCCCCTCCCTATCCGGTAATCCCGTCGAACACCGCGCTCAGCGCCTCTTCAAGCTTCTCGAACATCTCGTCCATCTGTGCTTCGGTCAGGATAAAGGGCGGGCACAGGACAACGGACTGCCCCAGCGGCCGGCAGATCAGCCCGTGGTCGGTGCAGGTGTTGGCGATGCGTTCGCTGACGGACAGATCGGCGGGAAACGGCGTCTTCGTCTCCCGGTCCGCCACGGCCTCCAGCGCGCCCATCAGGCCCTTGCCGCGGATCTCCCCGATATTGGGATGTTCGGCCAGGCGTGCCATTCCGGCCTCGAACCGGGGCGTCAGGGTGCGGACATTGTCCAGAAGACCCTCGTTCAGGATCACGTCGATGGCCTTCAGCGCGATGGCGCAGCCCACCGGGTGGCCGGAGGCGGTGAAGCCGTGGGGGAATTCCTCGACCTCTTCGGCGGCGGCGTGCAACCGGTCTGACAATTCCGGCCCGAGGATCACGGCCCCCATCGGGAAATAGCCCGCGGTCAGCGCCTTGGAGCTGATGATGGCGTCGGGGGTGAAGCCGTAGGTCTGGCATCCCCAGACCTCGCCGGTGCGCCCGAAGCCGCAGATCACCTCGTCCGCGACCAGCGGAATGCCGTGGCGGCGCAGGATCGGCTGGATCGCCTGGAAATAGCCCGCACTCGGCGGAATGACGCCGCCCGCGCCCATCACCGGTTCCGCGAAAAAGCCCGCGATGGTGTCGGCGCCTTCACGGGCGATCACCTCCTCAAGTTCGCGTGCCATCCGCGCGGTAAAGTCGGCCTCGGACTCGTCCGGCCGCCCCTCGCGCCAGTAATGCGGGCAGGTGAGGTGAATGAAGTCGGGCAGGGGCAGTCCGAACATCTCGTTATACGGCTTGCCGGTCATCGAGGCCGAGACGGCCGTGACCCCGTGATAGGCGTTCTTGCGGGTCAGGATCTTGCGCCGTTCGGGCTTGTCTTCGGCGCGGGCAAGAAACCACAGCATCTTGACCAGCGTGTCGTTCGCCTCTGACCCCGAATTGGTATAGAAGACCCGGCCGCGGTCGAAGGGGGACACCTCGATCAGTTTTTCAGACAGCATCACGGTCTGGTCCGACATCCTCCCGAAGAAGGCGTGATAGCCCGGAAAGCGTTCGTATTGCGCCTTGGCCGCAGCGGCGAGGCCGGGATGATCGAAACCCGCCACCATGTTCCAGAGCCCGGAATTCGCGTCGAGGTAACGCCGCCCCTCGGTGTCTATGACATAAGGACCCTCGCCATGGGTGATGACCACCGTGCCGCGTTCCTTGACCGACGGCAGGTCGGTGAAGCCATAGAAGGTGGCAGCCTCGGCGCGGGCTTGCCAGCTTTGGTGGGCGGTGTCGGGCATGGGGGCTCTCCTGAACGCGGAACGTGCCGCACGCTATCGCCGGGCGCGGTTCCGTGCAATCGCCGTTGCACCATCGGGCCGCGCACCGTAGCGTCCCGGCCAAGCGCAACCGCCGGAGAAAAAGATGGCCCCGTCGCCCGGCCGACTGACCCTGTGGGGAACCGAGGTCTTCGTTGCCGCAGCCGAAGAGGGCACCCTGTCGGCCGCGGCGCGGCGGTTGGGGGCGAGTGTTTCCGCCGTTTCCCAGCAGTTGTCGGCGCTGGAGGCCGCATTGGGGGCCACGCTTCTGGATCGCAGCGCCCGCCCCTTGGCCCTGACCGCGGCGGGAGAGACCTTCCTGCGCCGGGCGCGGACCATCCTGTCAGAGGCGCAGGCCGCCCGGGCAGAGATCGCCGCGCAGGACCTGTCATCCCTGCCGCTTTTGCGTCTGGGGATGATCGAGGATTTCGAGGCTGACGTGACGCCCCGGTTGCTGTCCGAGATGTCGGATGAACTGACACGCAGCGCGTTCCAGTTGGAAACCGGGCCAAGCCATCGGTTGCTGGGGCTGCTGGATGCGCGCGCACTCGACGTGGTGGTGGCTGCCGATCCGGGGCGTGCGGCGCAGTGGATGGAGGTGCATCCGCTGCTGGACGAACCCTTCGTGGTGGCCGCGCCGCGTGGGCGGATTGATCCGGCGGGCGACGTGCCGGCGCAATTGCTGACGTTGCCCTTGGTGCACTACACCCAACGGCACCAGATGGGCCGCCAGATCGCCGAACATCTCGCCCGGCAAGACTGGAGCCCGACGTCCCGCTTCGAATTGGACAGCTACAACGCCATTCTTGCCATGGTCGCGGGCGGGGCCGGATGGTCGATCCTGACGCCCTTGGGCTGGCTGCACGCACGCCGGTTTCAGGCGGATGTGGACCTGCTGCCCCTGCCGGTGGCGCCGCTGTCCCGGCGGATCGTTCTGATCGCACGGGCCGGCGTTCTGGGGGAGATGCCGGGGCGCATGGCCGACCGGCTGCGCCCCTTGCTGCAAGAGATCGTGGTGAGCGAAGCCACGGCACGGCTGCCATGGCTTCAGGGGGCGCTCAAGGTTCTTTGAGGGGCAAGGCCCTCTCGTTCTGGGGCACGCACCCGGCCGACGAAGGGGGCGCTCAAGGTTCTTTGAGGGGCAAGGCCCTCAGGTGCCGTAGGCACGGGTTTCGGCCTTCACCGCCTCGGCCGCGTCAAGCAGTGCATTGGCGATGAAATCCAGATCGGGCTGCTGCAACCGCGCGGGCAGGCGCGTGTCGCAGGCGCGCATCAGCATGGCGCGGGTCTTGGGCAGATCGGGCGTCGGGCCGTCGATGAACTGCCAGTTCCAGAAGGCGCGGGCATTGTCCTGGCTGAGGCCGAAGACCTGCACGGAAACACCCCGGGCCTTGGCCTCTGCCTGAAAGGCGATGGCCTCTTCATCCGTATCGAAACCGACCAGGTTGAACTGCAGCGAATCGGGGGCCCGTTCTTCCGGGCCCAGCGGCGGGGGCACATCCATCCACGGCGAGGTGTTCAGCCGGTCCGCGACATAGTCGTGATTGGCCAGACCATCGCGCACACGGCGCTCCACCTCGGCCAATTGCGGGCGGATGACGACGGCAGAGAGGTTCTGCATGCGCAGATTGTAAAGCGGCAGCTTGTTCTGCCAGCGGGCAAAGCTGTTTTGCAGCCCGTCATGTTTCTTCCAGTTATGTTCGTACGCGCCGGACATGATGACGGCCCGGGCCGCCAGATCGGCGTCATCGGTGATCAGCACGCCGCCTTCGCCGGCATTGACCATCTTGTAGGACTGGAAGGAAAAGCAGCCGATCTTGCCCAGCGTGCCGATATTACGGCCGTGCCAGCGGGTGCCGAGCGAATGTGCGGCATCCTCGATCACCGGAACATCGCGCTCGGCACACAACGCCATGATCGCGTCCATGTCGGAGGTATGGCCGCGCATGTGGCTGATGATGACGGCGGAAATATCCTGATCCAGCTTGGCGGCGAAATCGTCCATATCCAGCCGGTAATTCGTGCCGACCTCTGCCAGCACGGGGTGGCAATCGGCATGCACAACGGCCGAAGGCACCGCGGCGAACGTGAAGGCCGGGATCAGAACGCGCGCGCCCCGCGGCAGGTCCAGCGCCTTCAGCGACAGAAACAACGCGGCCGAACAGGAAGAGACGCAGACCGCGTAACGGGCGCCCATGAATTCGGCAAACTCCCGCTCCAGCACGGTCACCGGCGCGTCCTTGGGGGCGGTATAGCGGAACAGATCGCCCGACTGCAGCAGGCGTTCGATTTCCGCGCAGGCGGCCTCGGGGATCGGCTCGGCATCGTAGACATTGGGGGCGAGGGGCATGCTTTCACCTTTCCTGCAGGCGGCTTTCAGAAAACCTGTAGGGCAGGCGCATAGCGAAAGGCCATGACAAAAACATGACAGCGACGATCAGACGCCCAATCTGTCGCGCAGGGCGTACCAAGTCATGGCCAGGGCCATCAGTGGCGTGCGCAACGCGTTGCCACCGGGGAAGGGCGGGCAGGGCAGTTTCGCGAAGGTTTCGAAATCCGCGCTGTCGCCGCGGCAGGCGTCGGCCAGAACGCGGCCGGCGAGCGTCGCAAGCGCAACCCCATGCCCCGAATAGCCCGCGGCCGAGAAGACACCCGGCATCGGGGCCGCGATATGGGGCAGGCGATTGCGCGTGATGGCCAGCGTGCCGCCCCAGGCATGGGTCAGGGCAACATCGGCCAGATGCGGGAAGACCTGCGCCAGCGGCTTGCGCACCACCGCGCGGATGTCGGAGGGGAAGGCGTAGCCGTAATTCTCCCCCCCGCCGAACAGCAGGCGACCATCGGGGGACAGGCGGAAATAGTTGATGACGAACTTGCTGTCTGCGACGGCGACGTCTTTTGCAAGGACAGCGGCAGCCCGGTCGCCCAACGGTTCCGTTGCGACGATGAAATTGTTGATCGGCATCACCCGGGCCGCGACCTTGGGCGACAAGTCGCCAAGATAGCCGTTGGCGGCAAGGATCACCCGGTCGGCGGTCACCCGGCCCCGGTCGGTTGTCACAACGGGCAGGGCGCCCGGTTCCATCCGCTCGACAAGGGTGGTTTCATGGATATGGGCCCCCGCCGCGCGGGCGGCCTGCGCAAGGCCGAAGGCGAAGGACAGCGGGTTCAGATGCCCCGCGCCCCAGTCGACTGCACCGCCCTGATAGACCGGGGAGCCCACCAGCGCCTGCATCTCGTCCCGGGTCAGCGGCTCCATCAGGTCGTATTCATAGTCGCGGAGAAGTTTTTCGACATAGGCATGTACGGCCTTGGTGCCCCGCGCGCTCCATTCGGCGTGGACGACGCCGGGGCGATAGTCGCAGGCGATGCCGTGGGTCGCGATCAGGTTGGCGACCAGGGCCTTGGAATCTTCTGCCAGATGCCAGAGCCGCGCGGCATTTGCATCGCCCAGCATGCGTTCCAGCGCCCATTGGTCCAGCCGCTGGCCGCTGCCCACCTGCCCGCCGTTCCGCCCCGAGGCGCCGAAACCAACCCGGTGCGCCTCGACCAGAACGACATCGGCCCCCGCCTGCGCCAAGTGAAGCGCGGCCGACAGCCCCGTATATCCACCGCCGATGACGCAGACATCGGCGCGTGTATCGCCCGACAGCGGCGGGAAGGGATCGAGCGGCGGCGTGACCTCCGCATACCAGCTTGCGGGATAGGACCCGCGTTCATCATTCGCGAAAAGCAGGTTCATACGTTCAACAGCAGATGTTCGCGCTCCCACGGGCTGATGACCTGAAGGAACTCTTTATACTCCAGCGCTTTCAGGGCGGAGTAGACGACGCAGAACTCCTCTCCCAGAACCTGACGGATGGCGGTGGACCGGTCGAAGACATCCAGCGCCTCGCCTACGTTGCGGGGAATGGATTCATCCCCCGAATAGGCATCGCCGGTGAATTCGGCCTTTGGCTGGGCGGCCTCGACCAGACCAAGATAGCCGCAGGCCAGCGATGCGGCGATGCCCAGATAGGGGTTGCAATCCATGCCGGCCAGACGGTTTTCCACCCGTCGCGCCTCTGCCCCAGAAACCGGGACCCGCAGGCCGGTGGTGCGGTTGTCGCGGCCCCATTCAAGGTTGATCGGCGCGGCGAAGTCGGGAACGTAGCGGCGATAGCTGTTCACGTAAGGCGCCAGAAGTGCCACGACCGATGGCATATGGGTCTGAAGCCCGGCAATGAAATGCATGAAGGTCGGAGTTTCCGCGCCGTCGGGGGCCGAGAAGATGTTCTGCCCGGTCTCAATTTCCACCACCGAGTGATGGATGTGCATCGCCGATCCGGGCTCGTTCTCGATGGGCTTGGCCATGAAGGTGGCATAGCATTCGTGGCGGAGCGCGGCTTCCCGGATCAATCGTTTGAAGAAAAATATCTCGTCGGCGAGTTTCACCGGGTCGCCATGGCGCAGGTTCATCTCGATCTGCCCGGCGCCACCTTCGTGCAGGATGCCGTCGATTTCCAACCCCTGCGCCTCGGCGAAATCGTAGATGTCGTCGATGACCGGGCCGTATTCGTCGACCGCGCTCATCGAATAGGCTTGCCGTGCGGCAGCCTTGCGCCCCGACCGGCCGATCGGCGGCTCCACCGGCTGGGCGGGGTCGGTGTTGCGGGCGACAAGGAAGAACTCCATCTCCGGCGCCACGATCGGTTGCCAGCCGCGGTCGTTGTAAAGCTGCACGACGCGTCTCAGCACATTGCGCGGCGCGATGGGGATCGGGTTGCCCTGCTGGTCGGAGATGTCGTGGATCACCTGAATCGTCCAGTCACCTGTCCAGGGGGCCGCCGTGGCGGTCGAGAAATCCGGCGTCAGAATCATGTCGGGTTCGGTAAAGGCCTGATCCTCCAGCACGGCCCAGTCGCCGGTGATGGTCTGAAGGAAGATCGAATTCGGCAGGTAGAACTGCGTCTGCTGGGCGAACTTGGTGGCGGGCATCGCCTTGCCGCGGGCGATCCCGGCGATGTCGGACACGATGCACTCGACCTCGTCCAGCCTGTGGCCGGCAAGATAGGTGCGGGTTCCCTCCGGAATCTGATCCATCCAGTTGGACATGGGGCTAGTGCCTTTCGGTCAGGAAACGTGCGATCCGCGCGGCGATGGACGCACTGTCAAGCGGGGTGCCCTGCCGGGTGCGCGACGCTGCCAGCACGGTATCGGGGACAAGCCCCGGCCCGCGGATCGTCAGCATGTCGTCCAGAAAGGCGCGGTCGAATTCCGGATGCGGCTGGACGGAATAGGCCTGCCGGCCATAACGCAGCGCCGCATGGGCGCAGAAGGGGCTGTGCCCCACGGTTTCGGCCCCCTCGGGCGGGCGGACAACCTGATCCCGGTGCCACGCGTTCAGCGTGATCGTCTCGCCCTCGATCTCGTATGCGGTCGCACCGACAGACCAGCCGCCCGCGAATTTCTCGACAGCGCCGCCCAGCGCCTGGGCCATGATCTGGTGTCCGAAACAGATGCCGACCATCGGAACATCTGCCGCAAGGGCGTCGCGGATGAACGCCTCCAGCGGGGGGATGAAGGCGTGATCCTCATACGCGCCGTGGCGTGATCCGGAAATCAGCCAGCCTTCAGCGTCGTGGACACTGGCGGGAAATTCCATGCCTTCCACGTCGTAGATGCGAAAGCTCAGCCCGTGACCGCGGAACAGCCGTTCGAACATGTCGCCATAATCGCCATGGGTCGGCCGCAGCGCATCATGGGCATGTCCGGTTTGCAGGATTCCGATTTTCATTCAGTCGCCCGTGGATTCGAGCTTCACCCTAGGCGTGCGTCTCGCGCGCGGCAAGCCTGTCCCGCAGCCCATGGGCGGCGTGTGGCGACGCGGCATGGAAGGCCCCGTTCGAACGGATGAAGCACGTCGATCCGATGGATGTCGGATGGTCGGGTGCGTGCGGGCCGCGCACGGTCTTGGCCTGAGTAGCCAACCGGAGACGTACATGATGACGCGGTCTTGCAAAGACGACTCGAGCGGACGCCTTGGCCGAATGGCCAGCGACGACGGCCTGTCGAACGGTGATGAACAGGCCGGGCAACCCGCCCTCACGCGGGCGGCAGACGGCCGGGCCGTGCAGGCCATGGCAGGATGGTCTTGTCCGGGCGGTTCGCAATGAACGTGCTGCAGGGCGGACTTGCCGCGCGGGAGGATTTCGCGACCTGCTCGCTTGCCGGCAGCGGTCTGGCGCGCCGTTCGCGCATCGCGGAACGGTACCGCCCCGAGGGCTACGACCGCGATTTCGACGCCGACACCCTTTGGGTCGATGCGATCCATGTGCCGCCGCGGGTCGTGCTTGTCTGTCCGCGCCTGAACAATCTGCGCGGCGTGTTGGAGGCGGCGCAATTCACGGCCGACGGCAGGCCGGTGACCCCGCGGTTTCGCGAGTACAAGCGTCACGCGATCATCGAATTCGATGCGCCCGTCGCGACGGCCCGCCTGTCGATCCGGATCGGTGAGTGGAGCGCTGAAACCCCCGTGCACGCGATGGACCGGGACACGTTTCGCGACCGCGATGTCCTCGTCACCGTCTCAAGGGATAATGACTTGCGCTGGATCCACGACTTCGCACGCTTTCATGTCCGGCATCAGGGGATCGATGCGATGTTGTTCATCGACAACGGGTCGGCCGCCTATGGGCCGCTTGAGATACAGGCGACGTTGCGGCGGGCCGGGGTTGCGCAGCCTGTCGTCCTGTCTACCACGCTCAAATACGGCCCGCGTGGCCGCAAACCCCACGCCAACAGCGAATTGTTCCTGCAGACCTGCCCAGTTTGTCAATCGGCATTGGATCGTGACCCCCTATCGGCGCCGAAAATTGACCCCCTTGGAGCTGAGCTGGCCCGGCGCTGCGTAGTCCCCATGTAACGCAGCGGCGGCGGGCCAGCGTGGTGGGCCATTTCGCTATGCTCGGTTCTTGAAGCGCCAGCTTTCGTTTCCGGTCTCGACGATCTCGCAGTGGTGGGTCAGGCGGTCGAGCAGAGCGGTGGTCATCTTCGCGTCGCCGAAGACGGTGGGCCATTCGCCGAACGCGAGGTTGGTTGTCACGATGATCGAGGTCCGCTCGTAGAGCTTGCTGATCAGGTGGAACAGGAGCTGGCCGCCGGTCTGGGCGAAGGGGAGATAGCCGAGTTCGTCCAGGAGTGAGCCATCGCGTCGCCATGCGTTCGAGACCGATGGCGAACAAGTCCAGACGAGAGATCAGGTCCGCTGTCCGGCCCTGTCGTTCGGCCCGGGCTTCGGCGTCGAGCTTGTTCACCAGATCGACGACGTTGAAGAACCGGCCCCGGCGGCCGCGTCGGATACAGGCGCGTGCAATGCCGACCGCGAGATGGGTCTTTCCTGTGCCGGTGCCGCCGATCAGCACGAGGTTGCGTTGATGATCGAGGAAGTCTCCGGCGGCGAGATCACGGATCAGGGTCTCGTTGACCTCGGCGGTCTCGAAGTCGAACTCGTCGATTTCCTTGGCCAGCGGCAGCTTGGCGATGGTCATCTGGTATTTGATCGAGCGCGCGCTCGCCATTGTTCTTGAACCAATGGCGCTCAATGGCTCGCTCTCACTGATCTCGGCGGTCAGGAGGTCGCCAATGATCTGATGCGGCTCGTGCTGTCGCTTGACCGTCACGCTGGAAGCGTGCCTCCGGCGCGACGGCGATGATCTCGTCGTAGGCTGTCCTCATGCCGTAAAGCTTCAGTTGGCCCATGGCGGCCAGCACCTGTGATCGTTCCATTCGTTGTTCTCCTGAGACTGTCATAGCGATCGCAATTGGCGGCAGGCTCGCAGGCCAGCTTCAGCGCATCCGGCGTCGTGATTGTCAGCGGCGGTGGCGGTTCGCGGTGACGGGCCAGGCTGTTCAGCACCACCCCTGCGGAGTGGACATTGTGAGACAGGGCCTCGGCGCAGGCGGCTTCGACAGCTTCCAGCCCATCGGTGAGCACGGCACCGAGGATATCGACCATTTGCCGGTCGCCGCCGGGCTGACGTTCGAGCTTGCGCTGCACACGGCGCAGGGCTGGCGGCAGGTCCCAGTCCTTGAAGGGCGCGTTCGCCATTGGTCTCGAACACATGGCGACACAATGGCTCACTGCGCAAGGCGCCTGGCTTGCGCGCCAGAACCGGGATGTAATGGAGTGGATCGTAGATCGTCTTGCCGCGACCGAAAGTCCGTTCATGCCGCCCCACGACCTGACCGTCCTGCCAGCATTCCAGGCGATCGGCATAGGCGCGGATCTCGACGGGCCGCCCGACCGCGCGGGCATCGACCGAGTAGCGGTTCTTGTCGAACCGCACGAGGCAGGGTGAAGGGTGTCTCGGAATTGGTCCGGTGGACCAATTCAGCCCTGAACGGGCGGAGCCCCGGACTTGGATACCGCGGCCGGGACGGCGTGGAATCCATCGAACGCACCGACATAGGGCACCAGGCTCGACCGTTCCTCTTCGAACACTTCCCACTCAAGTTCACCAGTAAAACGCGTAAGTGATTGATATCGTTATGGCGAGATTGGCCAAAATGTAACTACGCGAGGGTGATCAGGCGGGTTTTGGCAGGTTCAGGGTGTCGAAGAGGTCCAGTTGTTCGGGGGTCGGGGTGGTGAGGCCGTCGAGCTTTCGGTCGGCGATCCGGGCTTCGTGGCGGTGGATGCGCGCGAGCATGTCGAGGGCGGTTCGTGGGCTGGCGTCATGTCCTTTTGCCTTCAGCCGCATGCGCATGACGCGGTAGAGGACGAGGGCGAGAAAGCAGATCAGCGCGTGGGCGCGGATGCGGTCGGGCAGCCGATGGTGGACGGGGGCGATCTCGATATCGGATTTCAGGACGCGGAAGCCGCGTTCGATATCGGCCAGCGACTTGTAGCGGGTCACGGTTGCGGTCGGCGTCAGGTCGGGGGCATTGGTCAGCAGGGCGAGCTTGCCGTCGAAGAGTTCGGCTCGGGCGACGGCGTCTTCGTCGATGCTGTAGCTGAACCGGTCGGCCTGCAGGTCTGCCTTGAGGAACCGGGTCAGTTCGGCCTCGGCCACGGCGCGCGTGAAGCGGCTATAGGCGCCGCGGTCGGAGGCGCGGCGGCCCCGCGCCGTCTGGCCGTCGTCTTGCGCATCGAGCTTGGCGACCATCTTTTCGGCCTGGGCTTCAAGTTCGGCGATGCGGGCGCGACGTCGTTCGGATTGGTCGGCGGCTCGAACGGGATCATGGGCGACGATCAGGCGATGGCCGGCAAAATTGCTTTCCGCCAGGCCGCCTTCGTCGAAGGCAAGGCCCCGAAAGGTCTCGACCAGATCGGCATAGCGACGGGCGGGGACGGCGAGGATGAACTCCAGCTTGCGGTCGTCCTGATCGGCCAGGGCGGTCAGTTCGTCGATGTTTTCAAGGCTGAGCAGGCCACGGTCGGCGACCAGGATGACACGCTGCACGGGAAACCGCTGCAACACCGTCTGCAGCATGCCCTGCAGGGTTTTCGTCTCCCCGACATTGCCGGGGTGGACCGTGTGCATGAGCGGCAGGCCGTCGGCGGTTTGCACGACGCCGAGCACGAATTGCCGGGCGATGCCACCGGTTTCCTTGTTCATGCCATAGGCGCGGAGGTCGTCGTCAACCTCTCCGTCGCCATGGATGCGCACCGTGGTCAGGTCGTAGAAGACCACGGCCAGGTCCCGATCGACCAGCGGACGGATTTGTCTGGCCAGTTCCATCTCGACCCGCTCGGCATGGTCCATCAGCGCATCCATGGCGCGGAGCAGATGTTGATGCGTGACGGTGTCCGGCATCGCGGGCATCGCGACCGTTTCCAGCCAGCGCAGGCAGCCAAGCTTGCTTGTGGGGTCGCACAACCGATTGAACACCATGGCGCGGACCAGCGCCTCCACGTCGACTTTCCGCTTGCCGGAACGCAGCGCACGGCCGAGGGCATGATCGAAACCAAGGTCCTTCCACAACTCGTGCAGGGCAAAGACGTCGCCATAGCTGCGCGCCGCCTCGTAGGTGATCTCGGCCTTCTCGGGCTCGACCCGACCCGCGGCGCGACTGAGCCCCCGGATCAGCGCATCGAGCTGGCCATCCTTCATCCCGTCCACGCGCCCCAGATTGGCCACGACGCGCAGCCGGGGCTTGCCCGCCTCGTTACGGAAGGACTCGACAATCTGCAGATAGCGACGCCCGCCGCTCTCGGTGATGCGCGTGAACATGGCATGCAGGATATCGCACGTTTGGGCGCATTCATAGGGTCTTAAACATCATAACGTGTAACTACACGACTTCGGCCGAACTGCCCACCTCGCGCGCCTTAAGCTATTGAAATCCCATACCTGCGCTGAACGCGCTCACGCAGATTCCCCCGGATTTTGTCGAAGTTCGGCGTGGCGCATGTCGATCATCGCGGTGAGCCGCGGGCGCAGCAGATCGTCCTGTTCGGGAGCGCGGGACTTCGGCTTCATGGGGCATCCGGGATTGCAGGGTTCTGACCAGAATCGTAGCAAACCCTGCAGTTCAGAAATAGCTCGAACGCCCTCTCAGCCAGCCAAATCAGAGGCTTGGGGGTTGTTCAGGACCGACTACTTCGCCGTTCACTTCAAGATTGACTATGTGAACGCCGATGGAAGCATCTCGAATTATTACCCGGATTTCATCGTCAAACTGAAAGATGGCCGCGTTTCCATCGTTGAAACCAAGGGCCAGGAAGACCTGGATGTACCATTAAAGATGGAGCGCCTGCGGCAGTGGTGCGAAGACACAAACTCTGCGCAATCTGAAACTACCTTCGATTTCGTGTATGTCCACGAAGAGAGCTTCGACCGGTACAAACCCAGCACCTTCACTCAACTTGAAGGGGGGGTTCTTGAATGCAAGTGAGGTGATTATTTTCAGTCCCCAAGCACCACGGCACTAAATGCGCGAACAAATGACTTCGAGCTTTTGTAATAGCCTTCAACGATGGAAAAGCCTGTTCCGTTCTTCTTGCCGTGGGCAATCTGGTCCCTCAGGGTTTTCAAACTATCTACCGCGTCCCGGTCAACCTCTGAGGTAGCAGCTTCAATATGAGGCCACCAGTCTGAGTCAAATTGGTCGGTAACGGTTTTTATCTTTTCACAATTCAAAGAATTATTGCGCGCTATGGTTTTCTCTATAAATCGGCTAATCTTTGGGTTGCCGTTGCGGCGGCCATATTCCGACAAGATATTGATAACGGAACGCTCCACATGACCAGCGCCAGCTAGGACCAGGTGGCTCGAAAACACATGCTGTAACGCCAGGTCGGCATCATCGACGGCTCCGCGCAAATCAGCCGACAGTTTATCCAATCGCTGTTCTTCACGCGTTATTAGCAACGGCGGCATCCAACACTTCCTTTGCCTTCTCTATCCTTCCTAGCACGTTGGATTCGTTCGATGTCGCTTCTCCGGCGAGTTGAATGAAGCTATCATCCTTGGCAAGTGCTTCGCTTGCCGTGGCAATCGCGTCAGCGTCAGCATCTGGGTTTTCCGAAATTGCCACCATAAGCGCATCAAAGAAAGCAACGTTCATTGAGCGGGTGAGGCGAAATGCTTGCTTGCCAAGAGCTTGATAGCTTCTTTCAATAGCGCTGGAAAATGCCGAAATAAATTCTCCCAGTTCATCCTCGGGTTTATTGCGGTTACTGGCCATGAAAGTGTTCAAAAAACCTTTCATTGGGCGAGAGTAGGTGTCTCGGGAGAACCTCAGGGCCAAGAAACGAAGAATTAGTTCTTGGTCTTTTGCACGCTTGTGCTTAGGTCCAAAAATCTCACGCCAAGCCTTGTTTCCATTCGCGGTGCCGAGCATCGTTTGAAAGCTGCCATGATACACGGCGGCTCGCATTTCTTGCGGCTGCAATGGCGTCCCGTTGGAGTTAAGTCTTTCGAAAATATGGAAAACCGAACTATTGCTATCGTCCGGGGCCATCTGCTGAATTATCATTGCATGGATGATTGAATCCTCGAAACGCCGCTGGTCTTCCTCTTCCAAGTCTTCCAGCGTTTTGCCCTCAAAACGCGGCTTCACATCTTTGAGCTTGAAAACTCTATCGTTGTGCGGGAGCCTCCCCTTCTTGAAGGCATGGAGCGTTGTTAGCCGCTGCAAACCATCCACAATTAGGAGCTTCTGAGTTTCTTCCTCTCGAAAAAGAAACACACTGGGGATAGGCAAGCCCAAAAGAATTGACTCAATAAACTTTGATGCCTGTGGCCAGGTCCACACGAAGTTTCTTTGAAATTCCGGGCGATAAATTGACCCTCGGTCGAAGCGCTTGACCAGGCCATCAACATCAAAGTCAGCGCCAGATGTGGTTATCTGATATACGACATCGTCGTCATCAAGTTCCTCATCATTCTCATCTCCATCTAATGACGGTTCTGAATATTCGACTTCAATATCGGCATCTGCCTCGTCTTGTGTCATTCTTGACCTCTGTTCCGCGCGAATTTACTCTTTCAGATAGCCAAGGAACTCACGGAGTTCACGAAAGAGTCTCAAAGATTCTTACAAAAGCCGGACAAGAGCACGATTCTTTTCCAGACGGCACATGACTCACTCACCCTTAATATTCTTGTAAAACTCAAGAATAGATGGGTCGAGCGGCGGACGCTCATAGAATTTCACTTCAAACACATCCCTGTCAAAGTGGATGATGATGCCGTCATCAAGTTCTTCTGCCCTGGTGCTCACTGGGTCGCGCATAAGACCGCGCTGTGCCATGTGCCTTGGAGCTCAACAAACACGGCGTAGTCCTCAACAAACGCTCGCCTGTCGCCCAGAAACTTACCCATGCCAGCGTCGCGGACGGCTTCTTCAAGTGTGACTTGTTGTGGCATGACAGCTCCGATTCCGTGCAAATGCCGAGCAAAAATAGAGCAGATTTTCGCTTGTGTCCACCGACCTGCACGCCCAACTTATTGAAAAGCTTCGATAAGTTTCACTTAACGGGCACCAAAAATGGCGGAGACGAAGGGATTCGAACCCTCGAGACGGTTTCCCGCCTACTCCCTTAGCAGGGGAGCGCCTTCGACCACTCGGCCACGTCTCCACCGATGCGTATAGCTGCCCAAATGGCTGGAAACAAGGCCATTATCCAGATGTTTCCAGAAAACCGCGATCTGGGGTGTCTTGCCCCACAAGGCTGAACAAAGCAGGAAGACGCGGTTGGAAGTGGCGAGAATCTGGCAACATTTGTTCCCGCTGTGTTCGAAACAACCGACGATGCCAGACCACCAAAAAAGAAACCGCCGGGAGATCTGGCGCTCTTGCCGACAGCAACTTTGAGTTCGTAGCTACTGCGAGAAACTACACCGCAAGAGTTCTGCTATCAACCGTTTCCGTCGCTTCCGCGCGGAGGTGGGTGTCATGAGCGTGATGTACAGCGACATGCGAAAGACGAGCTAAGGCGACAGCCAGTTCTACGGGCTGCCGCCTCCGGCCACGAAGTCCCTGACCAGAAGATCCTAGGGGCAGGAAATGGGCCGGCTGAACGAAGAGGCTCGTATGACGATCAAGGTTCTGGATGAGCGGTGAGCGGCGGGTGCCGAGATCGCCCGACTGCTGGGTGTTAGCGAGGGCGCGGTTCGGTATCACGTGCGGCGTATGAAGGTCGGGGCCGCTGATGGGCGCGGCGCGCGGTCGCAGAAGGCGGCGGCCTTTGCGGAAGCGATCGAGCACTGGCGGCAATCGACGTCGGATGCCGGGCTGAACCTGGAGGCGCTGCATTCCTGGCTGGTGCGCGAGAACGGCTACGACGGCAGCCTGCGCTCGGTGACCATTCCGGCTGATCCGCCCATCTGTTCCGCTAGCAGCCGCCCACCTGAACCGGGTTATCCGCCCAGCAGTGGTGCGCCGCGTTGAGGCGTAGGTCTCGGGTATCAGGTTTCGTCACCGTTGGCCTTGGTTTTTCTCAGCGATGGGCCGCTGAGTTCGAGGCGGTAGGCATTGTGGACGATCCGGTCGAGAATGGCGTCTGCGAAAGTGGGTTTACCTATGACGTCGTGCCAGGTGTTCAATGGCAACTGACTGGTGATCAGGGTCGAGCCGGTGCCGTAGCGATCCTCGACGATTTCCATGAGGTCCCGGCGCTGGCTGGCGGTCAGGCGATCTGAACTGATGCGGTGGATGCCCCCACCCAGCGGCATCTCGTATGCCATGATGGTTTCAAAGGAACCAAGTGGAGGGCGCACCGATGACGACGAAGATCAACATGCTGGCGATCGACCTGGCGAAGGGCAGCTTCCAGGTCTGCGCCGTGGGGCCGGAGGGGACGGTTCTATACAACCGGGCTCTGTCGCGGACGCGGCTGGCGGCGCTTGTTGCCGATCAGCCAGCGTGCATCGTGGCGATGGAGGCCTGCGCCACGTCGCACCATTGGGGCCGGGTGGCGGAACGGCACGGCCACGAGGTACGGCTGGTCCCCGCGGCCTACGTGAAGCCGTTCGTGAAGCGCCAGAAGAATGACCGCGCGGACGCGGAAGCTATCGCGGAGGCGGCCTTGCGCCCGAACATGCGCTTCGTAGCGGTGAAGAGCGCGGAGACCCAAGGACGCGCGGTGGCATTCCGAACGCACCAATGCCTTGTCCGGCAACGCACGCAGCTTATCAACGCGCTTCGGGGGCACCTCGCCGAGTTCGGGCTGGTGGCGCCGAAGGGGCCGGCGAGCCTTAAAGTCCTCGAGATCGCGCTGGCCGAAGAGACCACTGCCGTGCCCGGCGCGGTCCGGGAGATGGGGGCGATTTACCTTGAGCAGATCGCGCAGCTGACTGAGATTATCGAGCGGCTGGCGGACGAACTCGAGGCGGCGTCGAGGACCGATGCACAGCTGCGTCGGCTCTGCACCATTCCGGGGATCGGTCCTGTCACCGCAGGCGCGGTCGCGGCGTTCGCACCGGATCTCGATACGTTCGACAGCGGGCGTAACTTCGCAGCCTGGCTCGGCCTAGTGCCACGACAGAGATCCACCGGCGGCAAAACCAGGCTGGGTTCGGTCAGCAAGATGGGTCAAACCGACATCCGTCGCCTGCTGATCGTCGGCGCCATGAGCGTTATCCGCTGGGTGGTCCGTAAGGGCGGCAGTACAAACCGCTGGCTGGCCGCGCTGGTGGCGCGCAAGCCCAGGATGGTCGCGGCCGTCGCGCTGGCGAACAAGATGGCTCGCATGATCTGGGCCATGACAACGAAGCAGGAGGATTACCGGATGGCGTGACCCAAGCCCCGAAGAAAGGGCAAAGGCACGGCATGGCCGCAAGGCCGGGGCGAGCGATCGACGAGGAGTAGGCGACACGGACTTCGAAGTTCAAGGCGGGAGATTCAGTCCCGGGGCTCGAGCGCTTGCAGCTCTCTGAACCGATGTGAACCCGGCCTTCCGAACAGCATACCGGCCCGTGGCGTCATCGAAGGCCACACTCAGAGGCCTGACACACGTCCGATCGAAGACCCCGCCGAAAACCTAAGAAATCACTTGCCAAGCAGGGGGCATCCACACACGCTGCGTCTCGCCGGAGGCGGGCCATTCATACGCGGCGCCCCTTTGGGGCGACGGATGTTGGGGTGGGTGATCGCGGGCTCGTCCGTGGCGGGGGTGCGAGGCACGCGATCCAGCCCGTTCTTGAGAATGGACTGCAACGAGGAATAGGATCGGGCGTTGATCGCCAGCGCCCGATCGCAGGCGGCCTCCAGCCGATCCCGACCGAAGGTCTTGGCCAGCCGGATGACGCCCAGACAGGTTCGGAAGCCTTGCTCGGGATGTTTGCGTTCCCTCATGACCACCTCGACGAAGGCCTCGGTGCTGGGGCCGATCCGGGCTGCCAGGCGCCGGATGCGTTCCGGGGTCCAGTCGGTGCGGAACCGGTGGTTCGGCGGCATGTGATTACGATGGGTGGAGTGCTGGCGGTTTCCGGATGTGCGGGCATGGGCCGCGACACGCTTGCCTTCAAAGAAGATTTCCACGGTGCGAGCGGTGATCCGGACCCAGAGCTTCTGCTTCAGAAGCTGGTGCGGCACGGAGTAATAATGCCGGCCGACATCGACGTGGTAGTCGAGCCCGACACGGCACTGCTTCCAGTCGGCATAGACGTAGGGCTCGGCGGGTAACGGCTTCAGGGCCGGCTTGTCCAGCCGCTCGAACAGATCGCGGCGGCTGGCGCCAAGATGGCGGGAGAGCTTGCCGTTGAGCTGGTCCAGCAACGGCCGGATCGCCGCGTTCAACGCGTCGAGCCCGAAGAATTGCCGGTTGCGCAGGCGGGCCAGGATCCAGCGTTCCGCCAGCAGGACCGCGGCCTCCACCTTGGCCTTGTCGCGGGGTTTGCGTGGTCGCGCCGGCACGACAGCGGTGGCGTAATGGGCCGCCATGTCGGCATAGGTGCGGTTGATCGCCGGATCGTAGAAGCAGGCCCGGGTCACCCCGGCCTTGAGATTGTCGGACACGACCTGCGCCGGGACCCCGCCGAAAAAGGCGAATGCGCGGGTATGGCTGGCGATCCAGTCCGGCAGTTTCTGCGACCAGCTCGCTTCGACATAGGGTAATCGCCCGGTTTAGACCGCCTTCTTGGATCTGCGTTCAGCTCTTAACCTACGTCGTTATTGACGTCGTTTACGACGTCGTATTGGGCGGAGGTTGGGATGAAGCACGAGGTCCTTCCGGGCAAGGAGCGTCGGCGGCGGTGGTCTGACGAAGAGAAGTTGACGATCGTGGCGGAGGTGGGTCGGAACGGCTGGACCGTGGCCGATGTTGCGCGGCGTCATGATCTGACGCGCCAGCACATCTACCAGTGGCGGCGGGAGTTGCGGCGCCAGTTTCTCTATCCTCAGAGCGATGAGACGATCTTTCTACCGGTCGAGATGGCGGACTCCGCCGAGGTCAAGGATCCTGTGTTCGGCCCGGGCGGATCGGAGGTCACCGTCATTCTTCGCAACGGGCGCCAGATCCGGTGCCGTGACGGGATTGGCGAGGATGTTCTTGCGCGCCTGATCCGTTTGGTCGAGGCGGCATGATCGGGCCCGGGACCGGCGTCCGGGTCTATCTTGCCTGCGGGGTGACAGACATGCGCAAAGGGATCGCGGGGCTTTCCGTAATCGCTCAGGATGTGCTGCGCCAGAACCCGGCGAGCGGGGCGGCGGGGAGAGCCGGGCGAGGACTGGCTGTGGAAGATCATACAGCGGACCAAGCCGAAACAGGCCGCCATCGCGCTGGCTAACCGCACGGCCCGAACGGCCTATGCGCTTCTGAAAAACGGAACCGAGTATCGGGCGGCCCGTCCCGCCTGACCGCAACCGGGGCATCTGCTCCGAACGAAAGGCAAGTGCATCGTGAGATTATGGCAATTGGCGGAGATATCGCAAAGGACACCCTGTTCGGACCGGAGCGCCCGAGAACGCGCGCCATTGATTGGGGCCAGAGCGACCGCGGACATTCATCAGGGCGCGCAGCCCATGTGCTGCATATCAAACGCCGTATACATGGCCGCAACCGACCAGATGCCAACATCACCGAAACGCCCTTGCCCCGCGGGCGCCATCCATACATGATTTGCCCGATGATCCCGCCATCCTGAAGGCGATGATCGCCGCCCTGCGGGCGGAAAACGCGCAGATGACGTTCGCCGGTTCACTCAGACCAGTGGCGTGAACTGGCTCACCGCTGTGCGCCCATGACCTGCTGGTCCAGGCGTCGTGCTGGAAGCACGCCTCCGGCGTGACGGGTGCGGATTGCCAAGCTCAAGAAGCAGGCCTTCGGGAAGAGTTCCGTGAAGATCGAACGCGAGATCGAACAACTGGAACTGGCGCTTGAGGGTTTGCAGGTGGCAATGGCCGAGGCCGAGACCACACCGGCCGAGGACAATGCCCCTGGCAAGGACGACACAGCCGCGGAGGAGGAGGACGGCAAGACACCCCGCCGCCGCCCGCGCGTTTCCGACACGACCCCGCGCGAGCGCCGCGAGCTTGACCCCGGCGACACCTGCCCGGACTGTAGCGGTGAATTGCGGGTGGTGGGCGAGGATGTCAGCGAACTGCTCGATATGATCGCCGCACGGCTGAAGGTGATCGAGATCGCGCGGATCAAGAAATCCTGTCGACGCTGTGAAACGATGGTGCAGGAGCCAGCGCCCAGCCGGCCGATCCCGCGCAGTATGGCCGCGCCTTCCCTGCTGGCCTTCATTCTTGTCTCGAAATTCGACGACCACCGTGTGTTCTCAGTAGCGACATGGAAAGGAGGTACTTAACTGCAAGAGGGATGAGGGTCGGCCCCTCGGGTTCGGCGATCAGGAGCCGATCCCAAACCGCCACAAGCTGCTGTCGTAAAGAGCGATGGTGGTGAGCGTTGTGGAAACGGCGGGGCATGATCCCGTCAGGTAAGGTCCTGAGAGACGAGCGAAAGCGAACCGTCGATGAACTGCCGAAAGCGTATGGTCGATATCAGAACCGGGGGTGTTGGTCACCTCGGGATGAGTATGGGCGGTGCCCTGAAGTCCGGCCCATGCGGCATCCGGCTCGAATGCGGCGTGACTCTGGATCAGGCTCTTTTGCGAAACAGAAGAACCTGTCGTCCCGATGCCAAGGGAGACGACCGATCGGGAAGCCCCCGAAAGGTCCAGAGTACCAATGCGGGGCACAGGGGCAGAACAGCCCGTAGTAGGAATGAAGGCGCTGTAATGGCGCTGGACCAAAGGGGCTGTGGTGTTCAGCCGCTGCCGCTGGCCAACTGGTGACAGGACGAGCCGGATGACAGAGGCAAAGCCGTTTACGATTGAGATGAGAGATGTCTGGGACGCGTTCCAACATATGGACGCCAACCAGGGTGCAGCTGGTGTAGACGGGCAAACGCTTGAAAGCTTCGGGGAGCGGCTCGGTCCGAACCTCTACACGCTTTGGAACCGGATGTCCTCAGGCAGCTACATGCCATCGCCGGTACGCCGGGTAATGATCCCCAAGGCGGATGCGGGCGAACGACCGTTGGGTATCCCGACGGTCGACGCTCATTTGGTCCGATGGGCGATGCGGAAGTATAATCGCTTCGGGCAGCGGCCCCGGCAAGCGCGGCTCTGGCTGGCCAGAATTGCGAAATCCACGCCGGGGTTGTTCGCTCATTGGGGTCTTCTTTACGCAAGAGGCTGAATGTCGGGAGCCGTATGAACTGAGAGGTTCACGTACGGTTCTGGGAGCGCACGAGGGTGAAATCCCCTCGTGCGACTCGCTTTCTATTGTACCGCCAGGCGGACATCTACCGCCGGCAGAGCCTCGATCTCGACCCGACGATGCTGGCCAACGGGGCCGGGCGGGCGGCGCAGCTGTTGCAGCCGGTGATCGATGCCATGATCGCCGAGCTCTACTGCGCCCGTTTCCTGACGGGAAGCTGAAGCAGATTTTGCACCGCCGTCAGGAAGCGATCAGGCGCAGGCGCGAGTCCTTGGGGCATCCGATGACCCCAAGGAGAGTCACATGACCACCATTTCGAAAACCATCCTCGCCGGCGCCGCTCTGGCGGTCGCGCTGTCGTCTGCCGCCTTTGCGCAAGAGGCCCAGACCCCGACGGACCAACCCGCGGCCAGCGCCGAGGCCCAACCGCCGATCCTGCCGCGCAAACCTGCGGCAACGGCGGGCCAGACCGACCAGAGCCGGCAATTCGGCGACCGGCGCGAACATCACGAGCGCCACGCCCGCAATGACCGCCATCATGACGACGGCTGGTTCTTCTTCGGGCGCCATGGCGACCGGGATCGCGGCCATGACCGGGATCGGGACCGCGATTGCGACGACCGCGGCTGTGCCCGCGGCAGCCAGCAACCCGCCGCCCCCGGTTCGGTCGCGCCGCCTGCCAACGGGCTCTTCAACAACGGCGCCGCACCCAAGGTGCAGTCGAACTGAGCCGGCCCTAGCGGGCCGGGTCCCGGCCCGCTGCCTTCCCTTTGATTTCAGGAACCAGACACATGAAAAAGCTTCTGATCGCCCTTGCGCTGACCACCTCGCTGACCGCGCCCGGCATGGCGCTCGCCAAGGAGGTCACCTTTACCACCACGCTGACGAATTACGGCGGCGACGGCGCGTATCTCGCCTACTACGTCACGGATGCGAACGGCGCCTATGTCGGCTCGCTCTGGATGGCGGGCGGCAAGACCAAATACTATGACAGCCTTTCCGATTGGTATCGCGCCACGGGCGGCAATACCGCCGAGGTGGCGGGGATCACCGGCGCCAGCGTCGGCGCGGGCAAGACCCTGACCGTCAGCTTCGACCTGGCCGATGCGCTGTTCGATGCAGGCTATGAACTGCATATCGACGCCTCGGTCGAGGACATGCGCGACAGCCCGTCCGAGATCGTCGTGCCGCTGACGAGTGAGGGCGCAGGCCAGCCCGTGCAGGGCCGCGCCTATATCGCCCAGTTCACTTACGACATGTGAGGGAGGGGCCGATGATCCGTTCCGTGCACCGTTGGGCGGGGCTTGGCGCCGCCCTGATCGTCAGCACCGTTGCCGTCAGCGGCGCGGTCCTGGCCGTCTATCCCGTGGTTGAGGCGCTGAACACCGCGGCGCTGCCCGCCAGTGATGTGGGCAGCTTCGCGGGTAAGGTGCAGGAGGCCATTCCGGGTCTGGAACAGATCCGGGTGGCGGCCTCGGGGCGGATCACGGCCTATGCGTGGGAGGCCGGTCAGGCCTCTCAATGGATCATCGACCCCGCGACGGGGGCGGCGCTCGCCCCCGTCACGCCGTCGCCGGTGGAGCTTTGGGTCACCAACCTGCACCGGGCGTTTCTGGCCGGCGATGCGGGCCGGGTGGTCGCGGGGCTGGCCAGCCTTGCGATGCTGGTCCTCACGATCTCCGGCTTTGCGCTGGCCGCACGGCGCATGGGCGGCTGGCACCGCCTGTTCGGCCCGCTCAAGGGGCCATGGCCGCAGCGGCTGCATATGGAGCTGGCGCGCTTTGCCGGGGTCGGGCTGTTTCTGTCCTCCCTCACCGGGCTGTGGCTGTTTGCGCTGACCTTCGGCCTGATCCCCGAGGGCAGCCCGATGCCCGCCTTTCCGGCTGTCAGCGGTCTGGGCGGTCTGTCCCCCTCTGCACTGACAGCCCTGCGCGACATTCCCCTGTCGGAGCTGCGCGAACTGACCTTTCCGCGCGAGGGCAACCTGCGCGATGTCTTCACGGTGCAGACCGATGCGGGGCTTGGCTATATCGACCAGGGCACGGGCGAGATGCTGGCCTTTGCCGCGCGCACAGGGCTGGACCATGTCTCTGACGTGATCCAGATGCTGCATACCGGGCAGGGGGCCGCGGCGCTTGGCCTGATCCTCGGCCTTGCCGCGCTGACCGTGCCGGTGCTGTCGCTGACCGGGCTGATGCAACAGGCGGGGCGCGTTCGTGGCTCTGGCCGTCGGGCGGCCAAGGTCGCGGCAGACGCTGCCGATACCATCCTCCTTGTCGGCTCCGAAGGGGGCATGACATGGAAATGCGCCGAAACCCTGCGCGCGGCGCTGACCCGGGCGGGCAGTGCCACCCATGTGGCCGCGATGTCGGATTTCGCGCCGGAAACCTATACCCGCGCCGCGCGTATCCTGATTTTGGTCGCGACGTCCGGCGATGGCGATGCACCGGGCTCGGCCCGCGGCTTCCTCGATAAACTGGCCGCCCTGCCGACGCCGCCCGCGGCCCCGTTTGCCGTGCTCGGTTTCGGCGACAGCGCCTTTCCGAAGTTCTGCGGCTATGCCGCGCGGGTGGAGGAGGCGGCGCTTGCCGCGGGCTGGCCCAGGCTGATGCCCATGGCCAAGGTCGACCGGCAGTCGCAGCAGGATTTCACCCGCTGGGGCGCGGCGCTGGCCGAAACGATGGGCGTGACGCTCGATCTGGACTCCGCCACCCGCCTGCAGGAAACGGCCGATCTGCGCCTGATCTCGCGCCGGGACTATGGCGCCGAGGTGCAGGCGCCCACCGCCATCCTGCGCTTTGCCCTGCCGCGGCGCGGGCTCTGGGCGCGCCTGACCGGACAGGGCTTTGCCCGGTTCCAGGCGGGCGATCTGATCGGGGTGGTGCCGCAGGGCGACACCCGCCCGCGCTACTACTCGCTGGCCTCCGGGGCGCGCGACGGGTTCGTCGAGATCTGCGTGAAGAAACATCCGGGCGGCCTGTGTTCCGGGCAGTTGATGGAGCTGCAGCCGGGCGACACCATGCATGCCTTCCTGCGCCGCAACCCGGCCTTCCATGCGCCCGCCGACGCCAAACCGCTGATCCTGATCGGCGCGGGCACCGGCATCGGGCCGCTGGCGGGGTTCGTGCGGGCCAACCGCGCCCGGCGGCCGATCCACCTCTATTTCGGCGCGCGCTCGCCTGAAAGCGACCTGCTTTACGATGTGGAAATGGCGCGCTGGCAGAAGGAACGGCGCCTGACCGCTGTCACCACCGCCTTTTCGCGCAGCGCCGACCGCGCCTATGTGCAGGACGCCCTGCGAAACGACGCCGAGGCGGTACGCGGCCTAATCGAACAAGGCGCGCGGATCATGGTCTGCGGCGGGCGCGGCATGGCGCAAGGCGTGGCCGCGGCGCTGGACGATATCCTGAGCCCCGCGGGCCTCTGCCCCGTCACCCTGAAAGCGGAGGGACGCTATGTCGAGGACGTATACTGACATGATCCGCCACGCGCTGAACGGCCCCACCATGGGCACGCGCTGGTCGGCCATTCTATACACCGCGCCGGGGTTCGACCCGGCGCCCTTGCATGCCGCGCTGGCACAGACGGTGGCCGAGATCGACGACCAGATGTCGACCTGGAAGCCCGAGAGCGACCTGATGCGCCTGAACCGCGCGCCGGCCGACACATGGGTCGCGGTGCCGGCGCATCTGATGGCGGTGCTGGAGGCGGGGCTGGCCATCGGGCGGGCCTCTGACGGGGCGTTCGACATCGCCATGGGCGATGCGGTCTCGGCCTGGGGGTTTTGCGCAGCCGAGGCGAGCGAGGAGGGCATCCGGGCCGCCCTGTCCGTCCCGCGCCGCCCGGCACATGAGGTGCTGGAACTGGACCGCGCGGGCCTGCGGGTGCGCAAGCACGGCCCGGTTGCGCTCGATCTCTGCGGCATCGCCAAGGGCTATGGCGTGGATCGTCTGGCCGAGACGGTGAAAGGCTTCGGCATCACCTCCGCGCTTCTGTCCATCGACGGGGAACTCCGCGCCATCGGCACCCAGCCGGACGGGCAGCCCTGGGCGGTCGCGGTGGAACGCCCCGATCACGCCCACCGCGCCGCGCAGTCGGTCCTGGCGCTGACGGGTGCCGCTGTCGCAACCTCGGGCGACTATCGCCACTGGGTGGAGGTGGGCCGGGCGCGCCTGTCCCACACGATGGACCCGACCCGCGGCGCGCCGCTGGCCCAGAGCCCCGCTTCTGTCACGGTGGTGGCGCCGAACTGCATGCTGGCCGATGGCTGGGCCACCGCGATGATGGTGCTGGGGCGTGACAAGGGCCGCCCGCTTGCGCGCAAGATCGGCCTGTCGGTGCTGTTTCTGGAACGCGCGGGGGAGGGCGTGACCTCCGCCGCCGTGGGCCCGGTCTTCGAGACGGAAGAGGCCGCGCGCTGACCTCTCCCCAGCACGCGGCCTCTTGCGACCCTCAGGCGGGCTCTGCCCTCCGCCGGACTTATCCACCGGCGGAGGGCGTTTTCGTCAGTGCCCGCGTCCGACCAGCACGCCGGCGATCTCCATCATCGATTTGCCGGAACCTTTCGCGATGGCAGTCAGCGACTGGTCCGGCGCCACGGTATAGCCCGCCGCCGCAAGCTTGGCGGTCAGTGCCTCTTCGGTCATCCCCAAAGCCGGGGCGACCTCGGCCGGGGTGTGCTGCAGGACCTGCTGGCTCAGCGCAAAGACCGGCGGGCGGCCACCGCCTTCACCGCCCATGGGCAGGAAGAAGACGGCACAGGCCAGCACCGACACCACCGCGGAAATCAACAGCGGCCGGCCGGTCATGTATTTCGTCATCGGCTTCCAGTTGCGCCAGACATGCAGGACGAACGGCAGGATCAGCACCATCGACAGCCATTCATGGATGCCGTGAAAGGCACCCGGGCCGACATGGAAGAACAGCGCGATCCCGGAGACCAGGGAAACGAGGAAGAGGGCGATGATTGCCGGCGTGGCATAACGCATCAGGGTATTCGACATCAGATATTTTCCTTCGGACGTGAGACCGGCAATCCGCCGGTTCGGTATGCGGTCAGAGGCATGGGCAAGGATACGACTCGCGCATGTCCGACCTTGGCACTCGGCCTATGCCTCCTGCCTTACAGGAAACTGAACGATTGAACCGTGTGACTCCGTCGGAGGTTCACCAAAGAAAACGCCAGCCTGTCACGGCCGGCGGTTCGTTGCTTGCGAGGTGCGCGTTGACCGATCGATCAACGGGCAATTCGGGGCGCGACAAGCGCCGCGCCTACCATGACAGGGTCTTGACGTTTGGATCGAACAGCCAGCTTTCGATCACCGGGAAACTCCCCATCTGGACGCCGTCGATATAGTCGGCCTCGGTCAGCCCGGCAGCCTGGGAACAAGCCTGGCACATGATGACCACGCCGCCATCGGCCATGAATGCGGTCAACATGCCCTGAATGGATGTTCCGCTTTCCGCCAGCAGACCGTGAATATGGCTCGGCCGTTTCTTGTCAGCCAGATAGACGGCGCGCACATTCATCCAGATCGCCGTCTTGTGCCCGGTCTTGAGTGACTTTTCGTGGGCGAACATGATCGCCTTGGCCGCGGCCCATGTGTCATCGGTGGTCAGGTTGATGAACAGGCCGGGCTTTTCGTCCTGCGCCATCGCGCCGAGCGGGGCGGTCAGCATCGCGACCACAAACATGAGTTTCAAAATCAGGAATCGCATCATGTCCTCCTTGGATTGCCCGGTAAGGCTGTGACGGCGCCGAAGGGACGGACATGATATCGATCAAATTCGGCTTCCCGTGACCGGATTTGCCCTATCCGTCGCGGCCTTCGGGTCTTCGGCGTGGCGGGTCACCAGCCCCAGATCGCACAGGATCAGATAGACCGCGGGCGTGACGAACAGGGCCAGAAGCGTCGCGCTTGTCAGCCCGAAGGCAAGGCTAGCCACGATGGGGCGCAGAAACTGGGCCTGTGTGCTTTGCTCCAGCAGCAGCGGCGCCAGGCCCACAACGGTGGTCAGCGAGGTCAGGATAATGGCGCGAAACCGGTCGCGCACGGCTTCGCGGGCCGCCGCCAGATCATCATGCCCTGCGGCCTGCCGTTCCTTGATGAACGCCACCAGAAGGATCGAGCCATTGACGACCACGCCGGCCAGCGTCGCCAGCCCCACGAGGCTTGGCAGCGATATCTGCAGCCCCAGCGCCATATGCCCCCAGATCACCCCCACCAGCGACAACGGGATCGCGGCAAACACCACCACCGGCTGCAGGAAGCTGCCGAACTGAAAGGCGAGGATCAGGTAGACCCCGATCAGCCCCAGCCCCAGATTGCGGATCAGCGAGGCGCCTGTGGTCGCGGTGTCCTTGGCCTCGCCCACGATCACGACCTGCACATCGGGGCGTTTATCGGCAAGTTTCGGCAGGAACTCTGCTTTCAGGGCCTGGATCAATTCGCGGGCATTGGCGATGTCGGGGTTGATCGCGCCCTGAACCGAAACCGTGCGCTGACCGTCGATCCGCTGGATCGTGGCATAGCCGCGCGCCTCGCGAATATCGGCAACGGCGGTCAGCGGGATCAGCGCGCCGCCTGGGCCGGGGACGCGGATCTCCTCCAGATCCGCAGCCGTGGCCCGGTCTGCCGCCGCCAGCCGTGCCACGATGTCGAGACTGCCCAGATCGTCGCGCACCTCCAGCCCCGTGTCGCCGCGAAAGCTCGCCCGCAACTGTCCCGCGACGTCCTGCGCGGTCACCCCCAGTGCCGCGGCGGCCGCGGGTTTCAGCGTAACGATATATTCCGGCTTGCCCGGTTGCAGGTCGATGGTGACATCGCGCACACCGTCAAAACCGCGGAAGAATTTGCGCATCTCCTTTGCCGTGGCCTCAAGCGCGGCCAAGTCGCGCCCCCGAAGCCTAACGTCGATCGGTTTGCCGCCCGCGCCCCGTTCCTTGTCGGTGATGCGAAAGGCGGCCATGTCGGGCATGGGGCCCGTCAGTTTTTTCCAGCGGTCCAGGACCTCGGTCACCTCGGTCGTGCGGACACCCGCGGGCAAGAGGCGCGCACTGACCGTGGCCATATGCGCGCCGATCTCTGGCGTATCGGCGTTGGTGCCGAAAGACACGGTGTAGCTTTGCACCAGCGGCTGGCCCTTGGGCTGTTCTGGCGTCATCTCGGCATTCATCTGCTCCAGCGCGGCCACGACCTTGGCAACGCGTTGTTCGGTGCGTTCAAGCGGCGCGCCCTGAACCAGCAAAAGCCGCGCCTCGACCGTGTCGCTTTCAAGCCGCGGGAAGCTTTGATACTTGATCAGCCCGCCTGTGAAGGGCGCGACGGACACCAGAACCAGAAACCCGGCCAACCCCAGCGTCAGGTAGCGGTAGCGCAGGGCCGCGCCTGCGACCGGCACCACGACCCGGTCGCGCAGGGCGTCGAACGCCCCGTTGACGACACGGCTGAGACGGTTCTGGGCAAGCGGCCGGTCCAGCGCGCCTTTCATGTGATGCGGCAGGATCAGGAACGCCTCGACCAGGCTGACGATCAGGGTGATGACCAGAACGGCCGGGATGTATTTCAGAACCGCCCCGATATTGCCCGTCATGAACCCCAAGGGGCCGACGACCATCACCGTCGTCAGGAACGAGGCGATCACGCCGGGGGCCACCTGCGTGGCGCCGTTCACGGCAGCGGCGGCCGCGCTTTCGCCCGCTTGCCTGCGGCGCACGATGTTCTCGGCAATGACAATGGCGTCATCCATCAACAGGCCCACCGCGACCAGCAGGGCGACCATGGTCATCATGTTGATCGTGAACCCGAAAAGCTGCATCGCGAAGACCGCGCCCAGGAACGACACCGGCAGCCCCATCGCTACCCAGAACGAGATCCTTGCCCCGAAGAACAGCCCCATGGCCACCAGCACAAGCACGAGGCCCTGCACACCGTTCACCCCGATGATCCGCAACCGTTCGCGGATATTCGAGGTGGTGTCCTGCGAGATCGCCAACCGGATATTGCCCGGTGCGTCGGCCTGCGCGATCTTCATCAGGCGCTCGACCGCTGCCATCACCGTCAGCGCGTCCTGCGTGGCCGTTTTCGAAACGGTCAGGATCGCCGCGCGCTTCCCGTTGAAATACGCCGCCTGTGCCGCGTCGGAAAACGCCACCTCGATCCGGGCAAGATCGCCCAGCCGGACCTCCGCCCCCGCCTGTGTGCCCGTAACCGGGATCGCGGCCAGATCGTCGGGAGAGCGCCGCGCGCCCAGAAAGCGGATCGCGGCATCGCCCTCTGCGCCCTCCAGCGTGCCCGCGGGCAGGTCGAGCGAGGTTCGTGCAAGCGCCGCGGAAATATCGGCCAGCGACAAGCCGCGGGCGTGCAGGGCGGCCGCGTCGATCTCGACCGTGATCTCGCGATCCGAAAAGCCGCCGATGTCGACTTGCGAAATGTCGGGGTCGGATTTCAGCCGGTCGGCCAGATGGTCGGCATAGGCCAGCAACACGGCCGGATCGTCGGGGCCGGTCACGGCGATGGAGGCGACGGTTGCGACGCGCTCGACAATCCGCGTGACGGGCTCCTCCGCCTTTTCGGGAAAGGTCGAAATGCCATCGACCGCGGCGGCCACGTCATCGTTGAACCGGCGCATGTCGGCGCCTTCGACGATCTCGGCGGTGACGACCGCCACGCCCTCGCGCGCGAGACAGCGCAGTTCGGCCAGATTGTCGACGGCGCCGATAGGGTCTTCGACGTCGCGGCAGATATCCTGCTCGACCTCGGCCGGGGTGGCGCCGGGATACGGGATGCGCAGCTCGACCTCGCTGGGCGGCACCAGCGGGAAGGTATCGCGCTGCAGGGTGGGCGCCGCCACCAGCCCAAGGACCAGAAAGGCCAGCATCAGAATGTTGGCCGCGGTCGGGTGCGTGGCGAACAGCCGGATCATGGCCGTTGTCCCTTGCCCTGGCCGCCGCCTTGCCCTGTACCCTGGCCGCTCCCCGCAGAGGGCTTGCCGGTGGCCAGCGCCGTGAGACGGGCAAGCGTCGCCTTGTCCTCGACCGGCTTCACGGTCATGCCCGGAACGGCGATGGCGGGGTCGGTGACAACCAGCTTGTCGCCCGGGGCCAGCCCCTCGGCCAGCAAGGCGATGCCGTCCATGGTATAGCGGATCGCGACGGCACGCCGTTCCAGCGTGTTTTGGCTCGTGGCGACCAGCGCGGTGCCGCCGCGCACGGCCTCGGCCGGGGCGACCAGCGCCTCTCGCGTGGGGGCGCTCAGGATCACCTCCACATAGGTATTGCGCCTCAGCGGCGGGCGCGCGCCAGCCTGGGCTTGGCCCAGCGGATCGTCAACGCGAACGATCAGCGCGGTGCTTTGCGTGGTCGGGTCGATCGCTTCGCCCACGCGCACAAGTTCGGCCTTCCAGATGACGTCATGGCCCTCGACCGGCAACCGGACCCGCGCCTTCAGATCGGTCACAGTCCCGCCGTCTGGCAGCATCCGCACCAGAGGCCCGATCTTGCCGAGGGCGAACTGCGCGGCAATCTCCACCGCCTCGGTCCCCTCGGCCGACATCAGCACCTGGCCCCGGCTGACCACCTGGCCCAGTTCGGCCGACACGTCGGTCAACCGCATGTCATAGGGCGCCCGGATCGACGTGAAATCGAGATTGCGCTCGGCCAGCTTGCGTTGGGTTTGCAGGACCTCGCGTTCTGCGCGGTTCAGGGCCAACTGGTTCTCGATCTCGGTCAACCTTGCCCGGGCAGACAGCTCCTGCCGGCGCGATTGGTCCAACGCGGCCCGGGTGGCGACGCCCTGTGCGGCAAGGTCCTCCTGCCGGCGCAACTCCGCACGGCTGAGCGTGAGGTCGGCGCGGCTGATCTCAAGGCTCGCCGTCAGGGTCTCGTCCTTGACGTCGAGCGCGGCAAGCTGGGCGTCGATCTGGGCAAGCGATAGTCTCAGGTCTGTATCGTCGAGCCGGAGGAGTTCCGTCCCCGCCGCCACGATCTCTCCGGGGGCGAGGCGATCATCCGTCGCGGCCACCTCAGCCTCGATCCGGGCCACGGCCCGCCATTCCCGTGCAGGGGCGACGACGCCATAGCCGGTGATCCGTGGTGTGACCGTCATCGGGGCCAGCGTGATGACGCGCACGGGTGTCGGTTTCGGGCTCCTTTGTTGGGCGGAGGGCGGGTCCTTCAATGCCCCGGCAAAGGAAATCGCGAGAACCCCAAGCCCGAGTGGCACGGACAGGGCGGCGATGCGGGACAGGCTCCGGAACAGACGCGACATCGGATTCTCCAGACATGGTCGCCATCAGGTTTCGGCAAGGCGTGCCGCCCGGGCAAGGGGAATCGTCCGTCCCGTGCGCGGGTCGCAGCGTCTTGCCGCTCTCGGTCGTGCGGAGGGAGCGGCGGTCTATGGCGTTTCCTGCTGCATGCGGCAGCTTCGGCAAAGCGTGCCCGCCTTTGCCGCGATGCGCCGGGTGCCTGACCCTCTGGCGCGCCCGGTTGGTTCCGTACCACCGGCGGTGCGATTTTGGCCCAATAGTTAACCGTTTATAAGGCATGTTTCCTGACTATTGCCGGGGGCATTCCGACTCCGTGGAATTGGCGGGTACATGTGCAAATCGAGGAACATAGGCAAAGCCACCGGGTCGCCCGGCATCACTTGGCGCCTTTGGCCCTCGGAATCGGGGTTTGCGCTGGCGGCACTTGCCTCGCCAGGGGCGAAGGGGCCGACCTGTGACGCGCCGTCGCTTTGCTGCGGCGGATATCCCGTGCCTTTGGGTCAGTCCATTGCGGGGGCGTCCTGCCCTGCCACTCCGCTTGCGGGTAAACGACGATGATGTCTTTGCCGGACCAATTCCACGCGATGATGGGACGCGCAGAGACTGCCGCCTGGCTGATCGATCCGGAAGGCTGCGTGATCTGTGCAAACGCCGCCGCCGAACACCTGCTGGGGCAGGGGACGCAATCGCTTGTCGGTCGGGACATCTCTGAAATGCTGTGGGCTGAAGATCCCGCCCATTTCCGTTCAGTGCTGTGCGACGTGCTTCAGACACAGCAGCAGAGCGGCACAATCGAAGGTGCGTTTTGCCGGGATGACGGGATGGCGGAAAAGGTCTGTTGCAAGCTGAACGCGGTGCCCCCCGACGGAAAGACACGTGCCGTGCTGGTTCTGGCACAGGCGTCAGACGACTCTGAGGCGGGTCAGTCCGCACGGGTCGCAAACAAGCGTCTGGAAACCGTCGCGGCGAATATCCCCGGCGGGCTGTTCGAATACCGATGGACCCCGGACAGGCGCACGTCCTTTTCCTATTTCTCGGACAAGTTCGCGGAACTGCTGGGCGTATCGGCCGAGGCCCTTGAACAGGGCGGCGAGGCGGTCTTCGCCAATATTCCGGCCGAGGATGCCGAAGCGATCCAAGCGGGCCTTGCGACGTCGCGCAAGACCCTCTCCCTTTTCGAGCTTCGCCATCGTGTGATGCATCCCAGGAAGGGGCTGTGCTGGCTGAACGTCTGGGCGTCGCCGGTGAGGGAGCCGGACGGCAGCGTCGTCTGGTTCGGCAAGTCGGTGGACATTACCGACCGGCTGCATATGGAGCGCCGGGTGGCGGAGGCCGCGGCTGAGGTCGCGCGAGCCCACCGTCAACTCACCACGATCTCGAACATGGTCGAGGTCGGGCTCTTCGAGTTCCGGGAGCTTTCGGACGGCACGACGGATTTCGCCTTTGCCAATGACCATTTCTGCGACCTGATCGGTGTCGAGCGACACGCGATCAACGGGTTGAAAGACGGATTGCGGCCGCTTGTCGTTGCGGACGATGCGCAGGATTTCGCGGCTGGCAAAGAGGTCAGCGCGCGCGACCTGTCGCCCTGGACCATGCGGTTTCGAATCCACCATCCGTCCCGCGGGGAAATCTGGCTTTCGGGTTCCTCGGTTCCGCGGCGAGAGGACGATGGCACGCTGATCTGGGCCGGGGCCCTGTCGGATGTGACAGAGCATGTGCGCCGAGAGGAAGACCTGCAGCGGGCACATGCCAGATCGGAAGAGAAGCGGGCCGACAATGAACAACTGGCGCTTCACGATGAACTGACGGGCCTTCCCAACCGGCGCTACTACGAAAGGGAAGTCGCGAAACGGGCGAAGGACGGCGGCAGCGGCGTCGGTGAGCAGTGTTCCGCCGTCATTCGCATCGATCTCGACCATTTCAAACAGATCAACGATACGCTGGGCCACGAGGCCGGGGATCAGGTGCTGCAGCACGTCGCGGAAATCTTGCGCGGCAGCATGCGGTTGGTCGATTTTGCCGCCCGCATCGGCGGGGATGAGTTTTCGGTTCTCGTCGGGCCGTCCACGGCCGGAGACGACGCCCGAAAGATCGCTGAGCAGGTTCGGGCCAGGCTGGGTGAACCCTTCGCCTGCCAGGGCTTTCCGATCAGTCTGTCGGCGAGTTTCGGTATCGCCCATGATGCAGAGATGAGCGACCCGAACGACGACCTTCAGACATGCGCCGATGTGGCGCTGTACCACGCCAAGGAAACCGGCCGGAACCGGATCGAGAGCCATTCCGAGCGCCTCAGGTCCGGCCTTCGGTTCTCGCGCAGGGTGGCCGCGGAACTGGAGCATGCGCTGGAACAGGGCGAGTTCGTGCCGTATTTTCTGCCCCAGCTCCGGGCAGAGGATGGCAGCCTGGCTGGGGTCGAGATCGTGACCCGATGGCGCCATCCCATCAAGGGGCTTACGGCCTGGTGCGATTTCGCAAGCGCGGCCGAGCAGCTTGGCATCCGGGCAGACATCGACCGGATGATGATCGACAAAGCCATGTCGGCACTGGCCTATTGGCGGCAAACCGGTCTTTGCGTTCCGAGGATCAGCCTGAATGTCGGTAGTGCGACCCTGAACAGGCCCGAGATCGTATCCGCGGCCGGGCACCTTGCGACGGGAAGCACGGAGGTGAGTTTCGGCCTTGCCGAGTCGGTTCTGGTGGGCGACACGAGAGAGGTCTTCAAGAGCCACCTGAACAAGGTGCATGCCGCCGGGCTGGGCCTTGAGATCGACGATTTCGGTTCGGGCTATGCGTCGATCCTGGCGGTGATGGAAATCGCGCCGTCGGTGTTGAAGATCGACGAAAAGATCGTGGCGTCGGTCGCAGAGGATCAAAAGGCGCGGGAAACTGTCCATCGCATCATCGATCTTGCCAACACGCTGGGCATTCGGGCCTTGGCCAAGGGGGTCGAGACCAAGCCGCAGGCCAGTACGCTGTCGGCGATCGGGTGCCACGAATTTCAGGGCGGCCTGTTTGCGCAGGCCCTCAGCGAAACGGAACTGCCGGCCTTCTGTCGCGGGAGAGAACGCATTACCGCGTGATGTCGCGATCTCGGCCGTCAGCCGCGGGTGATTCAAACCGTCTGTTCGGATCCGCTTGTCATGCGGGACACATGCGCAAAGGCCGTGACCGCCCCGCGTTCGATCATGGGCGCATGACCGGCAATCGACGCTTCGCGGTCGAGCGTTTCGACCAAGGCGCGCCAGATTTCCGGGGCCGTCTTCATCTCGATGAACCGACGCCGTGCATCGGGCAGGGCAACCGAGACGGTCTTTCGAAATTGCGAGCGTCCGTAATTGGCGCCATGCGCGACATAAAGGGCGCCAAGCACATCCTCTGGCGTTGGATAGCTGGGCAGTTCACCCTTCGGCGATGGGGCGCTGCACTCTGCCGTATCGAAACGCAGGGCTGCCACCTCTTGGGACAGGGCGAAATCCGGCCAGCATTGGAGCGTTCTGCGCGCCGTTTCCACCGCATCATAGAACCGCGCAAAGACCTGCAAGGCGCAGCAGTACTGCGTTGCCGTAACGTCGGGATGGATGAGCCGCGACAAGAGCGGATCGTGATGCAGGGACTCGTGTATATCGCCTGTCAGCGCCTTGAGCCGCGTCCGCATCCCCCCGGTCACGACGTCATCTCCAGAATGGCCTCACTGATCTGGTCGCTGCGCAAGGGTTTCTTGAGTGTCGGGACAGTCTTGAACCTTTCACCGATGGGTGAGGCGCTGCCATAGCCGGAAACGAAGACGAAGGGGATGTTCCGGTCTTTCAGGATATCGGCAATTTCGGCCGATGTGGCACCTTCGCCCAGATTGATGTCGAGAACCGCAAAGCTCGGGGTGATCCGCGTCAGCTTGGCCAGCGCATCGGCGGTGCTTGGAACGGTCTCGACCCTTTCAAAGCCGATGTCCTTGAGCACCCGCGTGGTATCGAGCGACACGATGAAGTTATCCTCGACCAGCAGGCAGACACCGTTTGTGACCGGCAGACCCTTGACCGAAAGCGGCGGTGCGCTGTGGGGCTCGACGGTCTTGCCGCGGCCGAGTGCGGTTCGGCTCAGCAGCGTCGATTGCGGCAAATGGATATCCGCAACCAGCCCGCTTTCATGAAACTCCAGCCCGACATGGCCGCCAAGTTCATACGGAACCGACGTTTCGATCAGCGTCGTCCCAAATCCCTTTCGCCGCCCGGGCTTGATCGGCGGGCCACCCGTCTCGACCCATTTCAGGGAAAGTCCTTCGGAGTCGAGTTTCAACCGCACCGTCACGATGCCCGTCGCGACCGACAGGGCGCCATACTTGGCCGCGTTGGTCATGAGTTCGTGGACCACAAGGGCGAAGAGCGGTGCCATGTCGTTGCGAATGCCGACATCGTCGCCCTTGACGATGATCCGGTCGTCGCCTTCGTTGAACGGTGCGGCTTCGACCGCGATGATCTGCCCGGCCGTTGCGCCGGACTCGTTCTGTTCCGCACCCAGATTGTGGGCCGAGGCAACCGCCGCGATCCGTGCTTCAAGTGCCCGGACATAGCTTTGGATCGATCCGTTATGGGTCAGCGTTTGTTGCGACAGGGACCGGATCAGCGCGAGGATATTGCGCACACGGTGGTTGAGTTCATTGATCAGGATCTGTTGCTGCCGGTTGGTCCGTTCGATCAGGACGCGGCGTTCGGCCGTGACCAGCATGGCCCACAGATCGTCCGCAAGGCGCAGCTCGCTATCGCCCCAGGGTTCGGCCGTGCCCTCCACAAGGGCGCGATAGGTTTCGAACGACCCGCGCGGGCGCAGTCTGGCGCGCCCCTCCACCCATTCGATCGACTTCTCGGGTGCGCCCGCCCACGACACCTTGCGTTCGCGGCCCTTCCTGAAAAAGGCGAAGGTCGTGTTTTCCGGCAGCGGAACCAGCAAAAGCCCCGAAAACGCACTGCCGCAGATCTCCGACAGCTTGGGTTCGTCCGCAGAGAGGGCCGAGGACACAAGAACGCCCTCCTCGGGCAGGTCCGAGTGGAACAGGGTCTTCAGGTTGGCCTGTGTCGGTGTCTCTCCGGTGGTGACAAGGTTGTCGTGATGCACGACAGCCGCCCCGTCGGCCCGCATGGCATCGCAAAGCTCGCGCAGAAGCTGCACCTCGAACACGTCGCCAAAGCCCGGCTCCGACGCGGCTTGCGCGATGGATTTCTTCAGCGCATCGGCCCGTTGCAGCCGTGCAAGGCGTTCGGTGACCAGCAACTGGTTCAGCTTGACCGAGAACATGCGCATGAAATGGTTGCAGACCTGCCGCACACGGTGACCGGGGCGGCGCGGAAGGCAATGCATGAGGGAAATCACCCCCCAGACCTGACCTTCGACCATCACATGCAGGGTCATCGTGCCCAGATGGCCCATGTTCCGCAGGTATTCCAGATGGATTTCGGACACGCCGCGCAGGCTGGCCGCCGTCATGTCAAGCTCGGGCAGCGCCGGGTCCGATTTCAGCAGCGCGGAGGCCGTGGCCCCGGCATCGGCAATATAGCGCATCGGGATCTTTTCCATGATCGCGCGCGCCTGCGCCGGGACATCCCATTTCGGAAAGCTCAGCCCCAGATAGGGTTCAAGCTCGGCCGAGGCTTCCTCGGCCAGGACCGTCCCGTTGCCATCGGGGTCGAACTTGTAGACCAGCACACGGTCGTATCCCGTCAGCATCCGCAGCATCTGGACCGACCTGTCGAGAAGGTCCTTGGTGTCGGTCAGCGTCTGGATTTGCGCTGTCAGATGTGACAGGTCGCGCAGCGCCGTGTCCATCTTGGCGCCGCCGGCGTCGTCCAATGGTTCGAATTGAATGATCGCATAGGGGCCACCCGGACAGGTCGTGGCCCAGACCTCGCAGGTGCCGACTTGCAAGATGCCGACTTCCGTCGGATCACCCGCGGGCGGACCGTCGTGCAGGGCGTTGATCAGGTCGTGCTTGACCTTGCCGTCGACATGCGCTGACAGATCGGTCCCCAGAAGCGCCTCTGCCGCGATACCGATCACCTCGGCACAGCTTTCGCTTGCATAGCAGATCTTCAGGGTCCGGGGATCGACAGCAATCAGCGCGCCGTGGGGCTGGATCCGACCGGGTATGTGAACCGGCTCGGCCGCACATTCGGCAAGCGCCGCGTCAAGCTCTGCATCGGTCAAACCATCAGTCACGATCAGCTCCTGTGTGATGTCGCGAAGGATCGCGGCATGGTGTTCCCCGGGATGATAGTCGCCACCGATACCCTTGAAAATAGTGGTGTCGCGCGTCACATTCCCGCCAAAGATGTGAGGCCTGACCGCGTGGTTTCAATGTTCTCCCTTTTGACAACGCGCACGCGGCCGCACGACGCGACTGCACAGGCCGGAAACGGGGCGGTTCATAATGACGCCCATTCGGGACCGCTCGATTTAGAGGATTGCGCCCGGTCGTAACCTCGCGCGTCACCATGAAGCGGTCTTCACATGGCGCGACCCGGCGCGTGCGTCGCAGCTCTTGTCCGGGCCAGCCGATTGCGCCGCCCGTCCTGCGCATGGTGGACCCGCCCCCGAAACGCGGTCATGCGCAGTGCCCGCGCGGCCGATCTCCGCACAGCAAACTGGCCAGCCGGGCGAGCTCTCCCATCGCGACCGGTTTGCGAAGCAGGAAGTCGGTCCGCATCATGGTCGGATAGCGGTTCCCCCATGCGAATACATCCGTTGCGGTGATCGAGATGATGGGCGTCTGCGGATGTCGCAGCTTGATGTCGTGCGAGAGCGCGACGGTGTCGCCGTCGGGCAGGAAGAGATCGAGAACCACAAGATCAAAGCGTTTTCGCATGATCCTTGCCCTTGCGTCGGCCAGCGTCACGGCCACTTCGCAGCCGTCAAGACTGTCTTTCAGGGCACCCACATACGCGCCTGCCTGCCGAAGGTCGTCTTCGACAATCAATACGGGCATCCTTGACCTCCACCCGACTGTTCCTGCTACGGAATCTGGGCCGGGCGTGGTTAATTTTCTCTTACTCCGGGGCCCGTCGCCGCTGCGATGCGAGATAACACGCACGCGCCGTAAACTCTCCCATCGGAACGGGTTTGCGCAGGAAGTGGTCGGAACTCATGACATAGGGGTAGAAATCGACCTGCTCGGTCGGGTCGGCGACACTGACCGACAGGATCGCCGTGGTCGCGTTCCGCAACCGGATTTGGTGCGCCAGGGCGACGCTGGTCCCGTCAGGAAGAAACAGGTCCAGCACCACCAGATCGAACTGCCGCTGCGTGACCTTCTCGGTTGCATCCTCGATGGTCAGGGCGACCTCGCAGGAGTCGAAATGCGCTTCAAGCGCTTTCACATAGGCGTTTGCTTGCTCAAGATCGTCTTCGACAATCAGTACCTTCATTCCCGCCCCCTTTTGCGCACCGGCCATCCTCGCCCGTCTTTGGCCAGTGCCTCGCGTGGTCGCGCCGCATTGTGGGTGCCGGGCCAGGGCCAAAGGCGGCCACACTTGTGGCAGAAAGCGCAGGCTAGGGGCGCCAAGTCAACCGCACGAAACGCCCTTGAACGGCGGCGCGGTTCCACGGGGCCGCAACGTCACCGAAGGAGACGGGCACCGTGACGACCGGCAGGATGTCGTGGAACGGGACCGCAAGGCCCCGGGGCCGTGCCCGAACCAGCACAAGTGGCTCAAGCGCATTTCGGCGATTGATCCGCCGGGCGCATGCGCCTTAGTGTGGCGCCACCAGAAACAATTCTTGCCCAACAGGGAGCAATGGACATGAAAGCGGGTACCTTCCCGGCACTTCTGGGCCTCGGCGTCCTTTCTTCGACACCGGCGCTGGCGCAAACCGAAATCGAGTTCTGGCACGCCTTTTCCGGGCGGCTGGGCGAGTTGGTGGCAGAGCAGGTCGAGACCTTCAATAACAGCCAATCCGATTACCACGTCACCGCAACCCATAAGGGGAATTACTCCGAAACGCTGAACGCCGGCATCGCCGCGTTCCGGGCCGGCGAACAGCCCGACATCCTGATGGTGTTCGAGGTCGGCACCGCCACGATGATGGCGGCCGAAGGCGCGGTCTACCCCGTGTACCAGTTGATGGAAGACACCGGCACGCCGTTCGACCCCGATGCTTTCATCGGCTCGGTCAAGGGCTATTACACCACCACCGACGGCAAGATGCTGTCGATGCCCTTCAACTCCTCCACGCCCGTCTTGTGGGTGAACCGCGACGCGCTGACGGCCGCAGGGATCGACGCCGATGTCGACCTGTCGACATGGCAGGCGGTGGGCACCGTGCTGGACGAGTTGAAAGCGGCCGGCAATGCCTGCCCGCTGACCACCGCATGGCAAAGCTGGGTGCATCTGGAAAACCTGTCCGCCTATCACAACGTGCCCTTCGCCACGAAGGAGAACGGGTTTGCCGGGCTCGACACCGAACTGAGCTTGAACGGGCCGGTGCAGGTCAAGCACATCCAGACGATGGGCGACTGGGCCAAGGACGGCAAGTTCATCTATGCGGGCCGCCGGAACGAGGGCGGCGCGAATTTCCGCGCCGGGGAATGTGCGCTCTTCACCGAAAGCTCTGCCGGTTATGCGGGTATCAAGTCCGAAGCCCAGTTCGAGTTCGAGGTCCGGCCGCTGCCCTATTGGGACGGTGTCGAAGGCGCGCCGCAGAACACCATCATCGGGGGGGCCTCGCTCTGGGTCATGGCCGGCCAGCCGGCGGACGACTACAAGGGCGTCGCGGCGTTCCTGAACTTCCTCTCCTCGCCGGAAATCCAGGCCAAGTGGCATCAGGACACCGGATATCTGCCGATCACCACGGCGGCGGGCGATCTGACCCGGGAACAGGGCTTCTACGACGCCAACCCGGGCACCGACATCGCGGTCAAGCAGATGACCGCCAAGGCGCCGACCGCGAACTCCAAGGGGCTGCGCTTGGGCTATTTCGACCAGATCCGCGGCATCATCGACGAAGAGCTTGAGGCCGTCTGGGCCGGCGACAAGTCCGCGCAAGAGGCGCTCGACAGCGCGGTGGAGCGGGGCAACCAGTTGCTGCGCCGCTTCGAGAAGGCGAACGGCTAAGACAGGCATCGCGCCCCGGTTCGCCGGGGCGCGTTCCCCCGCATGGAAAAGCGCGTCCTCTTCAAGGGCCTCTGGCTGCCGATGCTGCTGGTGATGCCCCAGTTGCTGATCACGGCCGTCTTCTTCTTCTATCCGGCGGGGCAGGCGATCTGGCAGTCGCTGTTCATCCCCGATCCGTTCGGTCTGTCGAAACAGTTCGTCGGGCTTGAGAACTTCGAATTCCTTCTGTCGGACCGGTATTACCGGGCGTCGTTCCTGACCACGGCGTTTTTCTCTACCCTCGTGACGGTCGTCTCTATGGGCGTGGCGCTGTATCTTGCCGTGCTGGCCGACCGGCTGATCAAGGGGGCGGGCACCTACCGGACGCTTCTGATCTGGCCCTATGCGGTGGCACCGGCCGTGGCCGGTGTGCTGTGGATGTTCATGTTCAACACGCGCGTGGGCGTGGTGACGTGGTATCTGGGCCTTCTGGGCTATGACTGGAACCACGTCTTGAACGAGGGGCAGGCGATGGGGCTGGTCGTCGTCGCGTCCTCCTGGGGGCGGATCAGCTATAACTTCCTGTTCTTCCTGGCCGGGCTGCAAGCCATCCCCCGCAGCGTGATCGAGGCCGCGGCCATCGACGGCGCGCGGTTCTGGACGCGGTTTCGCACCATCGTCTTTCCGCTCTTGTCGCCCACCACCTTTTTCCTGCTGGTGGTCAACATCGTCTACGCGTTCTTCGAAACCTTCGGCGTGATCCATACGATCACCAGCGGCGGGCCGCAGCAGGCCACCACGATCCTTGTCTACAAGGTCTATGCAGACGGGTTCGTGGGGCAGGATCTGGGCTCGTCCGCGGCGCAGTCGGTGATCCTGCTGGTGGTGGTGTCGATCCTGACGATCATCCAGTTCAAGTATATCGAGCGGAGGGTGCACTATTGAGCCGCAAACCCCCGCCCCCCGGCATGGTCGAACATCGCGGCATCGGCCTGTGGCTGACCCATGCCGGGCTGATCGCCGGCATCCTGTTCATCTTCTTCCCGATCTGGCTGGCCTTTGTCGCGTCGACCGTCGATCAACAGCAGATCGTGCATCCGCCGATGCCGCTCTTGCCGGGCGACAAGTTTGTCGAGAACTACGGCAAGGCGCTGGTCTCTGGCATCAACGCGCCGGTGGCGGTGATGCTGATGAACTCCGCGATCATGGCCATCGGTATCGCGGTGGGAAAGATCGCCATCTCGATCCTGTCGGCCTTTGCCATCGTCTATTTCCGCTTCCCGTTGCGGCGGGTGTTTTTCTGGCTGATCTTCCTGACCCTGATGCTGCCGGTTGAGGTGCGGATCGTGCCCACCTATGAGGTCGTGGCGGGCTTCGGCATGCTCAACAGCTATTCCGGTCTGATCCTGCCGCTGATCGCATCGGCCACCGCCACCTTCCTGTTCCGGCAGTTCTTCATGACGGTGCCGGACGAGTTGGCCGAGGCCGCGCGGGTCGACGGTGCCCGCCCGATGCGGTTTTTCTGGGATATCCTGTTGCCGATGAGCCGGACGAACATGGCGGCCCTGTTCGTCATCCTCTTCATCTACGGCTGGAACCAGTATCTCTGGCCGCTTCTGATCACGACGGACCCGTCGATGAACACCATCGTCATGGGCATCAAGCAGATGTTCCCCAGTGGTGACGACATCGCCGACTGGCCGGTGATAATGGCGACCTCGATCCTGGCGATGCTGCCCCCGGTGATCGTGGTGGTGGGGATGCAGCGGCTGTTCATCCGCGGGCTTGTGGAAAGCGAGAAATAGATGGCGACCGTCACGCTGAAGAACCTGAAAAAGAGCTTCGGCAAGACCGAGGTGATCCACGGTGTGGACATGGACGTCGCCGATGGCGAGTTCATCGTGATCGTCGGGCCGTCGGGCTGCGGAAAGTCGACGCTTCTGCGGATGGTGGCGGGGCTGGAGACCGTGACCTCGGGCGAGGTGCAGATCGGCGGCGCGCGGGTGAACGAGAAGGAACCGATGGACCGCGACATCGCGATGGTGTTCCAGAACTACGCGCTTTACCCGCATATGTCGGTCTTCGATAACATGGCCTACGGGCTGAAGATCGCGAAGACCCCGAAAGAAGAGATCCGCGCGCGCGTACACAATGCTGCGGAGCTTTTGCAGCTGGAACCCTACCTGTCCCGCAAGCCGCGTGAGTTGTCGGGCGGCCAGCGCCAGCGGGTCGCCATGGGCCGCGCCATCGTGCGCAAACCGGCGGTGTTCCTGTTCGACGAACCGCTTTCGAACCTCGATGCGAAGCTGCGCGTGCAGATGCGCCTTGAGATCAAGCAGCTTCAGCGGGAGCTTGGCGTGACCGCGCTTTACGTCACCCATGATCAGGTGGAGGCGATGACGCTGGCCGACCGGATGATCGTGATGAATGCCGGACAGGCCGATCAGATCGGTGCGCCGCTTGATGTCTATGCCCATCCCCGGACGACCTTTGTGGCCGGTTTCATCGGATCGCCCCCGACCAATTTTCTGAATGCCCGTCTGGCCCGGGCGACTGGCGCGCATCAGGTCGGCATCCGGCCCGAGAATATCCGCCTGACCGATGCTGCCAGCGGCCGGATCGCGGGCACCGTGCTATATTCCGAACCCTTGGGCGCGGAAACCCTTGTCCATGTCCGGCTGGAAGATGGCAGGCTGGTCACCGTGCGCCTGAACGGCATTCCGCCCGAACACCCCGAGGGTACGACGCTTGGCCTGATCTGGGACGCCGCGGACGAGATGCACTTCGCGGCGGACGGCACGCGCGCGGGCTGAGGCACGGGCCTTCCCAGCCAGACACCGCCGACTGAAACCCGGCCGGTTCCGGGGGTGTGGCTGTCCCGCCGGTCTTCCTTGTCCCTCGAATGCGCCGCATTTCCTGCGCCCGTTGCAGGACTTCGTTCAACCTTTTCCCGCAAGAGGCGGCAAAGATCGAACGAAGGGATGATCCCATGTCGATGATCGACGCCTTCTGGGTTGTCCTGTGCGCCCTGATCGTGCTGGACATGCAGGCCGGGTTCCTGTGCCTTGAGGCCGGAACCGTGCGCGAAAAGAACGCCGCAAACGTCGCCCTGAAAAACCTCAGCGACGTCTGTTTCGTCAGCCTGCTGTTCTGGGCCGTCGGCTTTGGCCTGATGTATGGCCCCAGCGTCGGCGGGCTGTTCGGCACCGGTCCGTTCTTCCCCGATATGCGCTTTCCCGAACAGATGGAGAATGCGGGCTTCCTGCTGTTCCAGATGGCCTTTGCTGCCACGGCGGCGACCATCGTGTCCGGCGCCGTGGCAGAGCGCGAACGGTATGAGGGCTATATCCTGCTGTCGATCATCCTTGGCGGCTTCGTCTATCCCGTTGTGGGCCACTGGATCTGGGGGGCCAATCTGGGCGGGTCCGGTGGGTGGCTTCAGGCGCTGGGGTTTCACGACTTCGCCGGGGCAACGGTCGTACATTCGCTGGGCGGTTGGGCGGCGCTGTGTGCGGTGATCGTTCTTGGCCCGCGGCTGGGGCGGTTCGGCGGCAAGAACCGGCATTTCGAAGAGAACTCCATCGCGCTGGCTGCCCTTGGCACCATCCTTCTGTGGATCGGCTGGGGCGCGTTCAACGGGGGCAGCGCGCTGGCCTTCAGCGTTTCGGTGCCGCGGATCGTGATCCACACCATGCTGACGGCGGCCTCGGGCGGGATCGCCGCGGTGGTCGTTTCCCGCATGATGTACGGCTTCGTCAGGATCGATCTTGTCCTGAACGGTGTGCTGGCCGGGCTGGTCGCCGGCACCGCCGGGGTGGACTATTACGGGCCGTTTCAGGCCATCGCCGTCGGCATGGCCGGTGCGATTGCAATGATCGCAACCGATGCGCTGTTGCAGGTGGGCCGGATCGATGACGTGGTGGGGGCCGTGCCCGTGCATCTGGGGGCCGGGATCGCCGGCACGCTGCTGGTCGCGCTTTTGGCCCCGGTGGACGTGTTGCCCGCTGGCGGCCGTCTTGCACAACTGGGCGTGCAGGCCTTGGGCGTGGCGGCGGTCGGGGCCTTCGTGATCGCCACCGTGCTGCCCGCGGCGCTGCTCTTGAACGCGCTGAACCTGCTTCGGGCGACGCGGCGGGGCGAAGTCGAGGGGCTGAACCTGACCGAAAACCGGCGGCACAATGCCTTCCTCGATCTGCTGCAGGAGATGAAGAAGCATAGCCGCAGCGCAGACTTCACCAAGCGGGCCCGCGTGGAGCGTTCGACCGAGGCCGGGGCGCTGGCCTCCCGCTACAATCAGGTGCTCGACCGGGTCGAGGATGAAATCGCCCGGCGGATGTCCGCGATGCGCAAAGAGCGGGAGATGCGCCTTGTGGTCGAGGAATCGTTCGAGGCCATGCGCAAGGCGCAGGAAGAAGCGGCCTGGGCGGCGCGGCATGACTCCCTGACCGGGCTGGGCAACCGGATGCTGCTTGACGAGATCATGAAAGCCCCCGCCGGCAATGCCGAGGACGACGCCTCCCTGCTGCTGGTGGCGCTCGACCTCGACCGGTTCAAGGACGTGAACGACACCCACGGCCACGAAGCGGGTGACATGGTCCTGACAGCCTGCGCCCGGCGCCTGCGCGAACGGACTAGGGGCGGCAAGGGTTTCGCTTTCCGCGTCGGCGGGGACGAATTCGCCATGCTGCTCGATTTCGGGGGCGACGAAGGGGCGGCGCAGTTCTTCTGCGACATGCTGCTGGACGAGTTGCTGGAGCCGACCCGCTACGCGTCCGGCGAATTGCGGGTGGGTGCGTCCATCGGTTTTGCGCGGCTGGAGCCGGGCGAGGCGCTGGCCGCGGCCTACAAGCGCGCCGATCTGGCATTGTGCGAGGCCAAGCGCAACGGCCGCAACCAGGCGATTGCCTATTCGGCCACCATCGGTGCGGCGCATGACCAGCATCTGGCGCTGATCAACGATTTCAAGGGGGCCATCGACCGCGGAGAGATCGCGATCCAGTTGCAGCCGCAGGTCGACGCCCGCACCCGCGCGCTCTCGGGGATCGAGGTCCTGGCCCGCTGGCGGCATCCCCATCGCGGTACGCTCTCCCCGGATGTGTTCATCCCGATTGCCGAGGAACTGAACCTGCTGGCCGATGTCGACCGCCGGGTGCTGGACCTTGCACTGGAGGCCCGCCTGCGCATCGCCGAGGCGCTGGGCGCCGCCCCGGAAATCGCGGTCAATGTCTCTGCGTTCCGGCTGGCCTCGCTCGACCTGATCGAGGAATTGCGCACCCGTCCCGATCTGCCGTCCGAGGGGCTGGCCTTCGAGATCCTTGAAACCGCCTTCCTCGACAGCCTGAGCGATGAGTTCGAGACCCGGATCGATGCCCTGCGCGCCATGGGCATCCGCATCGAGGTGGACGATTTCGGCACCGGCCATGCCAGTTTCGCCTCGGTTCTGGCGGTCAAGCCCGACCGGCTGAAGATCGACCGGATGTTTGTGGCAGATGTGGACAAGGACCCCGGCCGCCGCGACCTGATGAGGGGGCTGGTGGACATGGCCCGGAACGTGCGGGCCGAAACCGTTGTGGAAGGCGTCGAAACCATGTCAGAGGCGCAGGCCATCGCCGAGGTCGGCGCCGATCACCTGCAGGGGTTCGCCTTCGCGCGCCCGCTGGATCTGTCCGACTTCATCGAATGGGCCGTTGAACAGCGTGGACGGGCAGAGGCCCTTGCCAACGCGGGGTAGGGCGGATCCAGCCGCAGGCCGTCGCCGCGCGTTCCCCATCGCCGCCGGTCCCGATACGGATCAGCCGCCGATGAAGGCGCGGACAAAGGCGTTGGCGGGCCGTGCCCGGATGTCCGCGGGCGGGCCGATTTGCGTGATTCCCTTTGCCGACAGGATGACAAGGACATCGGCAAGCCGCATCGCCTCATCGACATCATGGGTGACGATCACCGTCGTCAGGCCCGCATGCTGACGGATGCCACGCAGGATCTGCCATAGTTCCTTCCGTACCGGGGTATCCAGCGCCCTGAACGGTTCGTCGCACAGCAGCAGATCGGGCTCCACCGCCAGCGCGCGGGCCAGCGCCACCCGCTGCCGCATCCCGCCGGACAATTGCCGGGGATACTTGTCCCAATCTTCGGGGGAAAGGCCAACGGATCGCAGCATTCGCCGCGCGCGCCTCAGACGTTCGCGGCGGGACAGGCCAAGCGCAACCAGGGCGAAGCTGACATTGCCCAGCGCCGTTCGCCACGGCAAAAGCGCAGGGTCCTGAAACACGACCCCAAGGCGGGTGCTGTGGCTTTCCACCCGGCCCTTGTCGGGACGCAACAGTCCGGCGGCGAGGGCAAGAAGCGTGGTCTTCCCGCATCCCGACGGCCCCATGACTGCGGTGATCCGTCCTTCGGGAATCTCAAGGTCGATCCCGGACAGCACCGGCGTGCCGTCATAGGCAAAGTCGACACCTTCGAATTGCACCATCGCCCCGGTCATGACCGGCCGCTTCGCCCATCATCGCGCCAGACCCAAAGCCGCCGCTGCAAAGGTTGCAGAAGGGCAAGGTCCAGCCCGATCATCACCGCCACGATGACAAGAACCCAGGCAATCGTCGCCGCCGTATCCACATGCGCCCGCGCCATGGCCAGCCCGTCGCCGATGCCGCCCGCGCCGGCAAGCAGTTCGGCCATGACCGAGACTTTCCACGACATCGCCAGCGTGGTGGCCAGCGCAGGGAACAGGTGGCTTGCCATATGGGGCCCATGCATTTGGATCAGCCGTGCGGCGAGCGGCACGCGAAACACCTGCGCCATGCGGATCAGCCCGCCATCAAGGCTTTGCACCCCCTCGACCGCCGCCGCGAACACCAGCGGCCCCGTGGCGACCGCGACGGTGAAGACCACCGCCCAGGAGCCGCCGAACCACAACAGCGCCATCACCACCCACGCAATCGCCGGAATGCCAAGCAGGATGACGGCAACCGGTTGCAGTGCGCGCTGGACTTCTTCCCTCAGGCCAGCCAGCGTTCCGGCGGTGCCGCCGATGGTCACGCCCGCAGCCCAGCCAAGAGAGGCATGCCCGGCGGTTTCCATGAGGGCCGGGGCGACAACGCCGTCCACGATCAGCCGCCACAGCGTCGCGGCGGTCTCTGCCAGACCCGGCAGCACCAGCGCCCCATAGGCCCGGTGACCCCATTCCCAAAGGATCAGAAGCAGTGCGATGCCGACCCCGCCCCACAGCCGGGATATCCGGGGTTTCTTCTCTGCCATCTCGGCTTACCCCCAGTAGAAACCGTCCTCCGGCAATCTGCCCCCGACAATGCCGGGCGCGAGCGCCATGAGGTTGTTCAGATAGGCTGCGATATCCTCCTGTGCCTCCCGCGCCGAGACCACGTCGAGATGAACGAAGGGCAGGGAGCGGGCGATGACCGGGGCAGGTAGGCCAAGCAGGGGGGCGGTGGCCGCGCCGGCCACATCCGGATGGGCCAGCACCCAGGCGCCGGCGTCCACGCAGGCGTGGTGCGCGGCCGCGACGATCTCGGGCGCGGTGTCGAGCAGGTCTGAACTTGCGGCCAGCCCCACCTGCGGAATTCGCGGCCCGCGCCCGGTGTGGTGGCCATAGACCTCGGTGATGTCGATGGCGCGGAACAGGGGCAAGCCCGCCCTTTCGGCCCGGATCAGCGCGGCGGTGGCGGCCGGTTCGTGCATCACAGCCACATCGCCCCGGCCCGACAGGAACAGCGGCACCGCCTCTCCGGGCGAGCCGACATAGTCCAGCGTGACGTCGCGCCCGGCCTCAAGCCCCGCCCAGCCAAGTGCGAGGCGGAACAGCAGATCCGGCGCCTCGTGCCGGTTGGACAGAAGAACCTTCTTCCCGGCCAAGTCGTCGATCCGCCGGATGCTATCGTCGCGCGCCATGACGTAGAGCACGCCCCATGTTACGACATTGACCATCCGCACCCCCGCGCCGCGGTTGAAGAACCCCGCCGCGGCATAGGTGGAGGTCGCGAACAGACGGAACCTGCCCGAGGCGATGCCCGCCCGCATCTGGTCGGTGCTTTTCCACACATCGAACCGCGCGCCCGGGGCGTCGGTCTGAAAGCTGTCCGACGCCACGGCCCGCGCGAAAACGGCCGAGGGTGTCGCCGGGATGCCCCACAGGGTAAGCGGCTCCGCCCCCACGGCAGGCCCAGCCGCCGCCAATGCGGCAAGCCCGCCCATGACATCGCGGCGGGTGGGCATCGCGGCGCCTGTCCGGGTCATGCGCGGGCCTCCTTTGCGTCGGGGTGGGCTGGGTTCAGTAGACCATCGTGCTCATGGTGATGTCGTCCCAGATCTCCTTGACCGTATGCTGCAGATCGCGCCGCCGGGCCTCGTAATGGGTGTGCAGCAGGTGATGTGCCTTTTCCGAATTCGGCGCGTCAAGGAAATCGCGATAAAGCGCCTGCACCTGCGTGTTCTTGTGGGACTGTCGCACCTTGGCCACCCGGTCGACCTTATAGATCGTCTCTCGCCGTTTCATGGCCAACGGCAGATAGGCCTTTTTCGACCGCAGCGACCCGCCGCCATCGACGCAGCCGCCGGGGCAGGCCATAACCTCGATGAAATCATAGTCGGCCTCGCCCGCCAGAACCTTTTCGACCAGCGCGCGGGTATCGCCCAGCCCGTGGACCATCGCCACCTTCACCTCCCCCACCGGGCCGCCCAGATCGACGCGGGCCTCGCGCACGCCTTCGAAGCCGCGCAACTGGGTCAGTTCTAGACGCTCCAACTCCCGCCCGTTGACCACGGCATAGATGGTGCGCACCGCGGCCTCCATCACGCCGCCGGTCGTGCCGAAGATGGCGCCGGCACCGGAATATTCGCTCATATACGGATCGTCGAAGGCCGAGGGCTCCATATCCTTCAGGTCGATCCCCTCGCGCCGCAGAAGGCGCGCGAATTCGCGGGTGGTCAGAACCACATCGGTTTCCGGCTGCCCGTCTTGGATCATTTGCGGGCGCACGGCCTCATCCTTCTTGGCCACGCAGGGCATGATGGAGATCACGCGGACATTCTCTGCCGACACCCCCAGCTTTTCGGGCAGGTAGGTCTTGGCGATGGTCGACAGCACCTGTTGCGGCGATTTGGTGGAGGACAGATGCGGCAGCACCTCGGGGAAATGGATCTCGGCGAAATTGATCCAGGCCGGGCAGCAGGAGGTAAAGGTCGGCCGCCGCCCGTCCTTCAGGCGGGCCAGCAGTTCGGTGCCTTCCTCCATGATTACCACGTCGGCGGCGAAGTTGGTGTCCAGCACCACGTCGATGCCGATCTTGCGGGCCGCGGCGATGATCTGCCCCTCGACATTGGTGCCCGGTGCCATGCCGAATTCCTCGCCAAAGGCGACGCGCACGGCGGGGGCGAACTGCATCACCGTGATCAGGTCGGGGTCGCAGATCATGTCAAGCGCGCGGTCGGTCTCGTCCCGTTCCCCCAGCGCACCGGTGGGGCAGACCAGCACGCATTGCCCGCAAGAGACGCAGAGCGAGGAGGGGTAATCCTCCGCATCCCTCAGTGCCACCACGCGGTTCAGCCCGGTGCCTTCCAGCACCAGCGCGTCGACCTTCTGGTGGTGGCGGCAGATCGCAACGCAGCGCTGACAGCGCACGCAGCGCGTCATGTCGCGCACTATCGCGGGGGAGGACTGGTCGATGGGCCTTGCCTCGGTCCGGGTGCGGTCGAAGAAGCGGTTTTCCTTCAGCCCGACGAATTGCGCCAGATCCTGCAACTCGCAATTGCCGTGGCGGATGCAGGTGGCGCAGTCCTGCAGGTGGTCGGCCATCAACAACTCGACCTGCAACCGCTGCATGTCGCGGGCACGTTTGCTGCGTGTCGCAACCGCCATCCCCTCGCGCACCGGCGTGTTGCAGGCGGTCACGATCTGTGGTGCTTCATGCCCCTCTTGCACGATCTCCACCACGCAGACGCGGCAGGTGCCGGGGGTGTGGTCGATGTCGTCCAGTTCGCACAGCGTGGGGACATAGATGTCATGCCGCCGCGCGCAGGCCAGGATCGTCTCGTTCGGAAACGCGGTGCAGGGCGCGCCGTTGATGGTCAGCGAAACGGTCGCCTCTGACGGGTCGCGGGGGGGATGGTCGGTGGTGCACATCAGCTTGCGCCCTCCGGGATCGGATGTTGCGTCACGACGGAATAGACGCGGTAGCAGCGCATGCAGCGCTGGGCCTCGGCATAGGCCTCTTTCGCGCTGATCGTTTGCTCGACCTCCCGGAACATGCGCTTGCGCAATTCGGGGTCGAGTTCGGGGTTGTGGACGCGATAGGCATTGCGAACCGGGGTTTCGACCACGTCATTTGCCAGAAACCGGTTATCGGCGATCAGTCGGCGCATCCGCCCGCGCTTGAAGAAGCGGACCGATCCGCGCTGAATCCAGTCGTCGATATTGCGCGCGGCCTTCAGCCCCGCCGACATCGCATAGATCAGCGTCGAGGGGCCGGTCACGCAATCGCCGCCCGCAAAGACCCCGGGGCGCGAGGTCGCCAGCGTATCGTCGGCAGCGACGCAGCGCCAGCGGTCCATCTCGATCCCGTCCCCCTCGATCAGCGTGCCGTCCTCCACCTGCTGGCCGATGGCGGCGATGATGCTGTCGCAGGGCATGGTGAAGTCGCTGCCGGGGATCGGGCGCACCTTGCGCCGACCGCTTTCGCCCGGTTCGGTCTGTTCCATCCGGGTCAGTTCCACCCCGGTCACCCGGCCATCCTCTGTCAGGATGCGGGTGGGGTTGCACAGGGTGTGGAACACCACGCCCTCTTCGGTGGCATCCTCGATCTCATGGGGGTCGGCGGGCATGTCCTGCAGCGTCCGGCGATAGATCACATGCACCCTGTCGGCGCCCAGCCGGATGGCAGAGCGCACGCAATCCATCGCGACATTGCCGCCGCCGACCACCAGAACCTCGCCCGACAGGGAAAGCGGCGCTGTGCCATCGACATGGTCGTGCACCTTCAGCAGGAAATCGATGCCGCTGAAATACCCGTCCCGCGCTACGTCCTCGCCTTCCGTGCCAAGCCGCGACCCAGCCTGACAGCCCAGCCCGAGGAAAACGGCCTTGTAGCCCTGCGCAAACAGATCATCGACCGAGAAATCGCGCCCAAGCTGCTGGCCGAACAGGAACCGCCCGCCCAGATCGACGATGATGTCGGTTTCCATCGCCAGCGTGTCCTTGGGCAACCGGTAGGACGGGATCCCGATCTGCGCCATGCCGCCGGCCTGTGTCGATTTTTCGAAGACATCGACATGATAGCCCCGCAGCAAGAGGTGATAGGCGCAGGAAATGCCCGCGGGCCCGGCGCCCACCACGGCCACCCGCATGCCCGGCTCCAGCGGTTTGCGGATCATGTCGCGGGTGAATTTCAGCGCATGCGGGCCGCTTTGCTGATCGGCGACATAGCGTTTCAGGGTCTTGATGCCGACCGCCTCGTCCACGAACTTGCGGCGGCAGGCCTGTTCGCAATAGCGCACGCAGACCCGGCCGCAGGTCGCCGCCATCGGGTATTTCTGCAAGAGCACGCCAAGGGAGTTCTCCGGCTTGCCGTCGCGCACGTAATCGATATAGCGCGGCACGTTGATCTTCGATGGGCACGCCTCGATACAGGGTGCGGTGACATAGGCCATGCCGTGCTGGGCCTTGATCGGACGGCCTTCGCGGGTTTCGGCCTCCAGCCTGTCCCGGAAATGCCGCACGGCGCCGGTCAGCGCCACCGCGCAGGTTTGCCCAAGCCCGCAAAGCGAGGTGTCCCGCATCTGCGCGCCCAGCATCGCGATCTCGTCAAGGCCAAGGGCAGGGTCCAGACCCCGGCGCATCCGGTCCAGCGCATCGCGCACCAGAACCGTGCCCATCCGGCAGGGGGTGCAGACGCCGCAGGACTGTTCCGCCGCCTTCGTCATGTAGTGGTAGAGCGCATCGACAAGGCTGACCGTATCGTCCAGCACGAAAAAGCCGCGGTCGCCGATAAAGGCGCGGATCGCGTTGCCGTCATCGAAGTCGTCGAAATTCGTCAGGCCATAGGCGGGGGCGTCCGTATCGCCCGATCCGCCGCGATAGACGATGTCGTCCCAGATCCCGTAGGCAACCTGTGTCATCCGTGACCCCGTTCCTGCGGGGGCAGGCGCCGGCCACATGCCCCCGTGCAAGGTTGAGATCACGCTCGCGCGGCTGGCCCAAGCGGGCCTTGATCCAGCGCAAGAAGGACGACCGCGGCAACAAACAATCTTGCCGCAGGGCGCCTATGCCCGTTCTTGCCGGGCCCCGAGCGCGAATTGCAGCAGGTTGTCCTCGCTCAGCGGACGGGCGAACAGATAGCCTTGCAGAACATTGCAGCCGATGCCGCGCAGGATGGCCGCCTGGTCCTCGGTCTCCACGCCCTCGGCCACGGTGTTGATCCCAAGCGTCTCGGCGATTTCAACGATGGCCCGGACGAGGTTGCGTGCGCGCATGTCGTCTGCCACGGGCAGCACGATCCGCTTGTCGATCTTCAGTGCGGACGGGGCGATTTCCATCAAGCTGACGATAGAGGCATGGCCGGAGCCGAAATCGTCGATCTCGATCTCCACGCCCGCATCGCGCAACCGGTCGAGATGGAAACGGAACGCATCGCTTTCCTCCTCGACAAGGATCGATTCCAGCAACTCGAACGCCACGCGGGTCTCGCCCATTGCCATTTCGCGGGCCAGTGCCACGACATCGGGGTCGTGCATGCGCCCCGAAGACACGTTGAAACTGATTTTCGGCACGGTCAGCCCCTCGGCCTGCCAGCGGATCAGCGCGTCGCGGGATTTTTCCATCATCACGCGGTCGATCTCGGGCACAAGGCGCAGTTGCTCGGCCACATGCATGAAGCGGTCGGGGGCCAGCAGCCCGTCGGCGGGGTGCTGCCAGCGCAACAGCGTCTCGATCCCGACAAGGCTGCCATCCTCGGCGGAAACCTGGGGCTGGAAGAAGGGCACGAACTGGCCGGCGTCCAGTCCTTCGTGAATCTCGAAGGCAAAGCGGCGGTCGTGCTGGATTTCCCGATGAATCTCGGTGGTGAAGACCTCCACCCGGTTCCGGCCGCCATCCTTTGCCCGGTAAAGGGCGGCATCGGCAAAGATCTGGATGTCGTCGTCCATCGTGGCCAGATCGTCGGTCTGCACGATCCCGAAACTTGCGCCGAAGCGGCACTGCCGCCCCTCATGCATCAGCGGTTCGGCCAGTCCCTCGCGGATGCGGGCGACAAGCGCGTTTGCGGTGGCCTCGGACGTCCCGGGTGCCAGCAGGATGGAAAACTCGTCGCCGCCGATCCGGGCCGCGAAGTCGCTGGCACGCAGCTCTGCGCGCAGTACCTCGGCCACGCGCTCCAGCACCGCATCGCCCGCCGCATGGCCCAGCGTGTCGTTGACATATTTGAAGTGGTCGAGATCCAGCCGGATCAGCGTGCAGTCGCTTTGTTCCCCCTGGCGCGCCCGGGCCAGATGCGCGGCAAGCATCCGGTCATAGTAGCGCCGGTTCGGAAGGCCGGTCAGCCCGTCATGCAGCGCCCGGTGTTCGTTCTCGGCGCGCATCTCCTCGGCCAGCCGATGGGCCTTGCGCAATTCTTCCTCGCGTTCGACATCGGCGGTGACATCGGAAAGCGCACCGGTCCAGATCACGGTGCCGTCCTGCCGTTTTCGCGGCGTGGCCGCGGCCGACAGCCAGCGCAAGCCCCGGGTCGGATGAATGATCCGGACCCGCTTGTGGCGGGGTGTCATGGTGATCGAACTTTCGGCGATGCCTTCCACATAGCCTTGCAGGTCGTCGGGGTGGATGCGTTCGAAGATGCCCGCCTGCAGGTCGAGAATTTCCTCGCGCGTGTATCCCATCAGGGTTTCGAAATGCGCGCTGGTATAGGTGAATTCGATCTGTCCCGGGCCGTGCCACAGATACTCGTAAAGGCCCACCGGCGCGATTTCGGCAACCGAGGTCAGGCGCCCGTGGGCCGCGCGCAGTTCCTCGGCTGCTGCTGCGGCGCGTTTCTCGGCCTCCATCTGGTCGGTGATGTCGACGGTGTTGCCGTACCAGGAAATCGAGCCGTCCTTTCGCGGGGTGGGGTTGGCCGACACCAGAACCCAGCGCAGCCCCCGTTCGGGGTGGTTGACCCGGTGGCGGAATTCGAAATGCGTCATCCCCTCGGCGGCCTTCACGATCGCCACCTTCGTCGCCTGAATGTCCTCCTGCGGGATATGGGTGAAGACCGCGGTGCCGTTCGCCTCCAGCGCTTCCTGCGTGACGCCCAGAAGATCCGGCAGGCTTGCGCTGAAGAAGGCAAAGCTGACGGTATGATCGGGCTGCATGATCCATTCGAAGATGGCACCGGGCGTGTTCTCTGCCATCTTCGTCATCTGCACATTCGCAAGCCGTGCCTTCAACGACCACCACCACAGGCCGACAAGGGTCATAAAAATGGCGGTCGACAGGGCGAAGGCCGGGGCGCCAAGCCGGGCGGCGGCCGAACGCGCGGCCTGTTCCAGCGCTGTATGGGTTCGCACGACGACCACGTCGAACCGGTCGGACGGGCTGGGCCGGATGGCGGCGATGGCGTTCGGCAACTGCCAATCGGTCTTGTCCACATGCCGTGTGACGTTGTCGGCTGCAGCCGCCTCGAAATGCGCGGCGATCGTGTCGGACAGGTCCGGCATGTCCGGCGTATCGGCAAGGGGTAACACCGCGCCGTTCGATCGAACCCGCAGGAAGAACCGGCTGTCGATGGCCGTCAGAGTATGGCTGAGATGGGAAAAATAGCCGGGTTCCGCCCCGACGACGACGACACCGGCAAAGGCGCCGTCTTGCTTCTTGATCGGGACGCTGAGGGGCAGAACCCACGACCCGTCGACCCGGCTGCGGATCGGCGCGCTGAGAAAGGCGCCCCGCACGACCCCGTCGCGGTGTGCCCGGAAATAGGCCCGCGCCGACATGTCCAGCCCTTTGGTGCTGCCGCCGGTGTGAGCCTCGTCAACGACCCGGCCGGTCGCATCGACGACAAGCACCCCCTTGAGGCCGGAGTTCTCGCGCCAGACCTTCTCCAGTATGGGGCGACCGCTGGTGGCCAGCGCTTCGGGGTCCAGACCGTCTGCGACCGTTTCCGCCTCCAGCCGGAGGTTCCGGATCAGCAGTTCCACGTGATCGGTCACCGCATAGCTGTCGGTGCGCAGGGTCGATGCCGCGTCCCGCCACGACCGGTGATACTCCAGTGCCGCCAGACCCCCGCCGATGAGTGCGGCCAGTCCAAGGGCAAGGACGATATTCCGTTTCAGTTCCGACTTCATCGCAGGGCCGTGGCTCCGAAGGTGCAACGCCGGTTTGCGCGGAAAACTGAAAGGAAGGGTAAAACGTCGACTTTTACGAATCTGCGACGGCACCCGGCGCTGTTCCCAAAGCGGCGCCCATAGCGGCCCATTCGGCGGGGCCTTGCGCAAACCGTGCCCCGCCGCAGGAGGCTTCTTGCCGATGCGCGGCAGGGGGGTGGAACCCGGCAATCTCTTGCCCTGCCAAAGGCCCCGATCCGGCGGGCCACCGCGCAAATTCGGCCCGCCGGGCGCTGGGGGATCATCCTTGGTCTGCAAGGGGTTATGTCACTGTCGACCGCAGCAAGACGCGGTCAGGCAATGAAAACCTATGACAGGAGAAGACCCATGAAACGCATCATTCTTTCCGCCGCGATCCTCGGCCTTGGCACCGGCATGGCGCTGGCCGTCGAAACGCTCGACGCCGATGGCGACGGGGCGGTCAGCTTCGAGGAAATGCGCGCCGTCTATCCGGCCACGACGGAAGATCTGTTCGCCCAGATGGACAGCGACGGCAACGGCACCGTGTCCTCGGACGAACTGGCCGCGGCGATGGATGCCGGCATGATCCCCGCCGAGGGCTAAGGCGCATCTCGGGCGCCGGGATCACCCGGCAAAAAGGCCCCCGAACGCGGTTCGGGGGCCTTGATACGTCCAGCGGCGGCGGTCGTGCCCGGCAAATGCCCCCGGGGCACGTCCCGCAGCTGTTACGCCACCCCGCGGGCCAGGGCTGCAACCCCGGTTCTGGCCATCTCGCGCAGACCCAATGGGCGCATCAGTTCGCCGAAGGCGTCGATTTTCTGGGGTGTGCCGGTGATTTCGAAGACGAAGCTTTCCAGCGTGGAATCCACCACATTGGCGCGGAAGATGTCGGCGAGCCTCAGCGCCTCGACCCGCTTGTCGCCTTCGCCGGCCACCTTGAACAGGGCCAGTTCCCGTTCCACCGACGGGCCGTCGACGGTCAGGTCGTGCACCTCGTGCACCGGGACGATCCGGCCCAGTTGCGCCTTGATCTGCTCGATGACGCCGGGCGTGCCGGTGGTGACGATGGTGATCCGGCTGGTGTGGCCGGTATGGTCCACCTCGGCCACCGTCAGGCTGTCGATGTTATAGCCGCGCCCCGAGAACAGCCCGATCACGCGCGCCAGAACGCCCGGTTCGTTGTCCACGATAACCGCCAGCGTATGGCGCTCCTCGATCTCGGCATTGGGGTCGCGCAGATCATAGGCCGAATGCTGCGAGGTGCCTTTCTGGATTTTCAGTGCTGCCATGTCTCTTCTTCTCGGTTCAAATACCTTCGGGAACTTCCCGCTTGCGGCGACCGGGGGGCAAACCGCCCCCCGTGCTTCGGCTAGACCAGCACCGCGCCTTTCGATCCGATGGCGCCCTCGGTTTCCGCCTCTCCTAGCAACATGTCGTTGTGGGCGCGGCCCGACGGGATCATCGGGAAGCAGTTCTCGTGCTTCTCGACCAGACAGTCGAAGAGAACCGGGCCGTCATAGTCCAGCATCTCCTGGATTGCGTCATCGAGATCGGCCGGGTCTTCGCATTTGATGCCCTTCCAGCCGAACGACTCTGCCAGCTTGACGAAATCGGGCAGCGCCTCGGACCACGAATGCGAATAGCGCCCGCCGTGCAGCAGGGTTTGCCACTGGCGCACCATGCCCAGCCGTTCGTTGTTCAGGATGAACTGCTTGACCGGCAGGCGATACTGGGTCGCGGTGCCCATCTCCTGCATGTTCATCAGCCATGAGCCTTCGCCGGCCACGTTGATCACCAGCGCCTCGGGGTGGGCAATCTGCACGCCGATGGAGGCCGGGAAGCCGTAGCCCATCGTGCCCAGCCCGCCGGAGGTCATCCACAGGTTCGGCGCCTCGAAGCCCAGGAACTGCGCCGCCCACATCTGGTGCTGCCCGACCTCGGTGCAGATATAGCGGTCTTTGCGGTGCTTGGTCAGCGCCTCAAGCCGTTCCAGCGCATGCTGCGGTTTGATGATCTTGTCGGAGTTGGTGTAGCGCAGGCATTCGACCTTGCGCCATTCCCCGATCTGGGCCCACCACTTGGCCAGACCCTCCTTGTTGACCTTGCGGCCCCGGGATTTCCAGATCCGCAGCGCGTCTTCCAGCACATGGGCGACATCGCCGACGATGGGCATCTCGACCCGGATCGTCTTGTTGATCGAGGACGGGTCGATATCGATATGCGCCTTCAGGCTGTCGGGGCTGAAATCGGCGGTGCGGCCGGTGATCCGGTCGTCGAAGCGGGCACCGACCGCGATCATCAGGTCGCAGCCATGCATGGCCAGGTTCGCCTCATACAGCCCGTGCATCCCCAGCATGCCCAGCCACTTGTCACCCGACGCCGGATAGGCGCCCAGACCCATCAGGGTGGAGGTGATCGGAAAGCCGGTGGCATCCACCAGTTCGCGCAGCAGATGGGTTGCCGCATCGCCGGAATTGATGACGCCGCCGCCGGTGTAGAAGACCGGTCGTTCCGCGGTTTCCATCGCCTCGACCAGACGGGTGATCATCTCCTTGTCGCCCTTGACCTTGGGCGCGTAATGCCCGGTGCCGGCCGCGCGCGGGTCGGCATAGGTCCCTTCGGCGAACTGCACATCCTTTGGGATATCGACCAACACCGGACCGGGGCGGCCCGACGTCGCGACATGGAAGGCCTGATGGATCGTCGCGGCCAGCTTGTCGGTGTCCTTCACCAGCCAGTTGTGCTTGGTGCAGGGCCGCGTGATGCCGATGGTGTCAGCCTCCTGGAACGCGTCATTGCCGACCATGAAGGTCGGAACCTGGCCCGTCAGCACGACGAGCGGGATGGAATCCATCAGCGCATCGGTGATGCCGGTAACCGCGTTCGTCGCCCCGGGCCCGGAGGTCACCAGAACGACACCCGGCTTGCCGGTCGACCGGGCATAGCCCTCGGCCGCATGGACCGCGCCCTGTTCGTGGCGGACGAGGATGTGGCGGATGTCGTTTTGCTGGAAGATCTCGTCATAGATCGGAAGCACGGCGCCGCCCGGATAGCCGAAGATCACGTCCACACCCTGATCCTTCAGGGCCTGAACCACCATTTTCGCGCCGGTCATCTGTGTCATCTGTCTCTCCGTGCATTCCGCCCTTTGCGCACAAAAAAGCCCCCGGTGAAGCGGGGGCGCATGGAAGGAACCTTGGGTCCGCCGTTACCGGCCCATGCGCCTGTCATCCGTTACTACAAGTACCGACCGCATCCGTTTCGGGCTCCCTCAGCGTGCGTGCGCGGCAGATTAGGGGGAGGTCCCTGTCCGGTCAACCGGGAATCGCGATGCGAAACGGATCCTGCGGCAAAGCATCCTTTGCGAAACTTGCGTATGGACCCAGCGTCGGCGCACGAGTCTGAAAGACCTCCTGCAAGGCGGGTCTGCATCCACCGCAATGGCCGGGGCCTCGCATCGGTCGCGAAATTGCCGTAATCGCCGAACGCCCCGGCAGGTCACATGGCTGGCCTGTCGGCGCGGTGCCCGGCAGTCCCCCGGCCGGGCGCCGCGATTCGGTGCGAAACGGGGGGAATGCCTCAACTCATTGGCGAAACGCCCGATTTTCGGGCGTAATCGGTAAGTTCACCTTACGGATTTTTCGGATTTCCGGGGATCTCGCTATTTATCTGTGGGTGGCCTCTCGCTAGATTGCCGACACTCAAACGATCCGCCCGTCCACGAGGCGGGCATGATACCGGGAGGATTACCGACATGGATCGTCGTTCATTTCTGAAAAATTCTGCGCTGGGCGGCTCGGCGGCCGCTGCGGGCACGCTGGCCGCGCCCGCCTATGCGCAGGGCAAGCGTACCCTGACCATGGTCACCACATGGGGCCGCGGGCTGGCCGGTGTGCATGACGCGGCGCAATACTGCGCCGATGGCATCACCGCCGTGACCGACGGCCAACTGACCGTCGAACTCAAGGCCGCAGGCGAACTTGTGGGTGCCTTCGAAGTCTTCGACGCCGTGTCGTCGGGTCAGGCCGACATGTATCACGCGGTCGACTACTACTTCCTCGGCCAGCATCCGGCGCTGTCTTTCTTCAGCCAGATCCCGTTCGGCATGACCTTCCAGGAATATGCCAACTGGTTCTATCACGACGGCGGCCGCGATCTGGCCGACGAGCTTTACAGCATCTTCGGTCTGAAATGCTTCCCGGCCGGCAATACCGGCCCGCAGGCGGGCGGCTGGTTCGCTCGTGAAATCACCGGCCCGGAAGATTTCCAGGGCCTGAAGTTCCGGATGCCGGGGCAGGGTGGCAAGGTGCTGGGCAAGCTGGGCGCATCGGTCCAGAACCTGCCCGGTTCGGAAGTGTACCAGGCGCTGGCCTCCGGCGCGATCGAGGGGACCGAGTGGATCGGCCCCTGGGCCGACGAGAAGGCCGGTTTCCAGGAGATCACCAAGATCTACTACACCGCCGGTTTCCACGAGCCGGGTCCGAACCTCAACCTCACGCTCAACCTCGATGTCTGGGAAGACCTGACGCCCGCGCAGCAAGTCGCGGTGGAGCAGGTGTCGAGCGCCTGCAACGTCTGGAACATGTCGCAGTTCATGGCCAACAACTCGGCCGCGCTGCAACGTCTGCGGGCGGGTGGCGTCACCGTTCTGGAGTTCCCGGTGTCGGTCTGGGATGCGTTCGGCGTTGCCGCCAAGGAAGTGGCAGAGGAGCCGATGGACGACGACCTCTACAAGACGTGCTACGACAGCTACATGGCGTCGATGAAAAGCTCCGCCGGGTGGAACAGCCGGTCTCAGGCGATCTTCACCCAGCAGCGCGACCGTATCATGGGGCTGTAAGCACCGGATCGTAACAACAAGGATGCGCCCCCGCACAGGGCGCATCCCCCAGCCGGAACCTTTCGGCCGGACGCCATTTACCCACCGGGAGGAGGGGCGGCAGACCGGCAGACAGGTCCCCGCGACATGAAATCGCCGATCCTGCCCACCGGGGGCGGCGCAAGGGGGGAAAGGGATGCTCGACGGCATTCTGTGGGTCTTTCAGAATATCGGCCTGGCCTTCTACCACTTCGACTATGCGGTGACGCATCCCGGGCTGTGGCTGGATTGGTCCGACAAGCAGGCGATCATGCGCTTCGTCTATTACGGCGGCTCGACGGAGTTCTTCTTCGTCGTGTTCACCGCGTTCCTGATGCTGACGGCACTGGGCATATGGCGACGGTCGATCATGTGGGGCGCGGTGCGCGTGCTTGAAGGCTTCGCCAACTCCGTGGGCCGCGTGGTGGCCTGGGCCGGTCTTCTGATGGTTCTGCAGCAGGTGATGATCGTCTTCCTGCAACGCATCTTCCGCGTCGCCGAGATCGAGCTTGGGCCGTTCGGCTATTCCTTCGCCAAGGACCTGTCCTGGTGGGGGGAGGAACTGAAGCTTTACAACGCGATGATCGTGGCGCTGTGCGTGACCTACACCTTCGTGCAGTCGGGCCATGTGCGGGTCGATCTGGTCTATTCGGCGGTCGGGCACCGGGCGAAACGCGTGATCGACATGTTCGGCTCTCTGTTCTTCATGATGCCGATGGCGGTGCTGATCTGGATGTATGCGTGGTTCTTCATGTGGCGCCACCTGATCACGCCGAAACCCTCTGCCTCCGACAGTATCGAGCGGTTGTTGATGAAGGCCCGCGCGGTGCGCTGGAATGTCGAGACCATCGGGTTCTCGCCCAACGGGTTCAACGGGTATTTCCTGTTCAAGGTGCTGCTGGTTGCCCTTGCGGGCCTGATTTTCCTGCAGGCCATCGCGTTCTTCTACCGCTCCTTCCTCGAAATGGTCGAGGGGGAGGACAGCGTCGGAAAATACCTCGACCGGGACAGCCTTGGCGCCGGTGAAGAAGCCTATGAAGGCACGCATTAAAGGGGCTGGGCATAGTCATGCTTTTCGGACTTGATGGCATCGAGATCGGCCTGATCATCGTCTTTCTCTGCCTCTTCAGCGGGATCCTGTCGGGCTTCCCGGTGGCCTTCGCCATCGGCGGGTCGGCCATCATTTCCTTCGGTGTCATCGCCAGCCTCGACAGTGCCGGTCTGCTCATGCATCAGGCGATCGACACCGGCAGCGCGGCCTATAACGCGCTGATCGCGCAAGGGCTGCACCCCGACGCGATATCGCATTTCCGATACCCCGACCTGCCGACATATGAGGAACCGCTGTTCCCCCGCGGGTGGGAGGTCGCGCTTGACCGGAACATCAGCTTCATCGTGAACCGCATCAACGAACGCGTGCTTGCGGGCCAGTCGATCGAGACGCTGCTGGCGGTGCTGATGTTCGTGCTGATGGGCATCACGCTGGAACGGTCCAAGATCGCCAATGACCTGCTGACGACGATGGCGCGGGTCTTCGGGCCGCTGCCGGGCGGTCTGGCCGTGTCGGTCGTTGTCGTGGGGGCGTTCCTTGCGGCCTCCACCGGGATCGTGGGGGCGACGGTGGTCACCATGGGGCTGCTCAGCCTGCCCACCATGTTACGCAACAAGTATTCGCCGGAACTGGCCACGGGGGTGATCGCAGCCTCCGGCACGCTGGGGCAGATCATCCCACCCTCGATCGTGATCGTCCTGCTGGGCACGCTGGCCGGGGACCTCTACGCCACCGCGCAGGAACAACGGGCGCAGATCGCGGGCTGTTCCGACGCGCTGACCTATCTGGGAGAGGCCGCGGTCGTCTCGGTCGGTACGCTGTTTCAGGCAGCGATCCTGCCGGGGATCCTGCTGGCGGTGCTCTATGGTGTCTACGCCTTCGGTTATGCGCTTCTCAACCCGTCCAAGGCCCCGCCGGTTGTTGCCGCGGGCGCGCAGGCCGGGGACCGCGGGTCGCGCAAGGCGGCGCTGACATGGCTTCTGGGCGTGCCGGTCGCGCTCATCGCCGCGGCGACGATGGCGACATGGGTCGGCTTTGCGGGCAGTCAGGACATCACGGTTTCCAGCTTCTCGGAACGGGGGCAGGGCGCCGTCCTGCGCACCAACGTGTCCGAACAGTGCCAGGCCTCGATGATCGAGTTGCACGGGCAGGAGAAATGGGATCTTGCCGTCCGGCAGCAGCAGGCGCTTGAGGCGTCCGGCGCGGCGATCGAGTCCCGTGAACTGACCGCCGAAGAGATCGAGGCCGCGCGGGCCGACAAGATCGCGAATGCGGCACCTGTCTCTACCCCGGTTCTGATCGGGTTCATGCTTCTGGCCCTGATCCTCGCCTTTTCCCGCGGGATCGTTCCGACGGCCGGCACGCGGCCGCTGATCGTCGGCGCGGCGGGGGTCTTGCTGGCCTTTGCCGTCGATGCCCTGTTCATCACGCCCCTGACGACGCCGGGCACCGCGTTCCTGCTGTTGGCCGTGCCGCTTGCGATCACGCTTTACGGTGTCCGCTATGCGGTGGGTCTTCTGGGCCATTCAGAGCTTTTGCGGGTGGTGTTCCCGCCGCTTGTGCTGATCGTGGCGGTGCTCGGTTCCATCCTTGGGGGCATCACCAACCCCACACCCGCCGCGGCGCTGGGCGCGGGCGGGGCGCTGATGCTGGCCGCCTATCGCAAGCTGAGCGAGGAACAGGGATCGGGCAAGCTGATCATCTGGGCGTCCTTTTCCATCGTGATCATGATCCTTGTCGGCGTGAATTTCGATTTGCGGGTGCATCGCGAAACCGTGCCGGTGGAAGACTGGATCGCCTTCCTTGTCGCGCAGGGTGCATACCACTTCGCGATGCTGGGGATCCTCTATTCCTGCTTCGTGCTGTTGCGTTCGGGCGTGCTGGCCCCGGTGGTGCGGGAAACTGCCAAGGTCACGTCGATGGTGTTCACGATCCTGATCGGGTCGCAGCTTCTGAACCTCGTCGTGATTTCCTTCGGCGGCGAACACTACATCCAGCAATTCCTGCGCAGCTTCGACAACGAGTTCACGGTATTCCTGCTGGTGATGCTGGTGCTTTTCGTGCTGGGCTTCGTGCTGGATTTCCTTGAGATCATCTACATCGTGGTGCCCATCGTCGGCCCGGTGATCTATGGCGGCACGTTCGACCCGAAATGGGTGACGATCATGATCGCGGTCAACCTGCAGACCAGCTTCCTGACACCGCCCTTCGGCTTTGCGCTGTTCTACCTGCGCGGCGTGGCACCCAAGGAGGTCACGACGATGCATATCTATCGCGGCATCGTTCCCTTCGTGCTGATCCAGGTGCTGGGGCTGGCGATCCTGTGGTATTTCCCCGACATCGTGACCATCGTGCCCAGCCTGCTGCCGAACGGCTAAGGCGCGCCAATCCGCGGGCTGGCGCGGGGCGTGATCCTGCCACAAGATGACCGGTTCAGCCGGCCATCAGGGCGCTGACGGGTCTGTCGTAACGTTTGGGTCAGCCCTTCGTCGGCCGCGTATCCGGCAGGGTGATCTTGGCCACCTGTTCGGCAATCGGGGCGACCGACAGCGGGTGGGTTTCGCCGTTGTGGGACTCGGCGTCGCCGATGTCCTGCCATGCGCCGTTCTTGTAGATCTCCAGCGCGTCGAAGTTCGACTTGTAGCCCATCTTCGGGCTGCCCGGCACCCAGTAGCCCAGGTAGACGTAAGGCAGGTTGGCCTCCCGCGCGATCTCGATATGGTCGAGGATCACATGGGTGCCGACCGACCGGCTTGCCCTTTCGGGTTCGTAGAAGGAATAGACCATCGACAGCCCGTCATCGAGGATATCGGTCAGGCTGACGGCCACCAGCGGGCGGTGGCGGCTGCCCTCGGGCGGATCGGCGCTGTATTCCACGACGCGCGAACGCACCGGGGTTTCCTCGATCATCGCGGCGAATTCGAAGATGTCCATGTCGGCCATCCCGCCATCGGCGTGACGACTGTCGAGATAGCGGCGGAACAGCGTGTATTGTTCCTCCGTTGCCCAGGGGGAACTGGCCTGCCGTTTCAGGTCGGAATTGCGGTTGCGGGCCTTGCGCTGGCTGCGCGTGGGTTTGAAATCCGCCACCCGGATCCGGGCCGACAGGCAGGCGGTGCAATCCGCGCAGGCCGGCCGGTAAAGCACGTTCTGGGACCGCCGGAACCCCTGCTTGGACAGGGAGTCATTCAGCGTTTCGGACGTGTCCCCCTGCAATGCGGTGAAAAGCTTCCGCTCCATCCGTCGGGGCAGATAAGGGCAGGGTTGTGGCGCAGTCACATAGAACTGCGGCGCGAGCGGGAGCGTGTGGCGCATGGCAAAAATCGGTCATTCCAGTGTTACGAATACGCTAACACCGGCTTTGCCGCCCGCCAAGTCCGTTCGCTCATGTTGTGGCGGGACGGTTAATGGCTGCCGTCCCAAGAATATGGTCGCCAAGGCCCTGGGCCCGCGCCCCCGTAAGCATGAGGATGATGGAGACCAATTGCGGCAGCACAAGGGCCAGACTGGCCGAATAGATCAGCGTATGTATGGCAGCGGTCGCCGTATCCAGCCGTTCGCCACGGGCATTGCGCATCTCGATGGACACAAGGCGCATCCCCCATGTGGCCGATCCGCGGGCCAGCGTCACCGTGCGATAGGCGAAGGCCACCAGAACGCTGAGGGCGGGCAGAAAGAAGATCGCCGTGAAGGCGGTGAAGGGCACGGCCAGAAGCGACAGCACAAGGATGACGATCATGTCGAAGATCCACGCCACGAACCGCTTGGTCGGGACGTTTGCATAGAATTCGGCGTGGCTGTCGGGGTCGGGCAGGCCCCAGTAGGGATCGGATATGTGAGACATGGCTTTAAGGTAGGCAGGCTCTGATGCAATGAAAGGGGGACACGCCGGCGAAGGGGGCCGGCGTGTCGGTGGGGCGGGCGTCAGGCCTCCGCGGGGGTTTCGCGGGCGCGACGGGCGCGGTCTTCCATGAACTGGTCGAACTCGGCCTTGTCCTTGGCCTGGCGCAGCCGTTCAAGGAACTCTTCGAACGCGTGCTGTTCATCCTCCAGCCGTTTCAGCGTTTCGGCCTTGTAGGCGTCGAAGGCGCTGTTGCCGCTGCTGCGGAATGCGTGTTGCGCGTGGCGGAAACGGCTGTGGCGGGATTTGCAGGAACCGGTGAACATGCGTTTGCTCCAGATCAGATAGGCAAGAAGGGCAAGCCCGATGGGCCAGAAGAAGATGAAGGCGAGCACGAGGGCGGCGATCCACGCGCCCTTGCCGCGCTCGTCCAACCAGCTTTCGGCCCGGCCGGGCCAGGTGGCGACGGAAGACATGATGTTACTCCTCGGGGTCGGTCGGCTTTATGTGAATGCTTTTCACATGACATGAGATTGGCATGGGGTGGGGCCGGTTCAAGGCGAGATGTAAAATATATTCACATTTTCTTCCGGCCCCGTCCGCGGGTGGCGTCGGCCGGGGGCGACCTCTGCCGACAAGGCCGTTGACCGCCCGGCAATGCCCCGGCATCACTGCTGCATGAGTTTTGCATCGCGCCTGACCCGAACCCCCATCGCCCATGATACGGACCGTGCGACCGAAGCCGCCGCACGATTTGCCAGCCAACCGCCAGAGGTCCTGGCCCTGTTGACCGGTACGGCCGGATGCAGCCCCTATCTGTGGGCCCTGATGACGCGTGAGGCGGAGTGGATCGAACCGGCACTGGCCGAGGACCCCGACAGCGCCTTTGCGACCCTGATGGCCGATGTCGCCACACTGCCGCTGGAGGGGCTGAAAACCGGGCTCAGGGTCGCCAAACGCCGCGCCGCCCTATTGATCGCGCTGGCCGATCTGGGGGGCGTCTGGCCGCTGGAACGGGTGACGGCGGCCCTGACGGATTTTGCCGATCTCTGCGTCGACACCACCATCAAGCGTCTGGTCGCGGCGGAAATCGCCCGGGGCAAACTGCCCGGCCAGACCGAGGACGATGCCGCGACGGCGGGGGGCATGGTCGCGCTGGCGATGGGCAAGCAGGGGGCCCATGAACTCAACTATTCTTCGGACATCGACCTGATCGTCCTGTTCGACCAGGACCGGTTCGACGAGGCCGACTTTCACGAGGCGCGCAGCGTCTTCATCAAGGTCACGCGCCGGATGACGTCGCTGTTGTCGGAACTGACGGGGGAGGGCTACGTCTTTCGGACCGACCTGCGGCTGCGCCCCGATGCGTCGGTAACGCCCGTCTGCATGTCGATGGAGGCGGCCGAACGGTATTACGAAAGCCTTGGCCGCACATGGGAACGCGCGGCCCATATCAAGGCGCGGCCCTGTGCGGGGGATATTCAGGCGGGCTGGGACTATCTCGATCGCCTGCGTCCCTTCGTCTGGCGCAAGCATCTCGACTTCGCCGCGATTCAGGACGCCCATGACATGCGGATGCGCATCCGCTCTCACAAGGGTTTGCACGGGCCGATCACGCTGCCGGGGCACAACATGAAACTGGGCCGTGGCGGGATACGGGAGATCGAGTTCTTCACCCAGACCCGCCAGCTCATCGCCGGCGGGCGGGACCCGGAGTTGCGGGTGCGTGGCACACTCGACGGTCTTGCCGTTCTGTCGGCCAAGGGCTGGATCCCGTCCGATGTGGCCCAGCGGCTGACAGAGGACTACCGCGCCCATCGCGAGGTCGAACACCGGTTGCAGATGGTCAACGATGCCCAGACCCATGTCCTGCCCGGCACGGATGACGGTCTTGACCGGATCGCGCATTTCACGGGGGAAGGCGACGTTCGGCAGTGGCGGCAAACGCTCACCGCGCGGCTGACCCGCGTGCATGAATTGACCGAGGATTTCTTTGCGCCGGACAAGGCCGACCGCGAAACCGTGACCCTGCCGAAAGAGGCCGAGAGTGTCGTGGAGGCCTGGCCGCACTATCCCTGCTGCCGGACGGCGCGGGCGCGCGAGATCCTCAAACGGCTGAAGCCGGACCTGTTCGGGCGGCTGTCGCGCGCCCCGCGCCCGGTGGAGGCGTTCGTGGCCTTCGACGGGTTTCTCAAGGGGCTGCCCGCCGGGGTGCAGCTCTTCTCGCTGTTCGAGGCCAATCCGCACCTGATCGACCTGATCATCGACATCACCAGCGTCTCGCCCGATCTGGCCCAGTACCTGTCGCGCAATGCCCGCGTTCTGGATGTCGTGATCGCGGGCACCTTTTTCGAGGACTGGCCGGGCAAGGCGGCGCTGCACGACGACCTGTCCAAGCGGTTGTCCGCGATCGGGCACTATGAGGGTCAGCTTGACGCCGCGCGGGGCTGGGCCAAGGAATGGCATTTCCGCATCGGGGTGCATTTCCTGCGCGGGCTGATCGATGCCGAAACCGCCGGGGCCGAATATGCCGATCTGGCAGAGGCGGTGCTGTCCGCCCTGTGGCCGGTCGTGGTCGGGAATTTCGCGGCCAAGCATGGCGACCCGCCGGGCAAGGGGGCCGTGGTTCTGGGCATGGGCTCGCTCGGCGCGGGGCAGTTGACGGCGAAGTCCGATCTCGATCTCATCGTGATCTACGATGCCGACGGGGTGGAGCAGTCCGAAGGCCGCCGCCCGCTGGCTTCGCGCACCTATTACGCCCGTCTCACCCAGGCGTTGGTGACGGCCCTGACCGCCGCGATGAGCGAGGGCAAGCTTTACGAGGTCGACATGCGCTTGCGCCCCTCGGGCAACCAGGGGCCGGTGGCGACATCGATCCAGAGTTTCCGCAACTACCAATTGGACGAAGCCTGGACATGGGAGCACCTGGCCATGACCCGCGCGCGCCCCGTGGCGGGCGACGCGGCCGTGACGGCAGAGGTGGAGGCGTTCCGGCGTGATCTGCTGCGCCAGAAGGCGGACATTGAGAAAACCCTTTCCGGCATTGTCGACATGCGCCAGCGGCTGGCCGAAGCCAAACCCGCGAAGTCGGCATGGGACGGCAAGCAGGGGCCGGGCCGGGGGCAGGATATCGAACTGATCGCCTCGGCCGCCGCCCTGATCGCGGCCAGCCCCGCCACATCGGTGCCCGACCAGCTTGCCGCCGGGGTGGCGGCCGGATGGCTGCACCCGCCCGAGGCCGACACGCTGCTGGAGGCCTACCGGTTGCTGCGCAAGGTGCAGGGGGCGGCCAAGCTGATCTCTGACCGGCCGCTCGACCCCGCGACGCTGGGTGACAGCGGCCTGACTTTCCTGCTGCGGGGGACAGGGGCAGAAAGCGCCGAGGCGTTGGAGACCCTGTTGAACGACGCGCGCGCCCGGGCCGCCGGGATGATCGAAACGGTGATCGCACGGGGCCCAGTCGGGGGGCAGGATGCGGATTGAGGACGCCGACCCCAAGGGCCTGATCCGGGAATCCTATCGCATCGAAGGCTTGGGCGAGGTCGAATGCCGGTCGATCTTCTTCGACTGGTCGCTGGACCTGCCCGCCACGACAGATGCAAGGCGCGCGATCAAGCGGCTGCTGGCCGAATACGGGCGCGACACCGCCGATCACCCGATGACGGCTGTCCTGCGGTCCGGCCTTGACGCGGCCCCCAGGCCGCGGCGGCGGGGTGGGGCGGCAGGACGCAGGAACTAGACCGCTTGCCCGGCGCGTCAGCGCGGCAGGCCGGCCGCCTCTGCGGCAAGGGCCGTGATCCCCGCCCAGTCCCCGGCTGCGACTATTTCTTTTGGGGCGACCCATGATCCGCCCACGCACAGCGTGTTCGGCAGGGAAAGATAGGCGGGCGCGTTGGCGGGCGTGACCCCGCCGGTCGGGCAAAAGCGGATTTGCGGCAGCGGGCTGGCCAGCGCCTTTAGTGCCGGAACGCCGCCCGCGGCCTCTGCCGGGAAGAACTTCTGAACCGTATATCCCCGTTCCAGCAGCGCCATCGCCTCGGTCGCCGTGGCCGCCCCGGGAAGCAAAGGCAAGTCCCCCGCCCGGGCCGCGTCCAGCAGCGCGGGGGTCGACCCGGGCGATACGCCGAAGCGTGCCCCGGCCGCTTGCGCGGCCTCGACATCGGCGGGTGTCAGCAATGTTCCGGCCCCCACGATGCCGCCCTCGACCTGCGCCATCTCGGCGATTGCCTCCAGCGCGGCGGGCGTGCGCAGCGTCACCTCCAGCACCGGCAGACCGCCGGCGACCAGCGCCTCGGCCAAGGGCCGGGCGGTCCGCGCATCCTCGATCACAAGCACGGGGATGACCGCGGCGCGGCGGCACAGGGCCTCGGTCATTTCACTGGCGGCATGGGGGGTCATGGGCTGGGGCCTCCGTAAGAGTTGTCGGGCGCGGTCAGAGTGATGTCCCGCGCGCCCGCGAACAATGCCCAATCCGCGCCGAAGGGGAAATTTACCGGGCCTTCGGGGCGGTCCGTGTCAAACCCCCAGGCTGCCCGCGCCGCAATCGGCCGGGCGGGCCATCTGGCGGAACGTCTCGAACAACTCGCGTCCCATGCCCGTCTGGTTGGCCGACAGGTCCGGGGTGACCGCGGCGCGGTCCAGCGCACCGTCGGTCAGCACATCCAGCGTACCGGCGGCGGCGTCCAGCCGGACAAGATCGCCATCGGCAAGCCGTGCCAGCGGCCCGCCATCGGCGGCCTCGGGGCTGACATGGATCGCCGCGGGCACCTTGCCGCTGGCCCCCGACATCCGCCCGTCGGTGACCAGCGCGACCTTCAGCCCCCGATCCTGCAGCACCGCCAGCGTGGGCGTCAGCGAATGCAGTTCCGGCATCCCGTTCGCCTTCGGCCCCTGAAAGCGGACCACGACGATGGTGTCGCCCGTGAATTCCCCCCGCTTGAAGGCGGCCTTAACGTCTTCCTGATCGTGGAAGATGCGCACCGGCGCCTCGATCACATGGCGTTCCGGTGCCACGGCAGAGACCTTGATGATCCCGCGGCCCAGATTGCCGTCCAGCGTCCGCAGCCCGCCGGTCGGCTGGAACGGGTCCGCGGCCGGGCGCAGGATGCGGTCGTTGCGGCTGTGGGTCGGGCCGTCCTCCCATGCCAGCGCGCCATCCTTCAGCTTCGGCTCCTGCGTATAGGTGGCCAGCCCGCCGCCCGCGACGGTCAGCGTGTCGGGATGCAACAGCCCCGCCTCCAGCAACCCGCCGATCATGTAGCCCAGACCGCCCGCCGCGTGGAAATGGTTCACGTCGGCCAGACCGTTGGGATAGACCTTGGCCATCAGCGGCGTGACGGCCGACAGCCGCGCGAAATCCTCGATATCCAGCACGATCCCCGCGGCCCGCGCCATCGCTGGCAGGTGCAGCACAAGGTTCGTCGACCCGCCCGTCGCCATCAGCCCCACGATCCCGTTGGCAAATGCGCGTTCGTCCAGCACCTGCCCCGCGGGCGTATAGGCGTTGCCCAGGGCCGTGATCTCCAGCGCCCGTTTCGCGCCGGCCACGGTCAGCGCATCGCGCAGCGGCGTGCCGGGGTTGACGAAGCTGGCGCCGGGCAGGTGCAGGCCCATCACCTCCATCAGCATCTGGTTGGAATTGGCGGTGCCGTAAAAGGTGCAGGTGCCGGGGCTGTGGTAACTCTCCATCTCCGCCTTCATCAGCGCGTCGCGGTCGACCCGGCCTTCGGCGAATTGCTGGCGGACCTTGGCCTTTTCATCGTTCGGCAGGCCGCTTGGCATCGGGCCTGCGGGCAGGAAGACCGCCGGCAGATGGCCGAAACTGGCCGCGGCGATCACCAGCCCCGGCACGATCTTGTCGCAGACGCCCAGAAACACCGCCGCGTCGAAGGTGTTGTGGGAAAGCGCCACCGCCGCGGCCATCGCGATCACGTCGCGGGAAAAAAGCGACAGTTCCATCCCCGTCTGCCCTTGGGTGACCCCGTCGCACATGGCAGGCACGCCGCCGGCCACCTGTGCGGTGGCCCGGCCTCGGCCGCGGCCTGCTTGATCAGGGCGGGGAAGCGCTCAAACGGCTGATGTGCCGACAGCATGTCGTTATAGGCCGTGACGATCCCGAGGTTGGGCGCGCGCCCCTCTGCCAGCCGGTCCTGTGCCGGGCCCATCGCGGCATAGGCATGGGCCTGGTTGCCGCAGGTCAGATGCGCCCGGGCGGGGCCCTGTTCGGCGGCCCGCGCGATGCGCTCAAGATAGGCTTGGCGGCTGTCCTTCGACCGGGCCACGATGGCCTCGGTCACCTGTTGCAGGACGGGGTTCAGGGCCATGTCGGGCTCCTTCCGGTTCCGATCCGGTTCGATATAGTCCGGGGACGTCAACGGGAAAACCCCGCGGCCCCTTTCCGCCCGCTCTGCAAGGGCGTATGCAGCGGATATGACAGACACCCGCCCCACCGTCCGCCTGCGCCCCAAGGCCGAGGCCCGCGCCATCCGCCATGGCTTCCCCTGGGTCTATGCCGATGAACTGGTCACCGACCGCCGCACCAAGGCGCTTGCCCCCGGCACGCTTGCCCGGTTGGAGGATGCGGAGCGTCAGCCGCTGGCGCTGGTGGCGGTGAACCCGCAGTCGAAGATCATCGCCCGCGTGCTGGACCGCGATCCGGATGCCGAGGTTGACGCGACATGGTTCGAAGATCGTCTGCGGCACGCCGTGGCGCTGCGCGACCGGCTGTACGACGCGCCTTTTTATCGCCTTGTCCATGCAGAGGCCGACGGCCTGCCCGGTCTGGTGATCGACCGTTTCGGGGACGCCGCTGTGATCCAGCCCAACACCGCGTGGACGGAGGCCCGGCTGGACATGCTGGCCGGGGCGCTGACCGCCGTCACCGGGGTGACGACCATCGTCAAGAACGGATCGGGCCGGGCGCGCGTGCTGGAGGGGCTGGACGAAGAGACCGGCATTTTGCGCGGCGATCTGGCCGGGTCGTTGCCGGTGCCGATGAACGGCGCGACCTACGTGGCCGATCTGCTGGGCGGGCAGAAGACGGGGCTGTTCTTCGACCAGCGGGACAACCATGCTTTCGCACAGAAACTTGCCAAGGGCGCGCGGGTGCTGGACGTGTTCTCCCATGTCGGCGGCTTTGCCCTGGCCGCACTGGCCGCAGGGGCCGACCGGGCACTGGCGGTCGACGGATCGGCCCCCGCGCTGGAGCTTGCAGAACAGGGTGCCGCGGCGATGGGCGCGGCCGACCGCTTTGCCACACGCAAGGCGGATGCCTTCGACTGCATGACGGCACTGGCAGAGGAGGGGGCAGAGTTCGATCTTGTCATTTGCGACCCGCCCGCCTTCGCCCCGTCGAAACAGGCACTGGATGCAGGGCTGCGGGCCTATGAACGGGTGGCGCGCCTTGCCGCCGCGCTGGTGGCGCCGGGCGGGTATCTTGCCCTTTGCTCCTGTTCGCATGCCGCCGATCTGGCAAGGTTCCGCGCAGCATCGGCCCGCGGTATCGGCAAGGCCGGGCGGCGCGGGCAGATCATCCATACCGGATACGCGGCCCCCGACCACCCGGTGCTGCCCCATCTGGCGGAATCCGGCTATCTCAAGGCGCTGTTTTTCCGGTTGATGCCGTGAAGGTGTTGCTGGACGCCTGCGTCCTGTACCCCACCGTATTGCGGGAAATCCTGCTGGGCGTGGCGGGTAAGGGGTTGTTCCAGCCGCTCTGGTCCGCCCGGATACTGGAGGAATGGGCCCGCGCCGCCCGCAAGATCGGCCCCACCGGAGAGATGCAGGCCCGGGCGGAAATCGCGCTGCTGCGCGCGGCATGGCCGGGGGCAGAGGTTGCTGTGCCCGCGGGGCTTGAGGCGCGGCTCTGGTTGCCGGACCCGGCCGATATCCATGTGCTGGCCGCCGCCATCGCGGGCAACGCGGACACGATTGTCACCTTCAACGCGCGCGATTTCCCCCGGGACACGCTGGCCGAAGAGGGCCTGCGGCGCGACGCGCCCGACGCGCTGCTGCTGGACCTGTGGCAGACCCATCCCGATGCGGTCGCCGGGGTGGTGGACGCCGTCCGGCAAGAGGCCGCGCGCCTGTCGGGGGAGGAGATGGCCGTGCGCGCACTGTTGAAACGCGCCCGCCTGCCGCGTCTGGGCAAGGCGCTGGAATAGGGGACTGAACGAGGACACCGAAGGGCAGGTGCCGGAACGGGGGCCCGTCACGTACCGCGCTGCCAGAGTGTCTGGCGCGGAGGCAAGGCCGCAGGCCGCCGCGCCATCGCCGGGCCGACCCCACGGCACGGCGATATGGCGAAGCAGGTGCGCCGCCGGAGGTTCTTCGGGCTTGGCACGATAAACTGCCCCCCTCGTCCGTTGTATCGCCGCGCCTCGGCCCGCCAATGGCGCGGCTCTGATCTGCATCTGGCCAAGGCGCTGGCCGCCTGATCAGGTTGCGTCGATGGTATTCCAGCGCGCTTCCAGCGCCTCGATGGCCTTCACGCGCTCATCGGTCTTGGGGTGGCTCATCAGCCAGGCGGGCATGACGCCGCCGCGCCCGGCGGTCAACTCCTCCAGTTTGCGGAACAGCGACTTCTGCGCGGCCGTCCCGATGCCCGACTTGGTCAGCAGCGCCGCGGCATAGGCGTCGGCCTCGTACTCGTCCTGTCGGGACAGCCGGGCGGCCAGAAGTGCTGTCAGAGCGTTCGCGATATAGACCCCGATCCCCGGCAGGAACCGGCTGAGGATCATGGCAAGCGCGGTGCGCAGCGCATTTTGCCCGGAAAAGTCGATCATCCGCCGCCGGGAATGGCCCAGCGCCACATGGCCCAGTTCGTGGGCGATGACGCTGGCCATTTCCTCTGCCGTCACCTCGCCCGCGCGATAGCGGTTGTAAAACCCGCGCGTCAGGAAAATCCGCCCGTCGGGTGCGGCCAGCCCGTTGACCGGGTCGATTTCATAGATGTTCACCCGGATCCGCGGCAATTCCAGCGCCGCCGCCATCCGGTCTGTCATCGCCTTCAGCCGCGCATCGGCCAGTTCGGTCGATTTCGCATCCAGTTCGCGCGCGGTGCGCCATGCTGAAAAGCGGTACATCGCGACGGCGTACAGGATCGCCAGCAAAAGGGGGGTCAGCTTCAACATGGGCGCAATATGGGGCGCGGGTCGGGGCATGGCAAACGCACGCGCCCCGAATTGGCCAGAGTTTCGCATGCGAAACGTTTGAAAATTTCCTTAACCGGCCTGTTTTGCGGCCAGACATATCCCCGCATGCCGAATATGCGTGCAATTTCCGAGTAAAAGTGTCACCCAAGCGTGGCAGGCTGACGCGGTGCCCTTTCGCAACCGCAATTCGCTATGTAGGTTCGGTGCATAACGATTGCCGTCCCCTGAAAGTTCCCCCATGGCCGAGACTGTCCTGACCCCTGCGCTGACCGTCGAACCTGCCGGTTTGTCCCCTGTGTGCGGGGACGTTTGCTGGCCGGTGCACGCGGTGGACGAACACGGCCCCGGCACCGCCATGCCGCCGGCATCGCGGACGTCGCCATTCCCGATGCCCAAGACCCCGAAAGGATGTTCCATGACCCGTTTCCCGTATTTCCGACCGTCCCTTGCCGTTCTGGCGCTGTCGGTGGGCCTTGCCGGGCCTGTCCGGGCAGACGACACCATAATCGCCGTCGCGGCCAACTTTACGGCCGCGGCCAAGGAAATCGGGACGGCCTTTGAAACGGCGACGGGCCATCACGTCACCTACAGCTTTGGCTCCACCGGGCAGCTTTACACCCAGATCACGCAAGGCGCGCCGTTCGAGGCATTCCTGGCCGCCGACACCGCCCGCCCCGAAAAGGCAGAGGCCGCGGGGCTGGGCGTGCCCGGCACCCGCTTTACCTACGCCACCGGCAAGATCGTGCTGTGGAGCGCGGACCCCGACCTGATCAACGCGGACGGTGATATCCTGCACTCCGACGCGCTGACCCATGTCGCCATCGCCAACCCGGTGACCGCGCCCTATGGCGCCGCGGCGGTCGAGGCGATGCAGGCGCTGGGCGTCTACGAGGCCCTGCAACGCCGGATCGTGCAGGGCAAGACGATCCTGCAGACCTATCAGTTCGCGGCGACCGGCAATGCCGATGTGGGGTTCGTGGCGCTGTCGCAGGTGGCGATGGACGATGCCGGGTCCCGCTGGGGCGTTCCCGATGACCTTTACGCGCCGATCCGGCAGGATGCGATCCTGTTGCAGAAGGGCGCTGACAGCGCAGCGGCGGCCGCCTATCTCGACTTCCTGAAAAGCCCCGAGGCCGCCCGGATCATCGAGCGGTTCGGCTACGGCACCGGCGGCTGAGGGCATGGGAGGCAGCCCGATGTTCGACGCGGCGATGACCCAGACGATCCTGCTGACCCTGCGTCTGGCCGGGATCACCACGGTCGTCCTGCTTCTGGTGGGTACGCCGCTGGCCTGGTGGCTGGCGCAAGGCCGCGGCCTGTGGAAAGAGGTCGTCGCCGCCATCGTGTCGCTGCCCATCGTGCTGCCGCCGACGGTTCTGGGGTTCTACCTGCTGATCGCGATGGGGCCTGACAGCCCGTTGACCGCGATCCTTGGCCGGTCGCTGGCCTTCACGTTCGAGGGGCTGGTTCTGGGCTCGGTCATTTATTCGCTGCCCTTCGTGGTCAACCCGATCCGCAACGCGTTCGAGGCGATGGGCCCCCGCCCGATGGAGGTGGCCGCGACGCTGCGGGCCGCACCGCTGGACGCCTTCTTCACCGTGGCGCTGCCCTTGGCACGGCCCGGTATCCTGACCGGGGCGATCCTTGGCTTCGCGCATACGGTCGGCGAATTCGGCGTGGTGCTGATGATCGGGGGCGGTATTCCCGGCCAGACCAAGGTGCTGTCGGTGACGATCTTCGACTATGTCGAGATGCTGGAATGGGGCAAGGCGCATGTGCTGGCGGGCGGCATGCTGATGATGTCCTTCGCCGTGATCCTGACCATGCTGCTGATCGAACGCCGCCTGACACGGGGGCAGCGATGATCGAGGCCGCGTTTTCCGCCGACCGCGGCGGGTTTCGACTGGATGTCTCCTTCACCGTGCCGGGGCAGGGGGTCACGGCTCTGTTCGGGCCGTCGGGATGTGGCAAGACCACGGTGCTGCGCTGTCTGGCAGGGCTTTTGCGCCTGCCGGGTGGGCGGCTGGTCGTCAACGGGGAGGAATGGCAGAACGGCCGCCGCATCCGCCCCGCCCATCGCCGCGCGGTCGGTTACGTGTTTCAGGAGGCGAGCCTTTTCCCCCATCTGTCGGTCCGCGAAAACCTGCGCTTCGGCTTGCGCCGGTCGAAAGGCCCGGTGCAGATCGGTGAGGATGAGGTCGTGGACCTGCTGGGCATCGCGCGGCTGTTCGAACGGCCCACTGCGGCGCTGTCGGGGGGGGAGCGTCAGCGGGTCGCCATCGGCCGGGCGCTCTTGTCGCAGCCCAAGCTCTTGTTGATGGACGAACCGCTGTCTGCGCTGGACCGGTTCAGCAAGGATGACATCCTGCCCTATCTGGAAAAACTGCACGCGACGCTCTCGATCCCCGTCGTCTATGTCAGCCACGATATCGCCGAGGTCGAGCGTCTGGCCGACACCCTTGTCCTGATGGACACCGGGCGGGTGCGGGCCGCCGGGCCGATTGCGGAGCTTCTGTCGGACCCGGCCCTGCCGCTGATCCACATGCCGCAGCCCGCCGCCGTGATCGAGGGGGAGGTCGTTGCCACCGATCCGAAATATGGGCTGACTGATGTGCGCGTCCCCGGCGGGCGGCTGACCGTGGCAGGGGATCTGGGGCCCAAGGGCACCCGGCGGCGTCTGCGCATCCCGGCCAGCGATGTCAGCCTTGGCCGCCACGCGCCGCTGGACACCACCATCCTGAACGCCCTGCCTGCCCGCATCGTGGGGGCCGAACCCGAGGCCGAGCACCAGATGACGGTGCGCCTGCGGCTTGGCCCCGATGGCACCGGCGCGCCGCTTCTGGCGCGGGTGTCGCGAAAGTCGTGGGACACGCTGACCCTCCGCCCGGGCGAACTGGTCGTGGCGCGGCTGAAGGCCGTGATGCTGGGCGACAACAGCAGTGCCTCGGGCAAGGCCGGCCCCGGCACTCCCCCCGGATAGCCCCGTAACCGAAGCCTCGCCGATCACGCGAAAGGACCGATGCCCGATGTTCATGCTCGATGACAAAGCCCTGATGTGTCTTTTGAAGGAAGACGTGCCCAACGGCGATCTGACCACGCGCAGCCTGGGGATAGAGGGGCAGAAGGCCAACCTGACCATGCGCGCACGCTATCCCATGACCGTTTGCGGCACGGAAGAGGCGGCGCGCCTGTTCGCCCTTGTCGGGGCGGCGGCGGATGTTTCGGCCGAAAGCGGCACGCAGGCCGCGGCGGGGGATCTGCTGCTGGCGACAAGCGGGTCGGCCGCGTCCCTGCTTGCGGGTTGGAAGGTGGCGCAGACGCTGGTCGAATGGGCCTCTGGCGTGGCGGGGGCTGCGGCGGCGATCGTCACGGCGGCGCGGGCCGTGGATGCGGGGGTGAACGTGGCCTGCACGCGCAAGGCCATTCCGGGCACGCGGCCCCTGTCGCTGAAGGCGGTGACGGTCGGGGGCGCCACGATCCACCGCACGGGGCTGTCCGATACCGTGCTGCTGTTCCCCGAACATCGGGTCTTTGGCGGCGCCGGGGCCCTGCACGACCAGATCGCGCGCCTGCGGGCGGCCTGTCCCGAACGCCGCGTGGTGGTCGAGGTGAAAAGCCACGACGAGGCGCTGGAGGCCGCCAAGGCCGGCGCCGATGTCCTGCAACTGGAGAAGTTCCCGCCAGAGGACGTCGCCGCCACCGCCACGGCGCTGGGCCCGCACTGGCCGGGCTGCATCGCCGCGGCAGGCGGGATCAATGCCGGCAATGCGGCGGCCTATGCCGCGGCGGGGGCGAGGGTGCTGGTGACCTCGTCGCCCTATTATGCAAAGCCTTCGGATGTTGCCGTGACCATCGAGGCCGCCTGACGGCGCACAGACCTATCGCCCCAGCAGCCAGAGCGCGCCCTGGATCAGCATCACGATGACGGCCAGTGGCAGGGTGATCACCAGCGCGACCCACAAGGCCCCGGCGATGGTGGGTTTCGGGGGCGGGGCATGCACGCCCTGAACGGTCTCGGTCACTTTTGTCATGGGGCCATTTACACTTGATTAGCCTTTCTTTGGGTTAACATGCGGTATGGAAATCACATGGTCCGAGGCCCAGCGCCCGAAAACGCCGAAAGGCGCGCCGATGCCGATGCAGCAGCACCGGGCCTATGGCGCGGCGTGCAAGCGCATCGGGTCTCAGGTGATGTGGCTGGAGGGACGCGCGGGCGGAAAACCCGTGGCCAGCGCGCAGATCCTGCGGCGGACATGGCCGCTGTTCGGGCAGTTCGCGTTGCTGTCCCGCGGGCCGCTGTTTGCCCCGTCCGTGGGGGCAGCGGATGCAGGCCGCGCAACCCGTGATCTGGTCGCGATGCTGGCGCCGGACCATCGCGGCGTGATGGCGACGCCCGATTGCATCGACGGGCGCGATCCGCTGATGGGGCAGGGGCTGTTGCAGATGGTGACGGGCGGCCATGTCGCGCGCCTGTCGCTCAAGGAACCCGAGGCGGCGCTGCGGGCTGCCCTGCATCAGAAATGGCGCAACCGCCTGAAACGGGCAGAGGGGGCGGGGTTGTTCCTCGACAGTGGGCCGATGCCACCCGATCCCGGCCATTGGCTGTTGCGGGAAGAGGCCCGGCAGGCCAGCCAGCGCCGCTATGCCCGCCTGCCGCCGGAATTCGCCGTGGCCTGGGCGAGCCTTGGCGAAAGCCTGCTGGTCACGGCCAGCGACAAGTCCGGTCCGGTGGCGGGGATGCTGTTCCTGATCCATGCGCCCTGGGCCAGCTATCACCTTGGCTGGACGTCCGAAGACGGGCGCAGGATGGATGCCCATAACCTGCTGATGTGGACCGGCATGCTAGCGCTGAAGGCGCGCGGGCTGACGGCGCTGGAACTCGGCACGCTCGACACGGTCAAGACGCCGGGGCTGGCCCGGTTCAAGCTGGGCACCGGTGCGGTTCCCGTGCCGCTTGGCGCCACCTGGATGCGCTCGGTCGGCAGCGGCGCGGTGGCGCGGCTGGCGGGATTGCGGCGGGCGGCCTGATCTCTCAGGCCGGGACCGGTGCCTCTGCCATCGCCTTGCCGGCGGCGAAGGCTTCCCGGTTCAGTTGCGCGAATTTCGCAGGTGTCATCGCCAGGATGCTGCGTTCCAGCGCGTCCGCGTCACAGACCTTGCCCAAGGCGACCAATGCCCCCAGCGCCACGATATTCGTCACCCGCGGATTGCCCAACTGCCGGGCGGTTTCGGTGAAAGGCAGGGCGTGCACGGTGAACGGCCCCTCTGGCAGCGTCGTCACCCGTTCGGCATCGGCCAGCACCACCGACGCGGCGTCCAGCAGATGGGTGGAGGCCGTCGCCGCGGCCTCGTCCAGGATAAGCAGGAAGTTCAGCCGGCGGCTGAGGGGATAGTCCGCCTCCCCGTCGCTGATCACCAGATCCGACCGGGACAGCCCCCCGCGCGACACCGGCTCATAGGCGTTCGACTGCGCGATGTTGCGCCCCTCTTCGGCCAGCGCTGCGGCAAGGATGCGCGCCGACAACAGCAGGCCCTGCCCGCCGCTGCCGCTGAAACGGATTTCGGTGGCCATCAACCGCCCTCCCTCTCGCCGCGGATCATCGCCGCCATCGACCGGTAGGCAGCGCCATATTCCGGGCGTTCGTTCTGCGACAGGACCCCGGTGCGCAAGGCGTTGGGCCGGAACGGCACGTCCACGGTGTTGCGATAGGCATAGGGGCGCATCTCGCTTTTCTTGGCCAGCATCATCTCGGGCGAGGCGCCGAGATCGTTCTTGCGGCCGTAGATCTCGGTGCAGTCCGACAGCACCTCGACGAAGGAAAAGCCCTCATGCCCCAGCGCCTGCCGGATCAGGTCGCGCAGGGCAAGCACCTGCATTGTCACCTCTCGCCCGACAAAGCCCGCGCCCGCCGCGGCGGCCAGTGCGCAGGCATCGAAGGTGGGTTCGGTATTCCCCGCCTGCGTGGTGGAGGTATAGCGCCCCTCCGACGTGGTGGGGGACACCTGCCCGCCGGTCATGCCGTAGATCTCGTTGTTCAGCATGATGCAGGTGATATCCAGATTGCGGCGCGCGGCATGGATCAGGTGGTTGCCGCCGATGGCAAGGCAGTCGCCGTCGCCGGTGATGACGATCACATGCAGGTCGGGACGCGCCAGTTTCAGACCGGTGGCAAAGGTCAGCGGGCGGCCATGGGTGGTGTGAAAGGTGTTGGCGTCGATATAGGCGGACAGGCGCCCCGAACAGCCGATGCCCGAAACCACGGCCAGCTTGTCCTTGTCGATGCGGGCGTCGTGGATGGCCCACAAAAGGGCGCGCAGCGCGATGCCGTGCCCGCAGCCGGGGCACAGGAAATGGGGCATCTGGTCCTGCCGCAGCCAGTCGTTGACGTCGAAGGCGGCCTCAACGGTGGTGTCTTTCATCGCAGCGCCTCCCGCGCCTTTGCGGCAATCTCGTCGGGCGTGATCGCCTGCCCGTCAACCTTGCCCAGCCCTTCGACCGTGGCGCGGCCGGCCAGCACGCGCTCGACCTCCAGAACCAGTTGGCCCTGATTCATCTCGGGCACCAGCACGGTCTTCGCGCCTGCCTTGGCCACCGTTTCGCGCAGCGCATCCTCGGGGAAGGGCCAGAGCGTCACCGGGCGGAACAGCCCGACCTTAAGCCCCTCGGCCCGCAGGTCCTTGACCGCCTGCCGGGCGGCGCGGGCGGAAATGCCGATGGCGACGATCAGCAGGTCGGCGTCGTCGGTGTCCTGCACCCGCCAGCTTTCGATCCTGTCACGGTGCAGGATCAGCTTGTCGGTGGTGCGGTTCAGCGCCTCCGCCGCGACGGTCGGCACCTGCGTCGGGAAGCCGCCCGGCGCATGGGTCAGGCCGGTGCAGTGGGCGCGATAGCCGTCGCCGGGCCGCGCCATGGGCGGGATCATGTCCTCGGTCACCTCGTAGGGCTCGAACCCCTCTACCGGGCCATCGGCGAACTTGCGCCAGACCTCCGGCGCCTCTGGCACGGCGGCCAGATCGACGGTTTCGGTCAGATGGCCGATCACCTCGTCCAGCAGCACCACGACCGGCACCCGCAGTGTTTCGGACAATTCCACCGCGCGGATGGTTTCGGAATACGCCTCTGACACCGAGGCCGGGGCCAGCACGATGATCGCGTGGTCGCCATGGGTGCCCCAGCGGGTCTGCATGATGTCGCCCTGGGCGGGGCGCGTGGGCATCCCCGTCGACGGGCCGCCGCGCATGACGTTGACCACGACGCAGGGGATCTCTGCCCCGCAGGCATAGCCGAGATTTTCCTGTTTCAGCGAAAAGCCGGGGCCAGAGGTCGCCGTCATCGCCTTCACGCCCCCCATCGAGGCGCCGATCACGGCGCCCATCGAGGCGATCTCATCCTCCATCTGGATGAAGGTGCCGCCCACCTTGGGCAGTTCGCGGGACATGACCTCGGCCACTTCCGAGGACGGGGTGATGGGGTAGCCTGCAAAGAAGCGGCAACCGGCGCGGATCGCGCCCAGCGCGCAGGCCTCGTTGCCTTCCAGATTGCGGCGCGTCGCAGTCATTCGGCGGGCTCCGTTTGGGGAATATTCGTAACCTTGATCGCCTGATCGGGGCAGAGCCAGGAACAAAGCTGGCAGCCGGTGCAGAGATCGGGCAGGGCAAGTTCGGCCTTGAGCTGGTCGTTCAGCCGCAGGCAGCGCTCGGGGCACATCTTCACGCATATATCGCAGCCCTTGCACCATTCCTGCGTGATCTCCAGCACGGTATCGACCTGCGGGTGATGCACCTCCACATGGGACTTGTGCAGGCCCGAGGCGGTGACATCGATGCGCTTTTCGCCCAGCTTGGCCCACTCCCGGCCCTCGGCAAAGGCTTGCCGGTTGATCTCTACCGATTTCGGCGGGACGGTGGCCGAGATGATGTCGACCCAGGCCTCTGGCGGGAAGTCCAGAACCGTGGACAGCGCGCCCAGCAGCACCGTGTTCGATGCCCGCGCATTGCCCAGATTGGCCGCCATGGTGGTGGCGTCCATGACATAGCCTGCGTGCACCTGTTCGATGATCTCCTCGGGCGTCTGGGGCGCATAGGCGGGCTCTGCCCCGCGCTTGCGGTTGCGGCAGGCAAAGGGCGGCACGATCTTCTGGCAATCGGCGATGAAGGTCCCGGTGTCGGGCTTGAGGTGTTTCAGCCAGCGCAGGCCTTCCGCCCATTCCAGCGCCACGAGGATATCGACCTCGCCCTCGGGGATCGTGGGCGACCAGACCTTGGGGCCAAAGCGGACATGGCTGAACACGCCGCCCCCGCGCTTGGCCATGCCATGGACTTCGCTTTGCTTCACATCGTGGCCGTCGGCCTGGCAAAGCTGCGCCAGCACCTTGGACACCATGATCACGCCCTGTCCGCCGACGCCGACGATCAGCACATTCGTTGTCGTATTCGGTTTGCTCATGGGTCAGGCAGGCTCCGCAACCGGTTTGATCGAGTGGCTGGTGCAAAGCTGCGCGCACAGGCTGCAGCCGATGCAGGCCTCCGGGTCGATCTTCACCTTGTGGCGGCCGTCGTGCCAGCCTTCGGACCATGTGATCGCCGGGCAGCCAAGGTTCATGCAGGCCTGACAGGCGATGCAGCTTTCCTGCTCGACCTCCATCGCCGGGCCCTTGATCTTGACCGGGTCCAGCACGCAAGGCCGGTCGGAGATCACCACCGACACGCCCTTGTAGGCCGTTGCCTCGCGCAACTGCTGCTGCATCGTGGCGGTGTCGTAGCTGTCGATCTTCTGCACCCATTTCACGCCCAGCGATTTCACCAGATCGAAGAAATCGACGCGCGGGGCGATCTCTCCGCGCAGGGTCCGGCCGGTGCCGGGGTGATCCTGCCCGCCGGTCATCGCGGTGATGTGGTTGTCGAGGATGAAGACGGTGATGTTGGCGTTGTTGTAGACCGCGTCGATCAGCGGCGGGATGCCCGAATGCAGGAAGGTGGAATCGCCGATGGTCGCCACGATCGGCTTGGTCTCGGTCCCCGCCTTGGCCATGCCGACCGCGTTGGCGATGGAGGAACCCATGGAGACACAGGTGTCGATGCTTTTCAGTGGCTCCACCACGGCAAGGGTGTAGCAGCCGATATCGCCGGCCACCCGCGCATCCATCGCGCGCAGCGCCATGAAACAGGCCGCATGGGGGCAGCCCGCGCACAGCACCGGCGGGCGCACCATCGGGGCGAATTCGAAGGGGGCCGCGTTCTTGCGCGGCTCCATCAACCCGGCCTTGGCAAAACCGTCATGGACGATTTCGGGCGAGAATTCGCCCTCGCGCGGGAAGAACGCCTTCCCCTCGCACGCGACGCCCATGGCCTTCAGCGCGTCCTCGATCAGCGGTTCCAGTTCCTCCACCACGATCACCCGGTCGACGCCGGCGGCGAAGTCGCGGATCAACTGGTCGGGCAGGGGATAGGTGACGCCGAGTTTCAGGACAGAGACGTCCGGCAGGCATTCCTTCACATAGGTATAGGGGATGCCCGAGGTGATGACGCCGACGCGGGTATCGCCCGGCTCCACCCGGTTCAGGGGATTGTCGGTCAGCCATTCCTTCAGCCGCCGTTCGCGTTCCAGCACCTGCCCGTGCTGCATCCGGGCATGGGCGGGGATCATCACGTTCTTGCGCGGGTTGTCGGCAAAGGCGCGCCCCTCTGGCGCCGTGCGCTCGCCCAACTGCACCGCGCTGCGGGTATGGGACAGGCGGGTGGTGGACCGCACGAAGACCGGCGTGTCGAACGCTTCGGAGATGTCGAACGCCTGGCGCGTGAATTCCAGCGCTTCCTGTCCGTCCGACGGTTCCAGCACCGGCACCTGAGCAAAGCGGGCATAGATCCGGCTGTCCTGTTCGTTCTGGGACGAATGGATGCCCGGGTCGTCGCAGACGGCCACGACCAGCCCGCCATTGACCCCGATATACGAGAACGACATCAGCGCATCGGCGGCCACGTTCATGCCGACATGTTTCATCGCCGTGAAGGCCCGTGCCCCTGCGAAGCTGGCCCCGATGGCCACGTCCATCGCCGTCTTTTCGTTGGTCGACCACTGGGCGTGGATGTCGGCGGCCGGATAGGTGGCGACGTTTTCCATAATCTCGGTCGACGGCGTGCCGGGATAGGCGGCGGCGACCTTGCAACCGGCCTCCCACACGCCGCGGGCGATGGCCTCGTTCCCGGTCATGGGGCGGATGGCACCGGCAGCAGTCGGGGTGGCGGTGGCGGACCGCAGGGCTTGCGTCATGGGCTGGCGTCCTGTTTCGCGCGTTTCAAGTGCAGAAAGTTACGTGCATTCCAAACTTTGAGCAATTTGGTAATACATGGCGGATCGCCGCAGTCGTTGACATGGGTCAACAGCCCGGGGTGACAGCTCTCGGGGTGCCAAAGTGTAGCGGGAAATTCACGCGCGAATCCTCTCTTTTGCAGTACATTCTCCCGCGTGGGATGCGCGATGAGGCAGAATGCTTCGCAATTGGGTGGAACTTCAATGAAACACTACCGCTACCATCTTGCCGGCATGGCCGCTGCGGCTGCGATTGCCGGTCTTGGTGTGGCCGATGCCGTATGGGCCGGCACCATCACCGACGGGTTCACATATGCAGTGGCGTCTGACGGGATCGACAACCGATTTGGCGACCACTTCCACTCCAGCACCGGCGGGGATTACGGAAACCCCGCCGGCAAGGCCGAGGTCGGCAACTTCTACTCCGAAGAGGTTCGCGGCCTGTCGGAATACAACCTTGACAGCCTTTCTGTGGCCACGTCGGCCTTTGTGACGTTCGAGGTGTATCTCCTGGGCGGTCTGTTCGTGGGCGAAAACGACTTCCTGTATGAGGGCAACATCGCAGTGGCCTCCTACCTCGGGAACAACAGCGAAGACATCACTGACTATGAGGCGGCGAGCACCGGTTCGATCGGAAGCTTCAGCACCATCGGCCTTGCGGTCGGCGACACGCTCAGCTTCGACATCACATCCGTCTACAACGCGGCGATCCTGAACGGTGACGAGTCCCTCGGGATCAAGTTGTTCTACACCCCGACCCAGTCCAATGGCGGGGCGATCACGTTCGACTGGTTCCGGCTGACCACGGACAACCAGTCGAACATCGTGCCGCTGCCGGCCGGTCTGCCGATGCTGGTGTCTGCGCTTGCCGCGCTTGGTGTGCTGGCTGGCCGCCGCCGCCGCATCTGAGACGGCCTGATCCAAAGCGCCGCGGCGGCCGTGTCTTGCGGCCGCCGCCTGCTTTCGGGCGTCAGGCTTTCGGCCGGTGATCCACCACGCGCTTGGCCTTGCCGACCGAACGTTCGACCCCTTCGGGTTCGTGGACGACGATCTTCGTCGTGATCCCGACCACCGACTTGATGTGATGCGCCAGTTGCTCGGCCGATGCCTTGCGGGCCACGGCCGTGCCGTAGCCTTCGGCATGTTCGACATGCACGGTCATGTCGTCCCGGTGGGCGTCGCGCGTCAGTTCGATCTGGAAATGGGGGGTGAGGCCTTCGCATTTCAGGATCTGTTCTTCGACCTGCGTGGGGAAGACATTGACGCCCCGCAGGATGATCATGTCGTCCGACCGCCCGGTGATCTTCTCGATCCGCCGCATGCTGCGCGCCGTGCCGGGCAGAAGCCGCGTCAGGTCGCGCGTACGATAGCGGATCATCGGCAGGCCCTCCTTGGTCAGCGTGGTAAAGACCAGTTCACCGATCTCGCCATCGGGCAGGACCGCGCCGGTTTCGGGGTCGATGATTTCGGGGTAGAAGTGATCCTCCCAGATATGCAGGCCGTCCTTGGTTTCCACGCATTCCGCGGCGACGCCCGGCCCCATGATCTCTGACAGGCCGTAGATGTCGACGGCGTGCATGTCGAAGGCCTCCTCGATCTCGCAGCGCATGGCGTTGGTCCACGGCTCCGCCCCGAAAAGACCCACCTGAAGCGAGGACTCCCGTGGGTCGAGGCCCTGGCGGCGGAACTCATCCAGGATCGACAGCATGTAGGACGGTGTGACCATGATGATCGACGGTTTGAAATCGGTGATCAGCGTGACCTGCCGCTGGGTCATCCCGCCCGAGACCGGCACCACCGTGCAGCCCAACCGCTCCGCCCCGTAATGGGCGCCCAGCCCGCCGGTGAACAGGCCATAGCCATAGGCCACATGGGCGATGTCGCCGGGCCGCCCGCCGGCGGCGCGGATCGACCGGGCCATGAGATCGGCCCAGACATCGATGTCGTGCTTGGTATAGCCCACGACGGTCGGTTTGCCCGTGGTGCCCGAGGAGGCGTGGACCCGCACGATCTTGTCGCGCGGCGCGGCGAACATCCCGAACGGATAGCTGTCGCGCAGATCGCCCTTGGTGGTGAAGGGGAACTTCGCCAGATCGGCGAGCGTCTTCAGGTCATCGGGGTGGACATCGTGATCGTCGAACCGCTTTCGGTAGAAGGCAGAGTTGTCATACGCATGCTTCAGCGTCCGCTTCATGCGGTGGAACTGCAGCGCCTCGATCTCGTCTCGCGCCGCGGTTTCGATCGGGTCGAGCATGTCCTTGGTCGGTGTCAGGTCGGTCATTCGGATCCCCCCTTGTCCGGGTTCTTGTGGGCGCTGTCGTCGGGCAGCAGCCTGTCCTTGATGGTGCGGGCATTGCCGCGGAATTCGGCGATGGTCCGGCCGTCCTGGTCGGCGACCGTCACGTCATAAAGGCCCGAGCGCCCGGTTCGGGTGACCTCTCGCGCATGGGCGGTCAGCCGGTCGCCGATGCGTGCCGGGGCCAGATAGGTGATGGCGCAATGCTGGGCGAGCGTGGCCTGGTTGTAGGTGTTGCAGGCATAGGCAAAGGCGCTGTCGGCAAGGGTGAAGATGACGCCGCCATGGGCGATGCCGTGGCCGTTGGCCATATCGGGCGAAACCTCCAGCGACAGAACGGCCGTGCCGGGTGCGACCCGTTCGCGCGTGATGCCAAGGCGATGCACCGCGCGGTCGCCGTCCCACATGGCACGGGCACAGGCGTCGGCCAGTTGCTGGGGCGTCATGTCGGGGGCGTTGGTCACGCCGTGGCCCCGCCGATCCGCGACCCCCCGTATGCGCGCCGCGGCCATCCGCCCTGTGCGGTTCCTGTGGCCTGCACGGGTTTCGTGCCGATCATCGCGCTCCTCCGCTGCCCGGATGCCCGGGCATGTCTTCCCGTTACATCTGCCAACAGGATCGGCAATAATGACCATTAATAATATTGTCGCAGTTTGAAACATTCGTTCGCGGTGGGCGGGTTCGTCGTGCCGCCCGCTCGCCCGCCGTTGGGGCCCCTGGCCATGGCGCGACGTTCCATCCGCTTTCCTGAGTGTCGGATCACGGTCATTCTGGCCCACGTCGATTGCGCCCCGTTCTTGCCGCGGGGCTGGACAGGAAGAACCGGGCCGCCAAAGCGTCCCACCGGGAGGAGAAGACCTTGAAACCGCTTGCTACCACAGCCCTTTCTGCCGTGCTGACCCTTGGGGTCGCGGGCGCGGCCACTGCCGAGATCCGCATCGGATCCAGCCTGTCGACCACCGGTCCGGCCTCGTTCCTTGGCGACCCCGAGGCGAAGACGCTGGAAATGATGGTCGAGGAGATCAACGCCGCCGGCGGCATCGATGGCGAGATGATCGAACTGATCGTCTATGACGACGGCGCCGACCCGAACAAGGCGCGCACCTTTGCCACCCGCCTGATCGAGGATGACGAGGTCGTCGCCATCGTGGGTGGTTCCACGACTGGGGCGACCATGGCGATCATGTCGGTGGCCGAGGACAACGAGGTGCCATTCATCTCGTTCGCCGGGTCGATCAAGATCATCGATCCGGTCAATCCGTGGGTGTTCAAGACGCCCCATACCGACCGCATGGCCTGCCAGAAGATCTTCACCGACATGGCCGCGCGGGGATTCACCAAGGTCGGCATGATCTCGGGCACCGGGGGTTTCGGCGCCTCGATGCAGGCCCAGTGCAAGGACGTGGCGCCCGATTTCGGGATCGAGATCGTGGCCGATGAGACCTATGGGCCCAAAGACGCGGACATGACCCCGCAACTGACCAAGATCCGCAATACCGAAGGCGTGCAGGCGGTGCTGAACCCCGGCTTCGGGCAGGGGCCGGCGATTGTCACCCGCAACTACAAGCAACTGGCCATCGACCTGCCATTCTATCAGTCGCATGGCGTGGCCTCGGATGCCTTTATCGATCTGGCCGGGGCCGATGCGGCCGAGGGCGTGCGCCTGCCGGGCACCGCGCTGCTGATTGCTGACCAGTTGGGCGAGGACGACCCGCAGCGCGAGGTCGTGCAAGCCTACCAGACCGCCTATGAGGCGCGCTATGGCATGGAGGTGTCGACCTTCGGCGGCTATGCCCATGACGGTCTGATGCTGATGGTCGATGCGATCCGCCGTGCCGGCAGCACCGAGCCGGAGGCGATCCGCGACGCGCTGGAGGCGACCGACGGCCTGGTCGGGACGACGGGCACCTATACCTTCACGCCAGAGGATCACCTTGGCCTCGATCTCAGCGCGTTCCGCCTGCTTGAGATCGGAAACGGCGGCTGGGTTCCGGTCGAGTGATGTGAAACCCGGGTGGCATCCGGCCGGGCCGGGTGCCACCCGACGCGAAAGGGGGCTGCCTTGCCCGCCGCGCCAGACCTTTCCACCCTATGCCAGACGATCCGGGGGCGCCGATGGATGCGCTGATGCAGTTCCTGTTGTCCGGTGTCACGGTCGGCGCGGTCTACGCGCTGGTCGCGCTGGGCTTTACCATCATCTACAACGCCTCGGACGTGGTGAACTTCGCGCAGGGCGAGTTCGTCATGCTGGGCGGCATGATCACCGTCTTTGCCTTTCAGGCCGGGTTGCCCCTGCCACTGGCGGCCGTGATCGCCATTGCGGCCACCGCGGCCATCGGGGTGGGGCTGAACCGTCTGGCCATCGAACCGGCCCGCGGCGCACCGGTGGTGTCGCTGATCATCATCACCATCGGCGCCTCGATCCTGATCCGCGGCGCGGCGCAGTTGATCTTTGACAAGCAGATCCACCGCTTTCCGGCCTTTTCCGGCGACGACCCGATCCATATGATGGGCGCGACGATCCTGCCGCAAAGCCTTTGGGTGATCGCGGGGGCCATCGTCGTGTTCCTGGCGCTGTGGCTGTTCTTCAAGAAGACCCTGATCGGCAAGGCGGTGCTGGCGACGTCGAACAACCGGACAGCGGCGCAACTGGTGGGGATCAACACGAAATGGGTGATGACCCTGTCTTTTGCCCTGTCGGCGGGGATCGGGGCCTTTGCCGGGGTGCTGGTGACGCCCGTCACGATGGTCAGCTATGACGTGGGCGTCGCGCTGGCGCTGAAAGGGTTCGCCGCGGCGATGCTGGGCGGGATGGGCAACCCCAAGGGCGCACTGGTGGGCGGGCTGCTGCTGGGGCTGATGGAGGCGCTGACCGCCGGATATCTGAGTTCGCAATACAAGGACGCGGTGGCGTTTATCGTCATCCTCGGCGTGCTGTTCGTGATGCCGCAGGGCCTGTTCGGCAAATCCACGACGGAGCGGGTGTGAGGATGGGCAACTCGTCGAAATGGGCGCAGCTTCTGATCCTCTTGGTGCTGATCGTCGTGCTGCCGGTGTTCTTCCCCTCGGGCTATTACTACCGGGTGGGGCGCTGATCTTTGTCAACGGGCTGGCGGTCATCGGCATCGTGATCCTGACAGGCTATGCCGGGCAGATCAGCCTTGGCCATGCGGGCTTTGCCGGGATCGGGGCCTATGCCTGCGCGCTGGCGCCACCGAATCTGGGGCTGCATCCGGCGCTGGCCGCGCTGTTGGGGGCCGTGCTGTCGGGCGGGTTGGCATGGCTGGTGGGCCGGCCGATCCTGCGGCTGAAGGGCTACTACCTTGCGGTGGCGAGCCTTGGTTTCGGGATCCTTGTCGCCATGGTGCTGACAAACGAACGCGGCCTGACCGGCGGGCCGGACGGCATTTCGGTCGCCGATCCGGGCCTGCGGGCGGTGCTGAAGGACATGGGCCTGAAGCTGACAGGGGGCGAGTTCTGGTATTGGGCCTGCGGCGCCATCCTGCTGATCGGGGCGTGGGTCGCGCTGAACCTTGCGGGCAGCCCCACGGGCCGGGCCCTGCGCGCCCTGCACGGGTCGGAGGTCGCGGCCAGCACGGTCGGTGTCGACGTCGCCCGGATGAAGTTGCAGGCATTCGTCATTTCGGCGGTCTATGCCTCGGTCGCGGGGTCGCTGCTGGCGATGCAGAACCGGTTCATCACGCCCGATGTCGCGGGCTTCATGCATTCCATCGAGATGGTGACCATGGCGGTGCTGGGGGGCGTGGGGTCCGTTCTTGGCGCGACCTTCGGCGCGGTGATCCTGACGCTGTTGCCGCAGGTGCTGACGGTCTTTGCGGAATATGAGCAGGTGATGCTGGGCCTTGTGATGATCCTCGTGATGATCTTCATGCCGCAGGGGCTGTTGCCGTCCATCACCCGCAAGCTGAGGGGGCGGGGGGAATGAACCTCTTGTCGGTCGAAGGGCTGGGGATCAGTTTCGGCGGGTTGCGCGCCGTGCATGATGTCGGCCTGTCCGTCAAGGCGGGAGAGATCGTCTCGATCATCGGGCCGAACGGGGCGGGCAAGACGACGCTTTTCAACATGATTTCGGGCCTTTACCTGCCGCAGGCCGGGCGGGTGTGGCTGGACGGGCAGGATGTCACCGGTATGGCCCCGCATCTGCTGGCCCGGCGGGGGCTCTCGCGCACCTTCCAGAACCTGCAGATCTTCCAGACGATGAGCGTTCTGGAAAATGTCGCGGCGGGGTTCCACCTGCGCGAACGCGGGCCGGTCTGGGCCGATCTGCTGTCCCTGCCCGGATCGCGCCGCCGCACGGCACGGACGCTTTCGGGCGCGCGCGACCTGCTGGCCCGCGTGGGGCTGGAGCGCGCGGCGGAGCAGGAGGCAGGCGCGCTGTCCTATGGCGCGCTGAAGCGGCTGGAGATCGCGCGGGCACTGGCCGTCTCGCCCCGTCTGTTGCTGCTGGACGAACCGGCGGCGGGTTGCAATGCGGTCGAGACCGAGGAGATCGACCGGCTGATCGCGGACCTCGCGGCCTCTGGCATCGCGATCCTGCTGGTGGAGCATGACATGAAGCTGGTCATGCGGATTTCCAACCACATCGTCGTGCTGGACCATGGCGAAAAGATCGCCGAGGGGGACCCGGCCACGGTCAGCCGCAACCCTGCGGTCATTGCCGCCTATCTGGGCACGGGGGAGGGCGCCCATGCTGACGGTTGAGGGATTGCGCGCGCGCTATGGTCGGATCGAGGTCTTGCACGGCGTCGATCTGCAGGTGCGGTCCGGCGAGATCGTCACCGTGGTGGGGGCCAACGGGGCGGGCAAGACGACGCTTCTGCGCTGCCTGTCGGGTATTCAGCCGATCACCGACGGTCAGGTGATCTTTCGCGGCGAACCCTACACCGCGACGCCCGCGCACAAGCGGCTGCGCCATGGGCTCGCCCATGTGCCCGAGGGGCGGCAGATCTTCACCAACCTGACGGTGGAGGACAACCTGCGCCTTGGGGCGTTTCTCTATTCCGACGACCGGGTGGCGCGGGATATGGAGGACGCCTTTGCCCTGTTCCCGGTGCTGCGGGAAAAGCGCAACCTGAACGCCGGTGGCCTGTCGGGGGGCCAGCAGCAGATGCTGGCCATAGCGCGCGCGCTGATGGGGCGGCCGTCGTGCCTGTTGCTGGACGAACCGTCCATGGGGCTGGCGCCGATCCTGGTGGAGCAGATCTTCGACGTGGTCAGGGGCATGAAGGCGCTGGGCGTCACCGTGCTGCTGGTGGAACAGAATGCCCATGGCGCGCTGAAAGTCGCTGACCGGGCTTATGTGATGGAGACGGGGCGGATCAGCATGAGCGGCACGGCCGAAGAGATGATCGCCGATCCGGGCGTCCGGGCCGCCTATCTGGGGATCTGACCGCCTGCGGTTGGTCGGGCGAAACGCAAAGGGCCCGGACCGGGATGGTGCGGGCCCTTTTGGGTAGCTCTTGGCAGACCGATCCGGTCTCAGGCCTTCGGCGCGGTGCCGGCTGCGGCGGGGGCCCCGGATTGGGCGGGGGCCGCTGCCGGCTGCGGTGCGCGCTTGCCGGTGTTCAGCGGGTCGTCCTGCCGCTGGACCGAGCCCTCGAAATGGGCGCCGCTTTCGATCGCGATGGTCTTGTGGATGATGTCGCCTTCCACCCGTGCGGTCGAGGTCAGGCGCACCTTCAGGCCACGCACGCGCCCGATGACGCGCCCGTTGATGACCACGTCATCGGCGACGACTTCGCCCTTGATGATGGCGGCTTCGCCGACGGTCAGCAGATGGGCCTGGATGTCGCCATCGATATTGCCCTCGACCTGGATATCGCCAGAGGTCTTGAGGTTGCCGGTGACCACGAGGTCGGACGACAGCATGGAGGCAGGGGGTTTCGCCTTGGGGGGGTGGGCATTGTTGGTTTGTCTCCGCCGGGGCGCGGGGCGCTGGCCTCGGGCGCCCGGGCCTTGTCGGCATCGCCGGCTTTCGGGCCGGGTTCGTTGATCCTGCTTTTAGAAAACATCTCTGGCCGCCTTGATGTAGGTCGTGGGGTTCACGGGTGTATCGCCGACGCGCACCTCATAGTGCAGATGGGTGCCGGTCGACCGTCCGGAACTTCCCATATCACCGATCCTGTCCCCGCGCGAGACCCTTTGCCCCTCTTTCACGCGGAGGCGAGACAGGTGCCCATACCGGGTTTCCAGACCGAATTCGTGCTTGATCTTGACCATGCGGCCATAGCCCGAAACCCATCCGGCCTTGGTCACCACGCCGTCGGCGGTGGCATAGATCGGCGTGCCGTGGCCGGCGGCCATGTCCGCGCCTTCATGCATGCTGTAGCGGCCCGTGGTCGGGTGGCGGCGCATGCCAAAGGGGCTGGTGTAGCGGAACGCGGATTTCAGGGGCATGGCAAAGGGCAGTTTCTCTGCCGCGATGCGGTACAGGTTCAACTCGTCCAGCCGGTTCAGCAATTCGGACGCGCGCAGCTCGTCGGCCGTGGGCGTGGCGGCGGACCCCTTGGAGGACACCGCGATCGGAACCAGCGGACCGCCGATGCCGTTATAGCCTTCGCGCACCTCGTCGATCAGCTCGTCGGTGGACAGCCCCGCCTTGCGGAACATCTTGTCCAAAGGCTCGACCGAGATCGCCAGGGCTTCTTCCAGCGTGTTGAAGATGCGATCATTGCGCTGCTCGACCAGCTTGCGCTCATAGGCCAGCGCCTCGGCCAGTTCATAGGCGGCGGCAGCATCTGCCGCGACGGTCTCGCGTTCCATCGCCGCGGTGTCGAGCGCGGAGGACAGGAAGGCCAGCATGTCCTGCATGTCGGCCGTGCGCGGCTTGGCAGTATCATCGCCCTGCTCAGTGCCCTCGATCTTCGCCACCAGTTGCGCCTGCGCGGCGCGGGCCTGATCGCGTTCGGCAAGCGTGCGGCGCAGGGTTTTCTGTACGACCTCGATCCCGGTTTCGAGTTCCCGCCGGCGTTCCTCCGACGCAAGAAGGGCCGACTGCATCTTCGACACTTCCGCCATGGCGAGGCTGAAGCGTTCCTGCGCGGCCAGAACCTCTTCCACCCGGCGGTCGCGTTCTTCGGCCAGCGCATTGATGCGGGTGTCGTAAAGCGCCTGGTCGCGGCGGGCCTGTTCGCGCAGGTTGCCGGCGCCGATCCCGTCCATCAGCAGCAGCGCCGACGAGATCATCGCCCATGCCACAAGGACGGCCGCGCCGGAGCCGATCAAGAAGATGGAGGAGGGTGTCAACCTCACGAACCGGGTGCTGTCTTCCGAACGGAGAAACAGACGCTGTTCCGGAATGTAGCGCCCAAGCGCCACGTCAAAGCGGTGAATCAGTCGCGCCGTCAATGCTTTGCCTCATCTGCCCATTGTCATTCGGTCAGACGCGCCGTGCCCCGGCTTCGTCTTCCCGTGCGTATCCAGCGGCCTGCTCTGCCGCAAGGCTTTTAACGAAGTGTACATCTTTTGTGCGGCTTGTCGCCCGAAAACCGGCAAAAGTTTGCCGATGCGCGAAAATCGTGTCTTACACGCATCGGTTGTAACGCGGCTGTCACAGTTTTCTGACGCCCCGCGGGACTCAGAGGGCCTTCACGGCCTCCAGAACCTCTTCGGCATGGCCGGGCACCTTGACCTTTCGCCAGATGCGCGCGAGTTGCCCGTTGCCGTCGATCAGGAAGGTGGAGCGTTCGATCCCCATATAGGTCTTGCCGTACATCTTCTTTTCGACCCAGGTTCCGTAGGCTTCGCAAACGGTGCCGTCCTCATCGGACAAGAGCGGCACGGTCAACTCGTGCTTGGTGCGGAACTTGGCGTGTTTGGCGACCGTGTCCTTTGACAGGCCGAAGACCTTTGCGCCGGCGGCCTCGAACTCCGGCTGCAAGGCGCTGAAGGCAATGGCTTCCTTGGTGCATCCGCTCGTGTCATCCTTGGGGTAGAAATAAAGAACCACGGGGGCGGGGCGCAGGGCCGAAAGGGTGATGTCGTCGCCCCCGTCCTGGGGCAGAGTGAAATCGGGCGCTGTCTGGCCGGTATCGATCATCGCTGGTTGATCCTTCGGGTTGTCAGGGTGGTGCGAAAGAAAAATTCAATCGCGCAGCGGCATAGGATAGGTGCAGCGTGCGGGCAGACAAGCGGCAGGAACAATTCACCGGCCTTGCAGGCCGGAGACCAAGATGAGCGACACGGACACCGCAACACAAAAGCCCGAGATGCTTCCGCATCACCGGTTCGGTCTTTTGTTGTTGCTGAGTGTCGGCGCACTGGTCGGCGCGATGGGGCTGGCCGCGCTGGTCCTGACCGGCCGGATGGTGCATGTGCCCGACTGGGTGACCGACCGGATCGAGGCGCGCCTTTCGATGGAGCTTGCGCCCGCAACGGTGGCCCTGGGCGCCGCCGACATCTTTTTTTCCCGCGATGGGGCGCCCCGGGTGCGGCTGACCGAGATCGGGGTCTACGATGCCGCCGGGCGCAATGTCGTGCGCCTGCCCGAGCTTGATGCGACGGTTTCGGTCGAGGCGCTGTCGCGCGGAAAGCTGGCGGTGTCCCATGTTGCGCTGACCGGCGCCGAGGTCGCCTTGCGCCGCGCCCCCGACGGGCGCTTCGATCTGGCCCTTGGCAACACGGCCACGCCCGCCAGCACGGCGACGTCGCTGGCCGAGGTGCTGGACAATATCGACCGCGCCTTCTCGACCTCGGCATTGGCGTCAGTGCGGACGGTCAGCGTCGAGTCCCTGCAACTGAGCTATGAGGACGCGCGGGCGGGCCGGTCCTGGCGGATGGATGACGGGCTGATGGCGCTGGAACAGGACGCCGAGGCGGTCACGCTGACGACCTTCTTTTCACTGCGCGGGCGGGGGGCGCGTCCCGCGGAGTTCGCGTTCACCTTCGTGTCCCTGAAGGGTGGGCCCGCGGCCAAGCTGTCGGCCAGCTTTTCCGATGTGGCCTCGGCCGAAATCGCCACGCAGTCGCCCGCCCTTGCAGCACTTGCCCTGATCGATGCGCCGATTTCAGGGTCGGTCCGGACAGAGGTCGACGCGCGGGGACAACTGGGCCCGTTCAGTGCCGCGCTGGAAATCGGGGCGGGCGAGCTCAAACCCGCGGTCGGGGCGCCGCCGATCCGTTTCGACGCGGGCAAGTCCTATTTCCGGTATGACGCGGACCGGCGGCGGCTGAATTTCGACCAGATCGAACTGGACACAGCGGTCTTGCGGCTGGAGGCGGACGGCCATGCCTATCTGCGCGACCTTGACGGCGGCTGGCCGCGGGCGCTGGTCGCGCAACTGGGCTTTCGCAAGGTGGTGTTGGACCCCGAGGGGATGTTCGAGGACCCGGCGGTGTTTTCCGCCGGGGCGCTGGATCTGCGGGTCGATCTGGACCCGTTCGCCGTCGATATCGGTCAGGCGGTGTTGCGCGACGACGCGCGGACCTATCGCATCACCGGCGATATCCGCGCCCGTCCCGATGGGTGGCAGGTGGCCGTTGACGCGACGCTGGACCGGATCGGGGCCGACCGTCTGCTATTGCTCTGGCCGCTGGATCTGGCCGCGAGTACGCGCAAATGGTTCGCCGATCACGTGATTGCCGGGGAATTGCAGAATGTGCATGCGGCCGTGCGCCTTTCACCCGACACGCCGCCGCAGGTGTTTGTCGGTCACGGCTTTCAAGACGCCGAGGTGACGATCCTGAAAGAAATGCCGCCGGTCACCGGGGCGGCGGGGTATTCGGTCCTTGCCCGCGGCGCCTATTCGCTGGCGCTGGAAGAGGGCGTGATCGCCGTGCCGGGTGCGGGCCCGGTCGAGGTTGGCGGGACCGTTCTGCACGTCCCCTCGGTTCGGGAGCCGCAGACGCCTGCCGAGATCACGCTGCACAGCCGCGGCAGTATTGGCGCGGGGCTGGCCCTGATCGACTATCCGCCGTTGCGGATTCCGTCGAAATCCAATCTCGACCACGGGATCGCCGAGGGCGAGGCCGACATCGTCACGCGGCTGCGGCTGCCATTGAAGCGCGACCTCGCGCCGGAGGATGTGGACTATCAGATTTCCGGGACGTTGCGCGACGTGCGGTCCGATGCGATTGTGCCGGGCCGGGCCGTGTCGGCGGACGCCGTGGCGCTTGCCGTCACCCCGACCCGGATTTCCCTTTCTGGTCCCGCGACCATCGACGGTGTCCCGATCGAGGTGACATGGACATCGGGCCTTGGCGACGCGCGGGACGGGACCAGCCGGGCGGAGGGCACGATCGCGCTGTCGGAAGACCTGAACCGCGTCTTCGGCCTTGGCCTGCCGGAGGGCAGCCTGAGCGGTGCGGCCGACGCGACCTTTGCGCTCGACATGGTCAAGGGGCAGCCGCCGCGGCTGTCGCTGGCGTCCGACCTGACGGGCCTTGGGGTGAGCCTGCCGCAGATTGGCTGGTCGAAACCGAAGGCGACGCCGGGCACGCTCGATTTGGCCGTGACCCTTGATACCCCGCCGCGGGTCGACCGGTTGGCGCTGTCGGCCCCGGGGCTGGACGTGGCGGGAACGGTCGAATTGCGCCCGGCCGGCGGATTGGACGCCATGCGGCTGAACCGGGTCCGCGTCGGCACCTGGCTGAACGCCCGGGCGGTGCTGCGCGGGCAGGGCAAGGGCAATCCGCCCGCGCTGTCGCTGACCGGCGGTTCGGTCGATCTGGAACGGCTGCCACGGCTGCGCGGGTCGGGCAAGGGCGGGCCGATCGATCTGTCCCTCGACGAGGTCCAGGTCGGCAAGGGGATCGTCCTGACCGATGCGCGGGGGCGGCTGGTGCCCGCTGGCGGCGCGGTGTCGGGGAAGGTTGCCGCAAAGGTCCGGGGCGGCACACCCATCGCGGCAACCCTGTCACCGGGCGAAAGCGGGACGGTCATAGACATCACCGCGGCCAATGCCGGCGGCGTGCTGCGCGATGCGGGCCTTTACAAGCATGCGCAGGGCGGCACGCTGAACGTCAAGCTGACCCCGATGGCCGGGAAGGGCCGGTACGAGGGCCGGTTGGAGGTCGACGATATCCGCGTCGGCGGCATCCCCGTGCTGGTCGAGGTGCTGAACGCGATCTCGGTCGTCGGGATGGTGGAGCAGCTTGACGGCAAGGGCCTGTCCTTTTCCAATGTGCAGTCCGGTTTTCGGCTTTTCCCCGGCCTCGTGGAGGTGCAGGAGGCCAGTGCCGTCGGCCCGTCGCTTGGGGTGTCGCTGGCGGGTATCTACAAGACCGGGAGCAAGGAGATCGACATGCAGGGCGTGGTTTCGCCGATCTATATCCTAAATGCCGTGGGCGCGGTCGTCTCGCGCCGGGGGGAGGGGCTGTTCGGGTTCAATTTCAGCGTCGGCGGAACGGCGGACAAACCGAAGGTCGGGGTAAATCCCCTGTCGATCCTGACGCCCGGCAAGTTTCGAGAGCTTTTCCGCGCCCCGCCGCCGCGGGTGGCCGAATGAAACTGTCCGATTTCGATTTCGACCTGCCCGAAGAACTGATCGCCACGCGCCCCGCCAGACCGCGTCCGGCGGCGCGGCTTCTGGTGGCCGATGGCGGGCTGACCCGCGACGCCCATGTGCGCGATCTGCCCGCCTTCCTGCGCCCGGGGGACCGGCTGGTTCTGAACGACACCAAGGTCATCCCCGCGCGACTGACCGGGACACGCCGGCGGGAAACGCCGCAAGGCCCGGTCGAGGCGCGGGTCGAGATCACGTTGATGGAACCGGCCCCGGATGGGCGCTGGCGGGCGATGGCCAAGCCGCTGCGCAAGCTGAAGGCCGGGGAACGGATCGACTTCGCCCCCGATTTCTCTGCCGAGGTGACCGACCGCGGGGCGGAGGACGTGACGCTGGCCTTCAACTGCACGGGCGATGCGTTCGACGCCGCGCTGGCCCGGGTGGGTGCGATGCCGTTGCCCCCCTATATCGCGGCGCGCCGCCCGGCCGACCATCAGGACCTGGACGACTATCAAAGCGTCTGGGCTGCACGGGCCGGGCCGTGGCCGCCCCGACCGCATCGCTGCATTTCGATGCGGCGTTGTTGGCAGAGCTGTCCGCGCAGGGCGTGGGCCTGACCCATGTCACGCTGCATGTGGGGGCGGGGACGTTCCTGCCGGTCAAGGTCGACGATGTGTCAAACCACCGGATGCATGCCGAATGGGGCGAGGTCACGGAACAGGCCGCGGCCGAGATCAACGCCACCCGCGCAGCCGGCGGGCGGATCATTCCGGTGGGCACCACCGCCTGCCGCCTGATCGAAAGCGCGGCCGATGGGGACGGCATCGCGCCGTGGCGGGGGGAGACCGACATCTTCATTCGTCCGGGCTACAGCTTCCACGTGACGGACGGGCTGATCACCAATTTCCACCTGCCGAAATCGACGCTCTTGATGCTGGTCTCTGCCCTTATGGGGCGGGAGCGGATGCTCTCGCTCTACCGGCATGCCATCGACGCGCGCTATCGGTTCTTCAGCTATGGCGATGCGTCGCTTCTGCTGCCCGAAAGGTGACGGGCGCGGCCCGGAACCTCAGTTCCGCAAGGGCATTTTCCCGGTGGATGCCGCAACAGAATGACAGCGCAAGGAACCGGTCATCGCGGACCTTTAGAATTGTCGGCGGAATGGTCAAAGGGCGACATCGATATGTCGCTTCGCGGCGCGATGATCCGCTGGCGACTCGCCTAGAGCGTACGTCTCGGGAAGGTGCCGGCTGAAGGAGATGCGCCATGTTGCAAGTGTTCCGGTCCAGCTGGGCCCTGCTGTTCGGAATCCTGTTGCTGATGGTCGGCAACGGCCTGCAGGGCACGCTTCTGGGTGTCCGCGGCGGGATCGAGGGGTTTTCGACCTTCGAGATGTCCATCGTGATGTCGGCCTATTTCGTGGGCTTTCTCGGCGGGTCGCGGCTGGCACCGGAAATGATCCGGCGCGTGGGGCATATCCGGGTCTTTGCCGCGCTTGCCTCGATGATCTCGGCGGTGCTGATCCTTTATCCCGCGCTGGCGCATCCGGTGACATGGACGCTGGGCCGGGTGCTGATCGGCTTCTGCTTTTCGGGCGTCTACGTGACCGCCGAAAGCTGGCTGAACAACGCGGCGACGAATGAAACCCGCGGGCAGGCGCTGTCGCTTTACATGATCTTGCAGATGGCGGGGATCGTCAGCGCGCAGGGTCTTTTGCTGATCGCCGATCCGGCGGGGTTCGTCCTGTTCATCATCCCCTCGGTCCTCGTCTCGATCTCGTTCGCGCCGATCCTGCTGTCGGTCAGCCCGACGCCCGCCTTCGACACGACCAGACCGATGAACCTGATCAAGCTGGTGCGCACCTCGCCCACCGGGGCGGTCGGTATCCTTCTGATGGGGGGCGTCTATTCGGCGCTGTTCGGCATGTCTGCGGTTTTCGGCACCGAGGCCGGGCTGAGCGTCAGCCAGATCTCGGGCTTCATCGCGGCGCTCTACATGGGCGGTTTGCTGTTCCAGTATCCGATCGGCTGGCTGTCGGACCGGATGGACCGGCGCACGCTGATCCTTGCCGCCGCGGCCACCGGGGGCGCGGCCGGTGGCGCGGCGATGGCGCTGGGGGCGGACTATCCGGCGCTGCTGGCCGCGGCCTTCCTGATCGGTGGCATGTCCAACCCGCTTTATTCCCTGCTGATCGCCTATACCAACGACCATTTGGAACCGGACGACATGGCTGCGGCCTCTGCCGGATTGCTGTTCATCAACGGGGTGGGCGCGATCCTGGGGCCGCTGGTCACGGGCGCGCTGATGGGGATCATCGGGCCGCAGGGGTTCTTCCTGTTCCTGATGCTGTTGATGCTGTCGCTTGCGGTGTTCACGGCCTATCGGATGACGCAGCGCGCGGCCGTGCCGGTGGACGAGACGGCCTCCTATGCGCCGGTTCTGCCCACGGCCTCGCCCGTTGCGGTTGAGGTCGCGCAGGAGGTCGCCATCGAGGCCGCGCATGAGGAAGAAAGCGACGCCCTGGCGTCTTGATCGGGAACGGCTTGCGCCCCATACCTTAATCTGAAACGATCCGGCCAAGGGCTGAAACCGGGTAGGAGGAGTATCATGTCGCGCCAAGAGGAAATCATCGATTTCTGGCTGAACGAGGTCGGCCCCGAGGGCTGGTATGCCGGCAAGCCGGAGACCGACGAGGCGGTCGTGACGCGCTTCAAGCCGGACTGGGAGGCCGCCCATGCGGGCGAATTCCACGACTGGCCGACCAATCCGCAGGGTGCGTTTGCCTACCTGATCCTGACCGACCAGTTTCCGCGCAACATGTTCCGTGACGACTGGCGGTCCTTCGCGACCGACGTTCTGGCGCGCGCCGCCGCCAAGCAGGCGATCGAGCATAATTTCGACATGCGCTTCCCCGAGCCGGAGCGGCATTTCTTCTACATGCCCTTGATGCATTCGGAATGCCTGATGGATCAGGACCGCTGCGTGCGCCTGATGCTGACCCGGATGACCGAGACGGGGGCCGAAAACCTGCTGCACGCCAAGGCGCATCGCGAACTGATCCGCCGCTTCGGCCGGTTTCCGTTCCGCAACGACGCGCTGCATCGCGGCTCCTCTGACGATGAAAAGGCGTTCCTGTCGGCGGGCGGCTATGGCGCCTGCGTGGAAGAACTGCGCGCGGCATCCTGATCCGGAACGGGCTGCGGGCCCGACGGCTGCATCGGTAGAACGAGGGGGAGGGCGGCGCCATGACTGCGCAGCAATTCGACATGATCGTGATTGGCGCCGGGCCAGGCGGCTATGTCGCAGCGATCCGCGGTGCCCAGCTTGGCCTGAAGGTCGCCGTGGTCGAGCGGGAGCATCTGGGCGGCATCTGCCTGAACTGGGGCTGCATCCCGACCAAGGCGCTGTTGCGTTCGGCCGAGGTGTTCCACCTGATGCATCGCGCCAAGGAATTCGGCCTGAAGGCCGAGGGCATCGGCTATGATCTTGACGCTGTGGTCAAACGGTCCCGCGCGGTGTCAAGGCAACTCGCCTCCGGTGTCGGCCACCTTCTGAAAAAGAACAAGGTCACCGTTGTGATGGGGGAGGCGACGCTGCCCGCCAAGGGCAAGGTCGCGGTCAAGACCGACAAGGGCACCGAGGAGCTGACCGCGAAATCCATCGTGCTGGCGACGGGCGCGCGGGCGCGCGAGTTGCCGGGGCTGGAGGCGGACGGCAAGCGCGTCTGGTCCTACAAACACGCGCTGGTGCCACCCCATGAGCCCAAGAGGCTTTTGGTCATCGGCTCCGGCGCCATCGGGATCGAGTTTGCGAGCTTCTACAACACGCTTGGGGCCTCAACCACCGTGGTCGAGGTGATGGAGCGCATCCTGCCGGTGGAAGACGCCGAGATCTCGGCCTTCGCAAAGAAGCAGTTCGAAAAGCAGGGCATGACGATCCGCGAGAAGGCGACCGTGAAGAAGCTGGACCGCGCCGCCGACAAGGTCACCGCCCATATTGAGCAGGGCGGCAAGACCGAGACGGTCGAGGTCGATACGGTGATTTCCGCCGTGGGCATCGTCGGCAATGTCGAGGGGCTGGGGCTGGAGGCCCTTGGCGTCAAGGTCGACCGAACCCATGTCGTCGTGGACGAGTTTTGCCGCACCGCGGTGGAGGGGCTATATGCCATCGGCGATATCGCCGGGCCGCCCTGGCTGGCGCACAAGGCCAGCCATGAAGGCGTGATGGTGGCCGAACTGGTCGCGGGCGGGCATCCCCATCCGATCCGCCCTGGCTCCATCGCGGGGTGCACCTATTGCCACCCGCAGGTGGCCAGCATCGGCCTGACCGAGGCGCGGGCCAAGGAAAAGGGGTTCGAGATCAAGGTCGGCCGCTTTCCCTTCATCGGCAACGGCAAGGCCATCGCCCTTGGGGAGTCCGAGGGCATGATCAAGACCGTGTTCGATGCGAAGACCGGGGAACTGCTGGGCGCCCATATGGTCGGGGCCGAGGTCACGGAACTGATCCAGGGCTATGTCGTGGGGCGTAGTCTTGAGACGACCGAGGCCGCCCTTGCCGAAACCATCTTCCCGCATCCGACGCTGAGCGAGATGATGCACGAGGCCGTTCTGGACGCCGACGGGCGGGCCATTCATTTCTGACGGTGCAGAGGCCGTGGTGGACCTGAAATCCAAACGAAAGGAACTTCAGGGCGTCAACGGGGCGGTCGGGCTTGTCGTGGGCATGGGTGGCATCGTCGGCCATCTTTACCGCCCCGATCTGGCCGTGTTCCTGATGCTTGCGATCTGGATTGTTGGCGCAACGCTGATCAACCTGCTGACCGATCCGCCGCGCCGGAAATAGAACTGCCCCTTGCGCGCGCCGAAGGAATGGTGCTGCTCCGCATGCCAGCAACGGTGACGACGGGGTTGGGGAATGCGCCCCGTGGTGAACGCGCCGGTCCCGCGGTCGCCCCTATTTCTCGACCGGCAGCCCGGCCCCCACCCAGTCGCGGAATGTGCCAAGGTTGTAGACGTTTTCATAGCCCAGCTTCTTCATCGTCCGGGCGGCCATCAGGGACCGGGCGCCGTTCGCGCAATACAGGGCAAAGGTGTTCGAGGGGGCGAACGGCTCCGCACCGCTTCCCGCCTTTTGCCGGATCATCGACATCGGCACGTTCAGCGCACCCTTGCATTTGCCGGAGGCCGCGATCTCGCGCGCCTCGCGCACGTCGATCAGCACGATCTTGCCCTTCTTCGCGGCCGTCCATGCATCCATCGGCTGGATCGTCTCGACCGGGGGAAACATGTCTTTGAAGAACGCGCCGATATTGAACATGACGTCTCCTGCGGTTTCGATGCCCCGCGGTGATCGGGGGGCGGCAAGGGGGGTAAGCGGCCCCCTTGCGGTGTTCCCGGGGGCGCGGTGGTTCAGTGGCGCGAATGCGGGGCTATTTCTCGACCGGCAGCTTGGCGTTCAGCCATTCGCGGAAAGCGCCCATGTTGTACACATTCTCATAGCCGAGCTTCTTGAACACGCGCGCGGCGGCGATCGCGTCGCTGCCGTTTTCGCAATAGAACGCAAAGGTCTTGGCGGGGTCCAGCGCCGGGTCGAAATGCGGGCTTTTGCGGTTCGCCTTGTGGCGGGTCATGTGCATCGGGATGTGGATCGCGCCCCGGCATTTGCCGAAGCGGGCGATCTCATGGGGTTCGCGCACATCGATCAGCACGATCTCTCCCTTTTCGGCGAACTCCCAGGCATCCTTTGCCCGGATTTCCTCGACATAGGGGTAGACCTTCAAGATTAAGTCGGCCCAGTTGCTGAACATGGCGTTTCCTCCGTCGGTGCAGCACGCGGCGTGGACTATACGCAACCGCGCCGGATTGTTAAGGGGAGATCGGCGTACAGGCTGACGCGGGTGCCGTGGTGTCGACGGCTTGGATGGGCGGCGGGACGGCATCGCGGGATGACCGCCCCGCGCCTGCCCCTGTCTTGTTCCCGGTGTGTTCTGTCATTCGGCTTGGCGATCCGGTCCGGATGCCCTATCTTCTGCAACGGCTTTTTCGGGGATGCGCATGTCAGAGCTCAAGTTCATCGAGGTGCGCGGCGCGCGCGAGCATAACCTCAAAGGAATCGATGTCGATATCCCGCGCGATGCGTTGGTGGTGATCACCGGGCTGTCGGGCTCTGGCAAGTCCTCCCTTGCCTTCGACACGATCTATGCGGAGGGGCAGCGCCGTTACGTGGAATCGCTGTCCGCCTATGCGCGGCAATTCCTCGACATGATGGAAAAGCCCGATGTGGAACATATCGCAGGCCTTAGCCCGGCGATTTCCATCGAGCAGAAGACGACATCGAAGAACCCCCGCTCCACCGTTGGCACGGTGACCGAGATCTATGACTACATGCGGCTTCTGTTCGCGCGCGCGGGCACCCCCTACAGCCCCGCCACCGGTCTGCCGATCGAGGCGCAGCAGGTGCAGGACATGGTCGACCGCGTGATGGCGATGGAGGAGGGGACCCGCGCCTATCTGCTGGCCCCGATCATCCGCGACCGGAAGGGGGAGTATAAGAAAGAGTTCCTTGAACTCCGCAAGCAGGGCTTTCAGCGGGTGAAGGTCGACGGCGAGTTCTATGACCTTGATGAGCCTCCGACGCTGGACAAGAAGTTCCGCCACGATATCGATGTCGTGGTCGACCGTATCGTCGTGAAAGAGGGGCTGGAGACGCGACTGGCCGACAGTTTCCGTACCGCGCTTGACCTGGCCGACGGGATCGCGGTGCTGGAGACCGCGCCGAAAGAGGGCGACCCGGAACGCCATACCTTCAGCGAAAACTTCGCCTGCCCGGTGTCCGGCTTCACCATCCCCGAGATCGAGCCGCGGCTGTTTTCGTTCAACGCCCCCTTCGGCGCCTGCCCCGATTGCGACGGGCTGGGGGTAGAGCTGTTCTTTGACGAACGGCTGGTCGTGCCCGACGCGGCGCTGACCGTTTATGACGGCGCCATCGCGCCGTGGCGCAAGGGCAAGTCCCCTTATTTTCGCCAGACGATCGAGGCGATTGCGGCCCATTACGAGTTCGACAAGGACACGCCTTGGAAGAACCTGCCGAAATTTGTGCAGCAGGTTTTCCTGTACGGCTCTGGCGACGAAGAAATCCCCTTCCGTTATGACGAGGGCGGGCGCATCTATAATGTCACGCGGCCCTTTGAGGGGGTGATCCCCAACATGGAACGCCGCTATCGCGAGACCGACAGCAACTGGGTCCGCGAGGAGTTCGAGCGCTATCAGAACAACCGCCCCTGCCATACCTGCGGCGGCCATCGTCTTAGGGCCGAGGCGCTGGCCGTGAAGATCGCGGGGCTGCATGTGGGTGAAGTGGTACAGATGTCGATCCGGGAGGCGCTGGCCTGGGTAGAGGCCGCGCCCGACAGCCTGTCGAGGCAGAAGAACGAGATCGCCCGGGCCATCCTGAAGGAAATCCGCGAGCGGCTGGGCTTTCTGAACAATGTCGGGCTGGATTATCTGACGCTGGCGCGCAATGCCGGGACGTTGTCGGGGGGGGAGAGCCAGCGCATTCGTCTGGCCAGCCAGATCGGTTCGGGCCTGACCGGGGTTCTGTACGTCCTCGACGAACCTTCCATCGGGTTGCACCAGCGTGACAACGGGCGGCTGTTGCAGACGCTGAAGAACCTGCGCGATCAGGGCAATTCCGTGCTGGTGGTCGAGCATGACGAGGAGGCGATCCGGGAGGCCGACTATGTCCTCGACATCGGCCCCGGGGCTGGCGTGCATGGTGGGCAGATCGTGTCACAGGGGACGCCCGCGGAGATCGCGGCCGATGCGGCCTCTGTCACCGGGCAATACCTGTCGGGCAGCCGTGAAATCGCCGTGCCGGCAGAGCGGCGCAAGGGCAACGGCAAGAAGATCACCGTGGTCAAGGCGACCGGCAACAACCTGAAGGATGTGACCGTCGATTTCCCGCTGGGGAAATTCGTCTGCGTGACGGGCGTGTCGGGCGGGGGCAAGTCCACGCTGACGATCGAGACGCTGTTCAAGACCGCCTCGATGCGGCTGAACGGGGCGCGCCAGACGCCCGCGCCCTGCGAAACGATCAAGGGGCTGACCCACCTCGACAAGGTGATCGATATCGACCAGCGCCCGATCGGGCGGACGCCGCGGTCAAACCCCGCGACTTATACCGGCGCCTTCACGCCAATCCGCGACTGGTTCGCCGGTTTGCCCGAGGCCAAGGCGCGCGGCTATAAACCAGGGCGCTTCAGCTTCAACGTCAAGGGCGGGCGCTGCGAGGCCTGCCAGGGCGACGGTGTCATCAAGATCGAGATGCACTTTCTGCCCGATGTGTATGTAACTTGCGAGACGTGTCATGGCGCCCGATACAATCGGGAAACCCTTGAGATAAAGTTTAAGGGCAAGAGCATCGCCGACGTGCTCGACATGACGGTCGAGGATGCACAGGATTTCTTCAAGGCGGTCCCCTCGATCCGCGAGAAGATGGATGCGCTGGTCCGTGTGGGCCTTGGCTATATCAAGGTGGGTCAGCAGGCCACGACGCTGTCGGGGGGCGAGGCGCAGCGGGTAAAACTGTCGAAGGAGTTGTCGAAACGCGCCACCGGGCGGACGCTCTACATTCTCGACGAACCGACGACGGGCCTGCATTTCGAGGATGTGCGGAAGCTGCTGGAGGTGCTGCACGAACTGGTGGAGCAGGGCAACACCGTCGTGGTGATCGAGCATAATCTGGACGTCATCAAGACCGCCGACTGGATCATCGACATCGGCCCCGAAGGCGGCGATGGCGGGGGCGAGATCGTGGCCGAGGGCACGCCGGAAGAGATTGCTGACGTCGAGCGAAGCCATACCGGGCGGTATCTGAAGGATATGCTGGGGCCGCGAAAGGTGGCGGCAGAGTAAAACTCTGCCTCAGGTTTCCGCCACGAAAAGCAAGGCCGTTGCGAAGATGCGGCCGCATCGAATTTCTGATACCATTGAACCGTGAAAGGCCACCCTTTCGTTGTTCTTTGGAGGAGGGAACAAGATGGCGTTTATTGACAGGTTTGTCGGGCTTCTGACCTCGGCATTGGTTCTGGCGCAACCGGCCGGCGCGGCCCTTGTTGCGGCGGACTGGGTGGATGAAACCGCGGGTGTGCTTGGCGGTGTGGGGTTCACGGTCACAGGCGGGGATTCTCACTTTCCGCCGGTTTTGATGTCCGATCTGTCTGGCAGCGATTACAGCTATGCGCCGCTGAAGAATGTCGAGGTTCTGCAATACCGGACAAACGCCAATATCTCTTTCGTCTTCGATACGCCGATCAGCAACCTGCTGCTTTATGCGGGATATTGGCGTGGCGAGTTTGTGAGTGGTTTCGATGAACCGGCATCTGTCTATACGCTGAGCCCGGCGTTCAGTGTCGAGTCTGGCTTCACCAAATCGCAAATCGCGGGCCCGACGATATCCATCGACGATGACGTTACCGATTTCGACGGCGGGATACTGAGCTTTGCCGGGCCGGTCAGTTCCCTGTCGATCACCTACACGGCCGGTGCCGACCTGGACTATGGTCAATCTCTGACCTTCGCCGTCGATCTGGCACCTGTCCCGATTCCGGCAGGGATTGTCCTGATGGTGACGGGGGTTGGATGTCTCGGCGCGGCGTCGCGTCGGCGCATGTCACAAGGGCAGATGTGAAGGCTGCCTGTTGCGCTCGTCGCGTTCGCGGCTGGGGGTGACAGGCTGACTTTCCACCGCCCGTATCCGGTCCTTAAGGCAGATCGACCGTTGTGTCGGCAGACGCGGTGCCCCGGAAAGCCTTACGTCAAGACAGGTTGCCCCGCACCCCGTTCGCTCAGGGTGCGGGGCAGGTACAGATCAGTCTTTCGTCGTGCAGGTGTTCACGCCGATGAAGTTGTAGAGCATGCAGGTCTGCATGATGCCGGTGCCCAGCGCCACGAGACCGAGGATGACGAAGATCCAGTGGCCGCCGCCAAGCAGGCCGAAGGCCAGCAGAAGGGCGCCAACAACGATACGGGCGATGCGGTCGATGCCGCCGACGTTTTTCTTGAGCATGGGTCTCTCTCCGATGGTGCAGAAATGCGTTCAAGGCCCGAATCTCTCGGGCCTCTCACTTCAGCATGCCTTAACCATTAGGACAGGTCTGTGACTGTGTCACGCGGCCCGCCCCTGCGCGGCAAGGCCGGCAAGGGTTTCGGGGTCTTCCAGCGTCACCACGCCGCGGTCCACACGGACCAGACCGGCCTTTGAAAGCGCATCCAGCCGGCGCGACACGACCTCGCGCGCGGTGCCGATGCGGGTCGCGATCTCCTGGTGGGTGGCGTGGACGGTGCCGTCTTTCGCGTTGTCCAGCAGATCGGCTGCAAGACGGCTTTCGACCTTTTGAAAGGCCACCCGTTCCAGCAGCGACATGACCGCCTGCAACCGCCGGGCGAAGGCGCCGAACACGAAGCGGCGGAAGACGGGGGAGGTGTCCATGATCGACAGGAACGCCTCGCGCGGGATCAGCACCGCCTCGCAATCGGTGACGGTGATCGCTTCGCCGGTGTAGTCTTCTCCGCCCAGAAGGCCGAGGGTGGACTGTACGCAGGACTGGCCCGGCTCGATCCCGTAAAGCAGGATCTCGCGCCCGGTCGGGCCGATCAGGAAGACCTCCACCCGGCCCGACAAAAGGATGGTGAAGCCGCGCGCCGCCTCTCCGGGACAGAACAGCACCTTGCCCTTGGGCAGGCGCATGATCGGCAGGCTCTCAAGCCGGGCAGCGGTGCCCGGTTCGATCCCTTCAAGGCCCGTGGCGCGCGACAGCCAACTCATGATCGGCCGCGCTTCACGAACCGGGGCAGCATTGCCGAGAAATCCATACCGCGTCCCCCTTCCTGTTCGACATACTCAGCATAAAGGTCCGCAGCGCGTTTGCCCATCGGCGTATCGGCATCGACGGCCTCGGCCGCCTGTTGGGACAGGCGCAGGTCCTTCAGCATCAGCTCTGCTGCGAAACCGGGCTTATAGTCATTGTCGGCGGGGCTTTTCGGCCCGATGCCGGGGGCGGGGCAATAGGCGTTCATCGTCCAACTGTAGCCCGAGGATGTCGAGACCACGTCAAACATCTTGTCGCGGGCAAGGCCCAGCTTGTCGGCCAGGGCGAATGCCTCGCATGTTGCGATCATGGTCGCGCCAAGGATCATGTTGTTGCAGATCTTCGCCGCCTGTCCATTGCCGCTGGGCCCGCAATGCACGGCCTTCTGGCCCATGACGTCGAAGAGCGGCCGCACCTTTTCGAACGCGTCTTCGCTGCCGCCGGCCATGAAGGTCAGCGTACCTGCGGTTGCCCCGCCGACCCCGCCTGAAACAGGGGCGTCAACGGCCAGCACGCCCAGCGCCGCCGCCTGATCCGCCACGGCGCGGGCGCTGTCGACATCGACGGTCGAGCAATCCAGATGCACCGCGCCCTTGTCCATCCCCTTCAGGATGTCCGCGGCGACGGCGCGCAGGATCGATCCGTCGGGCAGCATGGTGACCACGACCTCCTGCCCCTTGGCGGCCTCTGCCGCGGTCGCGGCCTTGGTCACACCTTCGGGCATCGGGGCGGCAAGGTCGAACCCTGTCACCTGATGCCCGGCCTTCACAAGGTTCGCCGCCATCGGCGCGCCCATGTTTCCCAGTCCGATAAAGCCGATTTTCATGTGCTTTCCTCCCCTCAGATATGTCCTGTCGCTTCGATCCGCGAGAACGGTGCGTCGCAGAACGGGCTGCGCGCTTCGCAAAATGCCCGATGCGCCGCCAATGCCGAATAGCTGTCCGGGGTCAAAGCGGGATGTTTTTCCGCGATATACGTGGTTGCGCAGGCCAAGGCGAGATCGGCGCGGGTCAGACGCCCGTCGCATACCCAAGTACCCATGGCGCGCGATTCTAGCCAAGCCATGGCCTGCGAGATCTGCCGGTCGATCCGGTCGAGTGTTTGTGGGTCCGGCTGGATACGGCGCAATTCGGCGCTGCGCCCCACGGCCTTTTCCGCCAGTCCGATCGCGGTTGCCTCGATGGCCAGCATGTCCACCAGCCCGGCGCCTGTGACGGTCAGCGTGGGGCCGGGCTGCGTTGCGTCCAGCCATTCAAGGATGGCGTGGCTGTCGGTCAGCACCCGGCCATCGTCAAGCGTCAGCGCAGGCGCCCGGCCAAGCGGATTGGCAGCCGACAGCGCGTCGAAGTCGCACAGGACCGACAGCGCGCGCCGGTCGTAGTCGAGGCCGTAGTGATGCAGCGCAAGTGCCGCCCGGCGGACGAACGGGCTGTCCATCAGACCCCAGAGGATCATGCGACAGCCCCCGCCCGGCGAGCGGGTTTCCGCCCGTCCCCTGTCACCCCAGCGCCGTGTCGAGGTTCAGCCCCTCGTCGCCCAGGGGCGCCAGCATCGCGGCGATGTCTTCGTCGGGCACCGCGCCCAGATCGGTGTGCCGCCAGCGCGGGGATTTGTCCTTGTCGATGATCGCCGCACGGATCCCTTCAAGGAAATCGGAATGCTCCGGCGCACGATGGGTGAAACGGTACTCCAGCGCCAGCGCCTCGCGGATTGTGGTGCCGGGCCCCATCCGGTTCTGCATCTCGATGGCGCAGGCGATGGCCAGCGGGCTGCCACGGGTCAGGCGCTTCAGCGTATCGGCCGCGAAGTCCGAACTGTCCGCACGCAGCGCCGCAACCACGTCGCGCAGCGTTTCACCGGCGAATGCGGCATCGACTGCGGCCTGAAGGCCGGGCAGGGCGCCCCGGTCGGGGGTTTGGCCAGCATTCTCGACCGCGCCGATATCGCCGGTCGCAATCAACTCGGCGGTCAGGTCGGGCCAATCGGCCTCGGGTATGAAATGATCGGCAAAGCCCGCATAGATCGCGTCGGCCGGCCCCATGCGGCGCCCGGTGGTTCCCAGATAGGCGCCCATGTGGCCCGGTGCCCGCGCCAACAAGAGCGACCCGCCCACATCGGGCACCAGCCCGATCCCGCATTCGGGCATGGCGATCTGGCTGGTCTCGCCGACAACCCGGTGCGATCCGTGGCACCCGGCGCCGACTCCGCCCCCCATGGTGAAGCCCTGAAGCAGGCTGACCACTGGCTTTGGGTATTCGTCGATCTTGGCGTTCATCCGGTATTCGTCGCGCCAGAATTTCTGACCGTAGGCAAAGTCGCCCCTGGTGCCGGTTTCATACATCACCGCGATGTCGCCGCCCGCGCAGAACGCCTTGTCCCCCGCCGCGTCCATCAGCACCAGCGCGACGGCGTCATCGTCGCGCCAGTCGTCCAGCGCGGCCTCGATCGCAAGGCACATCTCATAGGTCAGCGCGTTCAGCGCCTTTGGCCGGTTCAGCGTGATGCGGCCCGCGCGGCCTTCTACCCGGATATCGATGTCGCTCATCCCCGCGCCTCCAGCAGGTGGCGGGCGGTGATCAGGCGCATGATCTCGTTCGTGCCTTCGAGGATCTGGTGCACCCGCAGATCCCGCACGATCTTTTCGATGCCGTAATCGGCCAGATAGCCATAGCCGCCATGCAGTTGCAGGCACTGGTCGGCCACGCGGCTGCCGGCCTCGGTCACGAACTTCTTGGCCATGGCGCAGAACTTGGTGGCATCCGGCGCGCCCTGATCCAGCTTCCACGCCGCTTGGCGCAGAAAGGTGCGCGCGGCCTGCAACTCGATCTCGGCATCGGCCAGCCGGAATTGCAGCGCCTGGAACTGGTCGATGGATTTCCCAAAGGCCTTGCGCTCCCCCATATAGGTCAGCGTCGCGTCAAGGGCCGCCTGCGCGGCGCCCAGCGAACAGGCCGCGATGTTCAGCCGTCCGCCGTCCAGCCCCATCATCGCATAGCGAAAGCCCTTGCCTTCCTCGCCCAACAGGTTCGCCGCCGGGACCGCGCAGCCGTCGAATTGCACCTGCCGGGTGGGTTGCGCGCGCCAGCCCATCTTGGATTCCAGCCCGCCAAAGCTGAGGCCCTCGGCGCCGTCCTCCACGATCAAGGCAGAGATCCCGCGCGGGCCGTCCTCTCCCGTGCGCGCCATCACGATATAGGCGTCGGAATAACCGCCGCCGGAGATGAAGGCCTTCGTCCCGGTCAGGGCAAAGCCCTCATTCGTGCGTTCCGCGCGGGTTTTCAGGGCCGCCGCGTCGGACCCCGATCCGGGCTCTGTCAGGCAATAGGAAAAGACCTTTTCCATTGTCAGCGCCGGGGCGAGGAAGCGGTTCTTCTGCTCATCCGTGCCGAAGGCGTCCAGCATCTTGGCGCACATGTTGTGGATCGACAGGAATGCCGCGACCGAGGGGCAGGCCATCGACAGCGCCTCGAACACCAGGGTCGCGTCAAGCCGGGTCAGGCCCGAACCGCCCGACTCCTCGCTGACATAGATGCCCGCCAGCCCCAGTTCGGCGATCTTCGGCCAAAGCTCTTTCGGGATCGTCCCGTCCTGTTCCCAGGCCAGCGCGTGGGGCGCGATATTGTCCGCCCCGAATCCGCGTGCCATGTCGAAGATCGCGGTCTGCTCCTCGCTGAGTGCGAAATCCACTTGCCTCACCTCCCCGCGCTTATTGAACGCGTGTTCATTTGGCAGAGCCTGCGGGCCGATTGCAAGCGTCCGCCGTCAAAGATCGGCGTTGTATTCCTCGATCAGCGCGCGGATCACCGCACAGAAGGCATCGTCCGGATCCTTGCCCTCACTGACCGCCTGTGCATGGACGGCGCGCTGGCGATCTGCGCTGGTCCCGTTGGCGATCACGTTGCGGGCGGCGTTGATCTCATCCAGACAGCCAAGCACGGCGGCGTCGGCCTCGACCAGCGTGATCAGTTCTTCCAGCAGGTCGACGAAGGGAACGACTTCCTTGCGCCCGAAATCGATCAGCCCCTCATTCGCGCCATAGCGCTGGGCCAGCCAGCGGTTTTCCCCCACGAGGAAGCGTTCATAGACCCGCCAACGCTGGTTCAGGCTGGCCAGCCGCCACAGCATCCGCGTGACGCATTGGGTCATGGCCGCAATCGAAAGGGTGTGTTCCAGCCGGGGGGTGACATCGCAGATACGGGATTCCAGCGTCGGGAACCGGGCCGAGGGGCGCAAATCCCACCAGATCTTCGTGGCGTCCCCGATCATGCCCAGATTCACCAGCACGCCGACCGACCGTTCATAGTCTGACCAGCTTGCAAAGCGCGGGGGCAGCCCTGTTCGGGGCAGGTTGTCGAACACCGTGAGGCGATAGGAGGCCAGTTCGGTATCCACCCCCTGCCAGAAGGGCGAGGATGTGGACATCGCCAGGAAATGCGGCAGGAAATAGGTCAGTTGCGCCATCAGGTCGATGCGCTGATCCTTGTCGGGTACGCCGACATGGACATGCATGCCACAGATCAGCATCCGCCGGGCGACTGCGGCCAAGGCCTTGTCGAGGTCGTTATACCGGTCCTTGTTGGTGTGGTGCTGCTGTTTCCAATCGGCCATCGGGTGGCAGGACACGGCGATCGGGGCAAGACCGAAGCGGCCCGCATGTTTCGCGACGGTGGCGCGCAGGCGGCGCAGGTCTTCGCGGGCCTCTCCCACGGTCTTGCAGACGCGGGTGCCGACCTCGATCTGGCATTGCAGGAATTCCGGCGTGACCTGATCGCCCAGTTCGTCGGCACAGGCCTGCATCAACTCCTTCGGCGCCTCGGCCAGCGCGCAGGTATCGAGATCGACCAGAAGATACTCTTCCTCGATGCCGATCGTGAAGTCGGGTTCGGTAGCTGTCATTCGACCGCTCCGCCAGTGGATCGTGAACGGCATTGTCAGCAGGAAAACCGCCTTGGGGCAAGTCCCCTGCGCGCGGCACAGGCACATATTCCGGCGAAGGCCCATGGACGATACCGCCTGTTCGGCGTGAAACCGCGAATCGATTGTCGCAGGCTTTACGCTTTGACCGGTGCGGCGCCGTCGGCAAGCAACTGGCGGTGGTATTGCCGAAAGGATATGGCGAAGCTTTGTGCACTTGTAGGTCCGGATCCGAAAATTTTATGACGCCTCGGGAAAATGTTCTTCCCATTCGCGTGAAATGCTTCGAAAGACCCTGCAATTGATGTAAGTTAACTTCAGTTTTTAGCGGTGGGGAGCGGTCCTTGACACACATTCTTAAGACTTTGGCAGGCGGAACCGCGTTGGCGTTCACGCTCGCAGCGGGCTACGCAAGTGCGACGACGGTTTATTACGGAGAGGGCGCGGGCAACGACCCGTTCCCGGAGCCCTTGCTGGGGGCCGAGGCGCTGGCAAAATGCGATCAGGGCGGCGGCTCTGGCACGTGTATCGCGTGGGAAGACGCGCCCGAAGCGCAGGGCGGGGCAGAGGGTGACTACAGCGCTGCCTTTTCGGTGGTTTACAGCGGAAACCAGTCCTTCGGCTGGTCCTTCGACAGCAGTCTCGTGACCGGCGCGTCGAACGTGCTGTTGCCGACGATCATCGCCGTGAAGGCCGCGAACAAGTACCAGATCTTCGAGATCACGGGCGGTGACGTGTCCGGGACCATCGATATTTCGGGGTATCAAAGAAACGACATCTCGCATGTCAGTTTCTACAACATCGCAGCGGTGCCTTTGCCTGCGGCCGGCTGGATGCTGATCGGTGGTCTGGGCGGTCTTGCCGCGATGCAGCGCCGGAAGACGGGCTGACAAACCCCAAGATGACTTGAAGTGATCGGGGGCGGCCGTGTTGGCCGCCCCTGGCCATTCCGGCGTCAGTCCATCTGTTTGAAGTGGAACTCGCCGCCTTCTTTCAGGCCCGATGGCCAGCGCGCGGTGACCGTCTTGGTGCGGGTGTAGAACCGGAAGGCATCCGGCCCATGCTGGTTCAGGTCGCCGAAGCCCGACTTCTTCCAGCCGCCGAAGGTGTGATAGGCCAGCGGCACCGGGATCGGCACGTTGATCCCCACCATGCCGATATTGATGCGCGACGCAAAATCGCGCGCGGTGTCGCCGTCGCGGGTGAATATCGCGGTGCCGTTTCCGTATTCGTGGTCCATCGCGTAACCCAGCGCCTCCTCATAGGTCTTGGCGCGAACGGTCGAGAGCACGGGCCCGAAGATCTCTTGCCGGTAGATCTCCATGTCGGTCGTCACCTTGTCGAACAGGCTGGGCCCTACGAAGTAGCCGTTTTCATAGCCTTGCAGGGCAAAGTTCCGGCCGTCGACGACCAGGTCTGCGCCTTGGTCGACACCGGAATTGATCAGCCCCAGCACCCGCTCTTTCGCCTGCGCGGTAACCAGCGGCCCATAGTCCACCCCGTCGCCCGAGGTGTAGGGCCCGACCTTCAGCTTTTCGATCCGGGGCACCAGTTTCTCGATCAGGCGGTCGGCGGTCTCATCGCCCACCGGCACGGCCACGGAAATCGCCATGCAGCGTTCGCCCGCGGCACCATAGCCCGCACCGACCAGCGCATCGGCGGCCTGGTCCATGTCGGCATCGGGCATGACGATCATGTGGTTCTTGGCGCCCCCGAAGCATTGCACCCGCTTGCCGTTGGAACACCCGCGGCCATAGATGTATTCGGCAATCGGCGTGGACCCGACAAAGCCGATGGCCTGCACGGTCGGGTTGTCGAGGATGGCGTCCACCGCCTCCTTGTCGCCGTTGACGACCTGCAGGCAGCCATCGGGCAGGCCGGCCTCTTTCAGCAGGTCCGCCAGCATCAGCGGCACGGACGGATCGCGTTCCGACGGTTTCAGGATAAAGGCGTTCCCGGCGGCCAGCGCGGGACCCATCTTCCACATCGGGATCATGGCGGGGAAGTTGAAAGGCGTGATGCCCGCCACGACGCCCAGCGGCTGCCGCATCGAATACATGTCGATGCCGGGGCCGGCGCTGTCGGTAAACTCGCCCTTCAGCAGATGCGGCGCCCCGATGCAGAACTCGATCACCTCAAGCCCGCGCTGCACATCGCCCTTGGCATCGGGGATGGTCTTGCCATGTTCGGAACTCAGCGCCTCGGCCAGCTTGTCCATGTCGCGGTTCAGCAGGCGGACGAACTCCATCATCACGCGCGCCCGGCGTTGCGGGTTGGTCGCACCCCAGGCCGGCTGGGCCTCGGCAGCGGCAGCGATGGCAGCGTCCATCTCGGCCTTGCTGGCCAGCGGGACCTTTGCCTGCACCTCGCCCAGGGCCGGGTTGTAGACATCGGCAAAGCGGCCGGATGTGCCCGGAACCGCGGCGCCGTTCACGAAATGTGTCAATTCTTTCATTTGTTCCTCCCGTAGTGTTTGCCGGGCAGCATAGACAGGCGCCTTGCCACGCGAAAGCGGCAGATGCACAGCGGATGCGGCAAGGGAACGCGTTTCCCTGCGAAATCCGTATGTCAGCCCCGAACATGCGCGCCCTGCTTGCCCGAATTGCCTGTCAAAACGCAAGGGAGAGGGCAACCCACCAGCCCGATGTTCCCGCCGCAAGCAAGACGCGCCGGTTTCACTTCGTGAGTCGCGCGCTTGACAGAATGCCGCAGGTTGGGGGACCATTTTCCACTCACTCGGGAAATGGGAGGAAAACCATGCAAGTCAGGCAGATTCTGTCATTCAAATTGCTGCCCGGCGTCGCAACGATTCAGCGCGATGCGCGCGTGTCCGAAGCGGCCTCGGAAATGGCGGCGCGCCGCATCGGGGCGCTGGTCGTCAGCAGCGACGGCACCACGGTCGATGGCATCCTGTCCGAACGCGACATCGTGCGCGAACTGGGCCGTCGCGGGCCGGTGTGCCTGAGCGATATGGTTGGGCAGATCATGACGCGCGAAATCCAGACCTGCCAACTGGATGATCGGGCCGACGATATCCTGTCGCTGATGACCGAGGGCCGGTTCCGCCACATGCCGGTGATGCAGGGCGGAAAGATGGTGGCCCTGATCTCCATCGGCGACGTGATCAAGGCGCGGCTGTCGGAACTGACGATGGAGAAGAAGGCCCTTGAAGACATGATCATGGGGTTCTGAGGTTTCGCTGCAACTGCGAAATTCCGTCCCGGGATGCTGCACTTGCAAAATCCTTCCGGATATTGTTGCGTCGGTGAGAGCGAATTCAGGAGGCTCCCATGCGCATCGGACTTTATCCGGGGACTTTCGACCCCGTGACGCTGGGCCATATCGACATCATCACGCGGGCCTGCGCGCTCGTTGACCGGCTGGTCATCGGGGTGGCGATCAACCGTGACAAGGGGCCGCTCTTTTCGCTCGAAGAACGGGTCGACATGATCGAGAACGAATGCGCGGTCCTCAGCGAGAAGACCGGCACAGAAATCGTTGTGCATGCGTTCGAAAACCTGCTGATCGACTGTGCCAACGATGTGGGCGCCACGATGATCGTGCGCGGCCTGCGCGCCGTGGCCGATTTCGAATATGAATTCCAGATGGTTGGCATGAACCGGGCCCTTGATGCGTCGGTCGAGACGGTGTTCCTGATGGCCGATGCGCGTCGACAGGCGATTGCATCCAAGCTGGTCAAGGAAATTGCGCGGCTTGGCGGGGACGTTCATTCGTTCGTCACGCCCGCGGTGCGGGAACGCCTGCTGGCGAAATATCCCCGCTCAGCCGCGACCTGAATCGCCAAACCGTTTGCGCAGAGGGTCAGCCGCGCCCCGTAAGCCCTTGACGGCAAACAGGGGCGCAATCAGCTTCGCCATCGGCTAAGATCGGGCAAAGGTCCGCGGCCCCCGATTCGACCGGGTCTGACCGCAGGCCCAAAGGACGACGCCGGAAAAGAGGCAGAATGAGCGATATAGACGAACTGGAGCGCCGGCTTTCCTCTGCGCTGGAACGCATCGGCCAGGGGCTTGGCGGGCTTGAAAAGGCCGACCCGTCGCGTGCCGATACGGCCGAGGTCGAAGGTCTGCGCGAGGCGCTGGAAACCGAGCGGGCCTCCAACGCGCAACTGAACGACCGGGTCAAGGCGATCTCGGAGCGGCAGGAAACGCAGGTGGCCCGGCTGGAACAGCGGGCCGGCGAAATGGCCGCCCGGATCGAGGAACTGGAAACCGAGATCGAACGTTTGCGCGCCGTCAATGCCCGCCTGCGGGAAACCAGCACGGCACTGCGAACGGCGAATGCCCAGGGCCTGGGAGATTCCTCGGCTATCAATGCGGCGATGGAGGCGGAGCTCGACGCGCTCAAGCAGTTGCGCGAAAGCGACCGGGCGGAGTTGAGCGCCATCCTTGCCGATCTCATTCCGCTGGCCGAGGGGGGTGCCGGTCATGCCTAACCTGACCATCACCATCGGGGGACGCCCGTTCGAGGTCGCCTGCCAGGAGGGCGAGGAAAGCTATCTGGAGGCAGCGGCCAAGGCGCTGGACAACGAGGCGTCGACCCTTGTCACCCAGGCCGGTCGTCTGCCCGAGGGACGCATGCTGCTGATGGCGGGGCTGATGCTGGCCGACCGCTGCGCGGGGTTGGAGGAACGGTTGCGCGCGGCGGAATCGAAACTGGCCGAAGTGAACTCGCAACTGTCGACCATGGAAACCGCCCCGCCGCCCGAACCCGAACGGGTCGAGGTGCCGGTCATTCCGGCCAGTGTGACCGACGCGCTGGCAGAACTGGCCGCCCGGGCCGAGGCACTGGCAGAGTCCGTGGAAGAGAAGGTCGCCGGCTGACGGCAGGAACGGCGCTGGGCCGGAAGGGGCCCGGCGCGGTCATGGGGGTGTCGGGTGGCTCAAGGCGGCCCCCTAGCGCAGCCCCAGCACCATCCTGACCTCGTCAAGGGAGCGTTTCAGGCGCACCATCACCCCTTCCGGTTCCGGGAAGGGGAAATAGAACAGGCGGCCATTGTCGATGTCTTCCACCATGCCGCCGACCGCATAGGCCAGCGGGAAAAGCACACTGCGCGCCACGCCTGCGCCGGGAAAGAACCGGCCATCCCGCGGGTCATGGAATTCCAGCCGCGCGGTCGCATGGGCCAGCCTTTTAGCGAGCTTCTCTGGGGCATCGGCGGGCAGGCGAGACACCAGATCCGCGCCCTCTCCGGAAACCTCCAGCCCACGCGACAGGATCACATGCGCCCGCACAGGGGCCCGCAGATCGATCTCCGGACCCCAGCGACCATTCCGTTTACGCTCCTGCATGTCCAGCGTACAGCCGAGCGGACCGCGCAGATAGCGTGCGATGCGATCGACGCCTGTCGCGTGCCCGGCCGGGCCATACCACAGCCGCGCCCTCAGCATCGGTGCACCTCAGGCGTTGGCGGCGCGGATCTTGTCGGCGGCATCCTTGGAGTAGGACACGCCCTTGTCGTCGAACAGCTTGTCCAGTTCGCCCGACAGCGTCATCTCTGTGACGATGTCACAGCCGCCGACGAATTCGCCCTTCACGTAAAGCTGGGGGATCGTCGGCCAGTCGGAAAAGTCCTTGATGCCCTGCCGGATCTCGTCATCGGTCAGCACGTTGATGTCGGCGAATTGAACACCCATGAAATTAAGCACGCCGGCCACGCGGCTTGAGAACCCGCATTGCGGCGCGTCTTTCGTGCCTTTCATGAAAAGCACCACGTCGTTGGTGTCGATGGTGTCCTTGATCTGGTTCTGGGCGTCGGCCATGTCGGTCACTCCGGGGCTTTGGTGGTGAGGGCAAGCGCATGGAGCGCCCCGTTCGAGCCCTCCATCTGGTCTTTCAGCGCGGCATAGACGGCCCGCTGCTGCTGGACACGGTTCATGCCCTTGAAGCTTTCGTCGATCACCTCGGCGGCATAGTGGTTTCCGTCGCCGGCGATGTCGGTGATGGTGATCTGCGCTTGCGGAAACTGCGCGCGGATCAGGGATTCGAGTTCTTCGGGCGCGATGGCCATGGGCGGGCGTCCTTATCCAACGGTCAGCACAGATGTAGAAGCCCGCAGGCGCGGCTGCAAGCGGTGATGGTACGTGGCGCCGGCCCACAGCTTGGAAATGTTCAAAACTGCGGCGAAAGCGTCGCCGAGCCGGGACGAGCCCCCGGTTCTATCGCGGCCCTTTATCTCTGCGGCCAGATTGGTATACCAAATCAGGGGGCTGCGGCGAACCTGCGCCGCTTCACGGGGAGGGGAACGCGATGTCAGATCTGAAATTTGCCGAAAGCCTGTCACGGCTTGGCACCGAATCCGCCTTTGTGGTGCTGGCGCGTGCCCAGCAACTAGCGCAGGCGGGGCGCGATATCATCAACCTTGGCATCGGCCAGCCTGATTTCAAAACGCCCGGCCATATCGTCGAGGCGGGGATCAAGGCCCTGCAGGATGGCCAGCACGGCTATACCCCGGCCAATGGCATCTTGCCGTTGCGGGAGGCTGTCGCGGCCGATCTGAACCGCCGCCACGGGGTGGAGGTGAACCCCGATCATGTCGTCGTGGTGCCCGGCGGCAAGCCCACGATGTTCTTCGCCGTGCTGATGTTCGGCGAACCGGGGGCGGAAATCATGTATCCCAATCCCGGCTTCCCGATCTACGAATCCGTCATCAAGTATTCCGGCGCGACCCCGGTGCCCATCGCGCTGGAGGAGAAGAACGGTTTCGCCTTCGACGCCGAGACGGTTCTGGCCCAGATCACCGACCAAACCCGGCTGATCATCATCAATAGCCCGGCCAACCCGACAGGCGGCGTGACGCCCAAGGAGGAGATCGACAAGCTGGTCGCGGGGCTTGACCGTCACCCGCATGTGGCGCTGATGTCCGACGAGATCTATTCCAACATGCTTTATGGCGGGCGGGCCCATGTCAGCCTGCTGCAATATCCCGAGATCCGCGACCGGCTGATCATGCTGGACGGCTGGTCCAAGACCTATGCCATGACCGGCTGGCGGCTGGGCTATGCGGTCTGGCCGGAGGCCTGCGTCGATCATGTCACGCGGCTGTGCATCAACGACCATTCCTGCGTGAACGCCGCCACCCAATATGCCGGGATCGCGGCATTGGAAGGGCCGCAGGACGCCGTGCGCGACATGGTGGCAGAGTTCGACAAGCGGCGCGAGGTGATCGTGCGGGAGTTGAACGCGCTGCCCGGGTTCCGTTGTGCCGATGCGGCCGGGGCCTTCTATGCCTTCCCGAATATCGAGGGCACGGGGATGTCCTCGAAACAGGCGCAGGATCGTTTTCTGGATGAGGCCGGTGTGGCCACCGTCGCCGGCACATCCTTCGGCGCCTGGGGGGAGGGGTATCTGCGCTTCTCCTACGCCAATTCGACCGAGAACACTCTGGAGGCGCTATCGCGCATCCGCCAACTGCTGTGACCCTGGGGGGACCTGACATGACCGACGCGACCCTGCTGCTGTGCGGTGCCGGCTTCAACGATGAAGAACGCGCCCGCCTTTCGAACGCCTTCCCCTCGGTCCATGTCGATGGGCCGGACCTGATGGAGGGGCTGGACGACGCCACGCGGGCCGGGATCCGCGCCATCGCCTTCAAAGGGCACAAACCGCTGGGCGGGGCGCAGATGGATCTGTTCCCGGAACTCGGGATCATTGCCAATTTCGGCGTGGGCTATGACGCCATCGACGTGGCCGCCGCAACTGCGCGGGGCGTGCGCGTGACCAACACCCCCGATGTGCTGAACGACGACGTTGCCGATCTGGCCGTTGCACTGATCCTGGCGCAAGCCCGCCGCATGGTGGTGGGGGCCGATCGGGTGGCCTCTGGCCGCTGGGCGCGGGAGGGCGAGATGCCGCTTAACCGCAAGGTTTCAGGTGCCAAGGCCGGGATCGTGGGCCTTGGCCGCATTGGGCGCGAAATCGCCAACCGTCTGACGGCCTTCAAGATGGACATCCACTACCACTCCCGGTCCGAGAAGGAGACGCCCGGCTGGACCTATCACGCCGACCCGGTCTCGCTGGCTGGGGCCGTCGATTTCCTGATCGTCGCGCTGGTTGGTGGGGAGGAGACCCGGAACTATGTCGGACGCGAGGTGCTGCAGGCGCTGGGGCCGACCGGGGTTGTCGTGAATATCTCTCGCGGGACGACAATCGACGAGGCGGCCCTTCTGGATGCGCTGGAGGCCGGGACCATCGGCGGCGCCGCGCTGGATGTCTTCCTGAACGAACCCAACATCGACCCGCGGTTCCTCGCGCTGGATAACGTCGTGCTGCAACCCCATCAGGGCTCCGGCACCGTTGAAACCCGCCGCGCGATGGCGGAGTTGCAGTTGGCCAATATCAAGGCGTTCGTGGAGGGCACGGCGCTTCCGACCCCGGTGAACTGACATCGGTCGAACGATGCCGCGCCCCTGACCTGATCCGGGGCGCGGGGTGAGTTCGGTTTCGTGCCTCAGGACCCCGGTCGGTCATCCTCGATGTAATACCGGATATTGTCCTCGAAACTCTCGTCTGCGCTCAGCCCCAGTGCCAGCGCCTTGTCGGCGTGGATGTCGAAGCGCCATCCCGACACGATGCGCTTGATCTCGGGCTGATCCTCCCACCGGATCAGGCCCGCCGGTTCTGGCCCGGCGACCGCCGTCATCGCGTCGATCATCTGCCCGATGGTCCATGTCCGCCCCGGCATCGTCATGCAGCGGTTCTGGCCGAGGGCTTCGCCGTCCAGTTCTGCCGCCTTGATCAGGTTCTCCACGCATTTCCGTGGCGACAGGTAGTAATGTGGAAACTCCCGGTCGACGGGGCAAACGGCCTCTGCGCCGTTCAGGGGCTCGCGGAAGATCGACGACATGAAACTGGATGCCGCCCGGTTGGGCTTGCCCGGCCGAACGGAAATCGTGGGCAGGCGCAGCCCCCGCCCGTCCACCAGACCCCGGCGGGAATAGTCGTTCAGCAGCAATTCCCCCACCGCCTTTTGCGTGCCGTAGGACGTCTGGGGGTTGAGGTAGCTGGCATCGGTGATCGGATCGGGAACCTCGCCCCCGAAAACCGCGATGGAAGAGGTAAAGACCAGAACCGGTTTCGTGCCCAACTCCCGGCAGCGTTGCAGCACGTTGAAGGCGCCCATCATGTTGATGTTCAGCCCGGCGTCGAGGTCTTCCTCTGCATGGGCCGAGACGATCGCGGCCAGCAGATAGATCACGTCGGTTTCGGCGTCGATCACCTCGGCGACCGAGGCCGGATCGGCGATGTCGCAACGAACCGTGTCCAACGGCACCGTGGAGTCGAACGGGGCGGGGTTGTTGATATCGGCCAGGACCAGTTTTTCGATGGCTGTTCCGCGCAGCGTGCCGCGTTCCGCCAGCGCGCGCGCCAGTTTCTGGCCGACGAAACCGCCGCCGCCGATGATCAGGACCTTCATGTTTCCCCTCCCTTTTCGAATATGTCCGGGGCGAGCGCCCCGCGCCGCCGGATCACTTCGCCCGCAAGCGCGGCCGCTTTCCCGGTCGCCGTCACCATGTCGTCCCCGGTCGCCCGCGCGGCCAGAAAACCCGCGGCGAAGCTGTCGCCGGCTGCGGTGCTGTCCACGACCTGCCCGACGGGCGGCGGCGCGACTGTGGCGAAGCCTTCGTCGCGCGACCACAGGTGGCAGGCGGCGGCGCCGTTCTTAACGACAACCGTTGTGGCGCCCGTATCGCGATAGCGCGCGATGGCCGCGTCGGGCGTTGTCTCTCCGAAGGCGATCTCTTCCTCGTCGAAGGAGGGCAGCACCGTATCGGCCACCGCCGCGCCTTGCATCAGGCCCGCCCGCATGTCGTCAGCGCCCGCCCAAAGCCGCGGCCGCAGATTGGTGTCAAAGGCCACATGGGCCCCGGCCGCACGGGCGCGGGCCAGCGCCGCGCACAGGGTTTCCCGTGCCGCGGGCGACAGGATCGCCAGTGTGATGCCAGAGAAATGGATCACCTCCCGCCCGGCAAAGGCGGTGTCCAGCCAAGCCGGGTCATCGGCCATTGCGCGCGCCGCCGACTGCCCCCGCCAATAGGAAAAGCTCCGCTCCCCATCCTTCAGGCTGATCATGTAAAGCCCGACGGTGCGGCCGCCGATCCGCCGGATCGCAGTCGTGTCGATGCCCTGTCCCGCGATGAAGGCGACCATGTCGGCTGAAACCGCGTCGTCCCCCACCGCCGTTGCATATCCCACCGACCAGTCGGGCGGCAGCAGGCGCCGCGCATACCATGCGCAGTTGAACGTATCGCCGGCAAAGCCCATCCGGAACAGCCCGCCCTCGGCCGGGGCCATTTCCACCATGCATTCGCCGATGGCGAGGAAGGATTTGGCCATCGCGCGCGCCTACAGCAGGTTGCGCCCGGCAAGGTTGCGCATCAGCGCCCCGGTGCCAAAGCTCCATTCCGGGGCCTCGGTCGACAGGCGCACGATATTGCGCAACTCGCCCAGGCCTTCTTCGCGGATCGTCACCACGTCGCCCATCTTGTGGGTAAAGCCCTGTCCGGGGGTGTCGCGGTCCTGCACCGGGGCGAAGAGCGTGCCGAGAAACAGGAAGAAGCCGTCGGGATACTGGTGATGGCGCCCGATGGTCTGGCGCAGGATGTCCATTGGCCGGCGGCTGATCTTCGTCATCGAGGAATGGCCGATCAGGGCAAATCCGTCCTCGCCCTGCACGGTCAGCGACAGTTCCGCGGCCTCGACATTGGCCATTGTATACCGGTCGTCGAACAGCCGGACGAACGGCCCGATGGCGCAAGAGGCGTTGTTGTCCTTCGCCTTGCCCAACAGCAGGGCCGACCGTCCCTCCACATCGCGCAGGTTCACGTCGTTGCCCAAGGTCGCGCCCACCGCGCGCCCCCGGCTGTTGACCGCCAGCACGATCTCGGGCTCGGGGTTGTTCCATGTGGAAATCGGGTGCAGCCCCACCGCCGCGCCCCAACCGACCGAGGCCATCGGCTGGCACTTGGTAAAGACCTCCGCATAGGGGCCGATGCCGACCTCCAGATAGGGGGACCAAAGACCTTCGGCCTGCAGCACGCGCTTGACCTCCAGCGCCTTGTCCGATCCCGGTTCGATCCCCGACAGGCTATCGCCGATGACCGCCTGCACCTTCTTGCGGATCGCCTCTGCCCGGTCGGGGTCGCCCGCGGCCTGTTCCTCGATCACCCGCTCCACCATCGACTCCGCGAAGGTCACGCCAGAGGCCTTCACCGCCTGCAGATCGAGGGGCGCCAGAAGATGCAGGTCGTCCTCCCCGGCGGTTTCGACCGATGCGGCGGTCAGGTCGGCCAGTGTGCAGATCGTCTCCCCCTTCATGTCGGGCAGATGCAGGGGCAGTTCCTCATGCTCCAGCAGGTCGCGCATCGTGGGCGTGCCGGGGCTGGTGATGTCCACGACCTCGTCATCGCGCAGGGTAACGATGGCCGGGCCGATGCCGGGGCGCCAGACGCGGCCGACCAGCAGCGCATCGGGATCGGGGTTGGAGCGGGGCAGCATCAAAGCCTCCTTACGCGCTGGGCGGCGGCAGCATCTTGCCGGGGTTCAGGATGTCGTGGGGGTCGAACGCCGCCTTGATCGCGCGCATGTAGGTCAGCGCGGCCCCATGTTCGGCGTCCATGTATTTCATCTTGCCCAGCCCGATCCCGTGTTCGCCGCTGACCGTGCCGCCCAGTTCCAGCGCAAGCTCTGCCAGCGTGTGGGAAAACTCGCGCCCCCGGTCCATCTCGTCGGCATCCCCGGGATCGACGCTCAGCCCGCAGTGATAGTTGCCGTCACCCGCATGGCTGACAATGGTGCAGGTCAGGCCCAGACGCCGGGATTCCGCCTGAGAGCGCGTTACCGCCTCTGCCAGTTTGGAGATCGGCACGCAGACATCGGTGGTCATCAGCTTCTTGCCGGGAAAGAACGAGGTGCTGGCGTAATGCGCCTTGTGCCGCATGTCCCACAGCGCATTGCGATCCTCGGTCTTCGTCGCGGTCTGGAACCCTTCGGCGCCGAAATCGGCCGCGATCTCGCCGAAACTGGCCATCTGTTCGGCGACCCAGGCGGGCGAGCCGTGGAATTCAAGGAACAGATGCGGGGCCTCTGGCAGGCCGGCCTTTGAATAGATGTTGAACCCTTTCACCATCATCTCGTCCAGCATCTCGATCCGCGCCACGGGCAGGCCCGACTGTACGGTCAGGATCACGCAGTTCACCGCGTCCTCTACGCTCGCAAAGCGGCAGGTCGCGGCCGAGATCGCCTCGGGCACACCCTGAAGGCGCAGGGTCACTTCGGTCAGGATCCCCAGCGTCCCTTCGGAGCCCACCAGAAGATGGGTCAGGTCATAACCGGTGGAGGATTTTCGCGCCTTGCTGCCGGTGCGGATGATCGTGCCGTCGGCCATCACGGCCTCCAGCGCCAGAACGTTTTCGCGCATGGTGCCATAGCGAAAGGCGGTGGTGCCGCTGGCCCGCGTCGCCGCCATCCCGCCGATGGAGGCATCGGCCCCGGGATCGACCGGGAAGAACAGGCCGGTGGCGCGCAATTCCTCGTTCAGGGTCTTGCGGGTGATGCCCGGCTGCACCACTACGTTCAGATCCTCGGCATTGACCGTCAGCACCCGGTTCATCCGCGCCATGTCAAGGCTGATCCCGCCCGCGGTTGCCAGGTGCTGCCCCTCCAGCGAACTGGCGGCCCCATAGGCCACGACAGGGCAGCGATGGGCATTGCAGGTCTTCAGGATGGCCGCGACCTCTTCGGTCGTCTCCGGATAGGCGACGGCATCGGGCGGGGAAAAGGGATAATAGGTCTCGTTACGGGCATGCAGGTCAAGTTCGGCTTGCGTGGTGACGAGCCTGTCGCCCAGCTGCGCGCGCAACTCGTCAAGGGCGGCGGTGTGATCGGTCATTCCGTGTTCAGTCCCGAAAGGATGGCCAGCGCCACGACGACAAGCATCGACGCGGCCATGAGATAATTGATCCGCCGGTGCCCGGCCTCGCTGATGTTCAGCCGGTGCAGGCTTGCCCCCGCCCACAGCCAGCCGAGGTGAATTGGAATCCAGATTGCGTTCATGATCACCAGCTTGGCTGCTGTCTCGAAGACAAGGTTTTCCGGCGCAAAGGCGAACCCCGCAAAAAGCGTGGTGTTCACGGCATAGGCCTTGGGGTTGATGATCTGCAAGAGCACACCGGCCATGACGCCGGGGGGTGTCTTCGCCTCGATAAACGCGATGCGGGACCCGGCAAAGGCGATGCGCGCGGCGAGATAGGTCAGATAGGCCACCGACGCGCCCATCAGCACCACGCGGATCACCGGCACCGACAGGACGATGGCCGCCACGCCCGAGATCACCGTCAGCCCGACAAGGTTGGAGCCGAGAAACAGCCCCAGCACATAGCGCAAACCGGGCCGGAACCCGTAGGCAGACCCCATGCCCGCCGCCGACAGCACACCCGGGCCGGGCGTGATGATCAGGAACAGGACGGCGGCGGCGAATGTCAGCATCGACGATCCGTCGCCGGCAGCGCGGTGTGTGGGCTCACGTCTGGGCCTCCCGGGGGGCGCGGTCTTGCATCGCCGCTTTAATGGTATACCATTTCGATGAATGCGGGTTTGCGGGGCTTTGTCAACCGCTGTGCAAGGCCCGCAGGGGGAGGAGACATGCAGCTTTTCGATCTGAGCGGCCGGACGGCCCTTGTGACGGGCGCGTCCATGGGCATCGGCTTTGCGCTCGCCCGCGGACTTGCACAGGCCGGTGCGCGGGTGGTGTTGAACGCACGCAATGCCGAGCGCCTTGCCAACGCGGGCGAAACCCTGCGCGCCGAGGGGGCAGAGGTCGCGACACTGCCTTTCGACGTGACCGATGCAGGGGCTGTGCGCACGGCCATCGACGGGTATGAGGCCGACACCGGCCCCATCGACATCCTTGTCAACAATGCCGGCATGCAGCACCGCACGCCGCTGGAGGACTTCCCGGTCGACGCATTCGACCGCCTGATGCGGACCAATGTGAACTCCGCCTTCTATGTCGGGCAGGCCGTGGCGCGGCACATGATCGGGCGCGGCGCCGGGCGCATCGTCAATATCGCCAGCGTGCAGGCGGCGCTCGCCCGTCCGGGCATCGCGCCCTACACCGCGTCCAAGGGCGCCATCGCCAACCTGACCAAGGGCATGGCGACGGACTGGGCGCGGCATGGACTGACCTGCAATGCCATCGCGCCGGGCTATTTCGATACGCCCCTGAATGCCGCGCTGGTGGCCGATCCGGAGTTTTGCGCCTGGCTGGAGAAACGCACGCCCGCGGGCCGCTGGGGCCGGGTGGAGGAACTGGTGGGCGCCTGCGTGTTCCTCGCCTCCGACGCCGCCAGTTTCGTCAACGGGCACACGCTTTACGTCGACGGCGGCATCACCGCCAGTTTGTGAGGGAGGAACACATGGCCGACACACCTGTCATGGGTTTCATCGGCGTGGGCTATATGGGCCACGGCATGGCGAAGAACATCCTGCAGGGCGGCTATCCCCTGTGGATCAAGGGCAACCGCAACCGCGACCCGGTCGAAAGCCTGAAGGGCATGGGCGCGCAAGAGGCGGCCACCAACCGCGAGATGGCCGAAAAATGCGACATCATCCATCTGTGCCTGCCGAATTCCCCGGCGGTGGAGGCCGCGGTGCGGGGGCAGGACGGCATCCTAGCCGGGGCGCGTCCGGGCCTGATCGTGATCGACACGACCACCGCCGATCCGGCCTCCACCATGGCGCTGGCCGATCAGATGGCGGCCGAGGGCGTGACGCTGGTCGACGCACCGCTGGGCCGCACGCCGAAAGAGGCGGAGGCCGGCACGCTGGACGCGATGGTCGGGGCGGATGACGCCACCTTTGACAAGATCAAACCGGTGATTGACTGCTGGGCGGGCAACATCACCCATGTCGGCGGCGTGGGCGCAGGCCACAAGATGAAGCTGCTGATGAACATGATCGCGATGAGCTATGCCGCGGTCTATGCAGAGGCGACGGTGCTGGGCGCCAAGGTCGGCATATCGCCCCAGACCGTGCGCCAGGTGATCGGGTCAAGCCGGCTGTCGAACGGGTTTTTCGAGACCTTCATGCGCTATACCGTCGACCGCGACCCCGACGCGCACAAGTTCACCATCGCCAATGCCAGCAAGGATGTGCGCTACGCCAATGCGATGGCCGCCGATGCCGGTGTCCTCAGCCTCATGGCCTCTGCCGCGCGGCAGTATTATGCGCATGTAGAGGCGATCGGTGCCGGCGGCGATTTCGTGCCGATGCTGGGCGACCACATGGCCCGGCTGAACGGCATGGACATGGCGGAGGAGGTGAAGAAAGGGCAGGGCTGAGCGCTCTGCCCCGTGGCTTGGGTTTACTCAACCACGACCGCCTTGCCCTCCGCGATCATGCCGTCGAGGTCCAGCAGTTGATAGGCCCCGGCGGCGACTTTGGCCTCAAGGTCCGCCTCCATCTTGCGCACGGCATCCAGCTTGCCGGCGACCTCGTCGATCCGGGCGAAGGGCACGACCACCACGCCGTTGCGGTCGGCCACGATCAGGTCGCCGCTGGCCACGATCTGCCCGCCGATCACCGCGCTGCCGCCAACACGCCCCGGCCCCTTGGAATAGGGGGAGTTCGGGTTCAGCCCGGTGCACCATGCGGGCAGGCCGACCTCGACGATGCCTTCATAGTCGCGCATCGGTCCGTCGGTGACAAAGCCCGCGGCACCGGCATTCTTCATCATGCCCATGACCTGGTCGCCCGAGGCCGAACAGCCCTGATGCCCGTCGACCGCGGCGATCACGACATCGCCCGGTTGCACCATGTGCAGCGCGGCGAGCGTGGCCAGGATCTCTGCCGGGCCGTTATCGGCCACCAGCGCCGGGCCGACCGCGACACAGTCGATATCCACCCCGAAACCGATGGGCGTGATGGCGGTGTCGAGCGCCCCTTTCCCGTCCATCGCGTCGCAGACGAACCCGGTAGGCACGCCGCTGAAGGCGGCGATCTGCGCCTTGGTCGGACGGGGGAAGGATTTGTGCAGGGTCAGGATCGGCGGTTCTTCGATCATCTTGGCGTCCTTTCGGGTCAGAGGTGGGGAGTGAGATATTGAGCGAGGTACAGCGTGCCCATGCCCGCGATCAGCGCGCCGATGACGGTGCCCTTCAGCGCGGCAATCAGTGTGGCGAGCGCGGCGATCAGGCGGGCGGGGTCGGTCTCTCCCCCGGTGGCAGCGGGCCAAAGGACCATCGGCGTGACCAGCGCGGGCAAGACGCCAACGCCGACGTATTTCAGGTGGAGCAGCAACCAGTCGGGCAGCGGCCGTCCGCCCAGAAGCCCGAGGAAGGAAAACCGGATCAGGAAGGTGCCGAGGCCCAGACACACCGTCAGCGTCCAGAAGGCGGAGTCAGAGATCATCGCGCATGCCCCCGGCGGCGCAGCCAAAGCTCCACCTGCGCGCCCGCGATGATGGCGCTCAGCGCCGCCGCGATCAGGCCAAGTCCCGCGGGGAGCCCGGAAAACAGGATCGCCGCCAGTACCGACACCACCGCGGCCACCGTATGGGGCAGGCTGCGGATCAGCGGCCCGATCAGCGCGATGAAACACACCGGTGCCGCGAAATCGAGCGACATCTCTGCCGGGACCGCCCGCCCGATCACGGCGCCCGCAAAGGTGCAGGCATACCAGAACGGGCAGATCAGCATCATGACCCCGAAATAATAGGCGACCTTTTCGGGGCGGGTCATCTCTGGCCGTTCCTCATAGGTCTTCACCGCGACGGCAAAGGCCTGATCGACCATCAGGTAGGACATCAGCGCGCGCGTCCCCAACCGGGCATGGCCCAGATGCGGGACCAGCGCGGCGGAATACATCGCCATGCGCAGGTTCACCGCCAAACCGGCCAGCAACGCGATGAAGACCGGGGCGTGGTCCTTTAACAGCGCCAGTGCCGTGAACTGCGACGCGCCCGCGATCACGAGAACCGACATCGCCATGGTCTGCAGGATATCCAGCCCGGCATCGCGGGCCACCACCCCGAATAGCGTGGCGAACGGGATCACGACAAGGATGAAGGGCGCGCAGTCGCGATAGCCCAGCCAGAAGGCCGCGCGCGGCGTCACGGCAGTGTCCGCGCCCGCCAGACAAGGCGCATATAGGTCAGGCCCGCGGCCGTCGCCTCACACCGCATCTTCTGGAGGCCGATTTCCTGCGCCGGGGCGGGGCCAAGCTTGGCCAGGTCCTCCATCCGGTCGCATTGCAGCAGGTTGGCCAGCAGGTCGTACTTGACCTCTATCCCCGCAATCGCGGCAATCTGGTCGGGGGCAGAGGCGCGCAAGGTCTGCATGCCGTCGCTGATGGCTGCCGAGAACGCCTCCTTCGCATCGCTGAAGCACAGGCCGGCCACCGCAGGCGTATCGGCGGGCACCGCAAGACACTCGGCCAGGGCGGCGTCGATACAGTCGGTCGGCGGGCGTTTCTGCGCGCTGCTTTGTGCGACGCAGGCATCGACCCGGGAAATGTTCACCTCGGCATGGGCCGGTGCTGCAAGGCACAGCAGCACGGCCGCAAGGCGCATGGTCATGAGTGGTCCTCCCTGAACCTCGGGCATTTGCCTCTTGCTTTTGGTATACCAAATTTGAATTCTGTCACAAGAGGCCAGCACAAGCGGATTCGAAACCGCGACGGCCGTCAGACAGGGAGAACACGCATGGCAGACACCCGCGCGAACAAACGCTTCCGCAGCCAGGAATGGTTCGACAACCCCAACAACCCCGGGATCACCGCGCTTTACGTGGAGCGTTACCAGAACCAGGAATTCACACGGGAAGAGTTGCAGAGCGAACGCCCCGTCATCGGCATCGCCAATACCGGGTCGGACCTTGTGCCCTGCAACAAGATCCATGTCTTCCTGATGGACCGGATCAAGGCGGGCATCCGCGAGGCCGGCGGCGTGCCGATGGAATTTCCCGTTCACCCCCTGCAGGAAACCGGCAAGCGGCCCACCGCCGCGCTTGACCGCAACCTCGCCTATCTGGGGCTGGTCGAGATCCTGCACGGCTATCCCATCGACGGGGTGGTGCTGACCACCGGCTGTGACAAGACCACGCCCGCGATGTTGATGGGCGCGGCCACGGTGGACCTGCCCGCCATCGCGCTGAACGGCGGTCCGATGCTGGACGGCTGGTGGAAGGGCAAGCGCGCGGGATCGGGTACCATCGTCTGGGAAAGCCGGCGCCTGCTGGCCGAGGGCAAGATCAACTATGACGAGTTCATGGACCGGGTCTGTTCCTCTGCCCCCTCGCTTGGTCACTGCAACACGATGGGCACCGCCAGCACGATGAACGCCATGGCAGAGGCGCTGGGCATGAGCCTGACCGGCAATTCGGCGATCCCCGCCCCGTTCCGCGAACGGATGGGCATGGCCTACGAGACCGGCAAGCGCATCGTGCAGATGGTGCTGGACGATCTGAAACCGTCCGACATCCTGACGCGGGCGGCGTTCGAGAACGCCATCGTCGTCAACGCGGCCATCGGCGGCTCGACCAACGCGCCGCCGCATTTGCAGGCCATCGCCCGTCATGCAGGGGTGGACCTGAACGTGAAGGACTGGGAGACCATCGGTTTCGACGTGCCCCTGATGGTCAACATGCAGCCCGCGGGCGAATATCTGGGCGAAAGCTTCTTCCGGGCAGGCGGTGTGCCGGGGGTGATGGGCGAACTGGTGAAGGCCGGGCGCCTGCACACCGGGGCCATGACCGCAACGGGCAAGCCGATGGGCGAGAACCTTTCCGGCTGGGAAAGCCGGGACACCGACGTCATCACCACCTATGACGCGCCCCTGCGCAAGAATGCCGGGTTCAAGGTTCTGTCGGGCAACCTGTTTGACTCCGCGCTGATGAAGACCAGCGTGATTTCAGAGGATTTCCGCCGCCGTTTCCTGTCCGAACCGGGCACGGAAGGCGTATTCGAGGCCCGCGCCATCGTGTTCGAAGGGCCGGAGGACTATCACGACCGGATCAACGACCCGGACCTGAAGATCGACGAAACCTGCATCCTGTTCATCCGCAATGTCGGCTGCGTGGGCTATCCCGGCTCGGCCGAGGTCGTGAACATGCAGCCGCCGGATGCGCTGATCAAGCAGGGCATCAACCACCTGCCCACGGTGGGCGACGGGCGGCAATCGGGGACGTCCGAAAGCCCCTCGATCCTGAACGCCTCGCCCGAGGCGGTGGTGGGCGGCGGGCTGGCGCTGCTGCAAACCGGGGACCGGGTGCGGCTGGATCTGAACGCCTCCACCATGAACGCGCTGGTGGACGACGCCGAATGGGCGGCGCGCAAGACCGCATGGCAGGCGCCTGAGATCGAGAACCAGACGCCGTGGCAGGAGATCTACCGCACCCATGTCGGGCAACTGGCCGATGGCGGGTGCCTCGAACTCGCGACCGCCTATCAGCGGGTGGGCCGCAACCTGCCGCGCGACAACCATTAGGGAGGGACCCATGGCCCAGACGATCATCATCACCGGGGCCGGTCGCGGGATCGGCAAGGCCTGCGCCGAAGCGTTCCTTGAGGCTGGCTGGCAGGTCGGCCTTGTCGGGCGCACGGCGGAGCCATTGCAGGCGATGGCCGCGGCCCATGCGGGTGCGCTGGCGTTGCCCTGCGATGTGACGGATGAGGCGCAGGTCGATGCGGCCTTTGACACGGCCATCGCGGCATGGGGCCGGATCGATGCGCTGTTCAACAACGCGGGCGTGTCGGTCATGGGGGCGACCATCGACGAAATTGCCGTCGACGACTGGCGCCGCTGTATCGACATCAACCTGACCGGCAGCTTCATCTGCGCCCGCGCGGCCTTTGCCCGGATGCGCGCGCAGGATCCGCAGGGCGGGCGGATCATCAACAACGGCTCGATCTCGGCCCATGTGCCGCGCTGGGGCTCTACCCCCTACACGGCCTCGAAACATGCGATCACCGGGCTGACCCGGTCGCTCAGCCTTGACGGGCGGCCCTTCAACATCGCCTGCGGGCAGATCGACATCGGCAACGCGCTGACCGACATGGCCGCCAAGATGACCAAGGGCGTGCCGCAGGCGGACGGGTCGGTGAAGGTCGAACCGGTGATGGACGTGTCCAACGTGGCGCGGTCGGTGCTGCACATGGCCTCTTTGCCGCTGGATGCCAACGTGCAGTTCATGACCGTGATGGCCACCGCGATGCCCTTTATCGGGCGGGGCTAGCAGGCTGCTGAAAAACCAGAATCCCCGCCGTCGCAAGAGAATACCGTTCCTTGTAAACAAAGCTGGCCCGGGCTGGTCGCCCGGGCCAGCTTTGGACGATGGTGCGAAAGGTTTCGACCCTAGGCGCATGTCATGTGCTGTTTCAGCAGCCTGTTAGATGCCGGCGGCGCAGATATGTGAACATCCGTCGCGAAACCGGGTGATCGACGCAACGGTTTGACCTGACTCAAGGCTCGGCGACAACTTGCCGCAGGAATAATTTCCTTTCCCGCGATTCCGAAAGCTGTGTTTACAATCCTTAAGTGCGGGATGGGAGCCCGCATCTCCGGAGAACGGTCCGAAAACGGGCGACTCCGGATAGGGAGGAGACAGAGCATGACGCCAAGAGCGATGGTCTTGACGTGCGTGGGCCTGTTCTTCCTGCTTGCCGGTTACGGCATGGCAGGGGACAGGTTCGGCACGCCCGAATTGCCCGTCAGCGGTGCGGGCGAAGCGAAGAAATATCAAGAGGCCCATCCACCCAAGCCGCCTGAACCACCGGTCACAGGCCAGCAGTCCGGCCCGATGTTCGGCAAGACCGCGGACCACACCAAGTTCGAGGCCCTGAAAGGCCCGTTCGCCAACAATTTCGAGGTGAGCGCGGCCTGCGTCGGCTGCCATACAGAGGCCGAGGCGCAGATCAAGAAGACCATCCACTGGACATGGGACTATATCAGCCCGCGCACCGGCCAGCGTGTCGGCAAGGAAAACGTGATCAACAACTTCTGCACCAATGCCAAGAACAACGAGGGCATGTGCGCCTCCTGCCATATCGGCAACGGGGTCCGGGAGGGGGAGGAGTACACGTTCCAGAAGGAAAGCAGCGTCGATTGCCTTGTCTGCCATGACCGCACCGCTGGCTATTATCGTACCCCGCCGACCAAGGGGAATGCGGTCTGCGCCACGATGTTCGAGGGCCTGCCGCCCATCGACTATCCCCATGTCGCGCAAAATGTCGGCTTGCCCGGGCGTGAGAATTGCGGGTCCTGCCACTTCTTCGGGGGCGGCGGCGACGGGGTGAAGCATGGCGATCTCGACACCTCGCTGAAGAACCCGCCGAAAGAGCTGGACGTGCATATGGCAACGGACGGGGCGAATTTTGCCTGTACCCGGTGCCATGTCACCAAACACCATGCCATCGCCGGCAGCCATTACGAGATGGTCGCCCATGACGAACACGGTGTGGGTGGCCCCGGCGAGCTGCGTCAGGCCGCGACATGTGAATCCTGCCACGGCACCGAACCGCATCCCAAGCCCAGCCTGATCGGCTATCAGCTGGATGCCCATGCCGCGCGGATCGCCTGCCAGACCTGCCATATCCCGGAATTCGCGCGCGGTGGCGTGGCCACCATGACCGACTGGGATTGGGAAACCGCCGGAAAGCTGCTGGATGGCGCGGGCTATTACGAGGAGGAATATACTCAGGGCAATGGCGAGCATCGCCATACCTACTGGTCGATCAAGGGCAGCTTCGTCTGGGGCGAGAACCTGACCCCGACCTACAAGTGGTTCAACGGCGACATGCGCTATACCATGCCGACCGAGCAGATCGACGACAGCCAGCCGGTCGTCCCGATCAACGACGTGCTTGGGGATGCGTCCGACCCCGGGTCGCGGATCTGGCCGTTCAAGGAAATGCACACCCGCATTCCCTATGACGCCGGTAACAAGACGCTGGTTTACAACCATCTGTGGGGCGATGACGATGCCGCCTTCTGGGGTAATTTCGACATCGCGAAATCGATCGAGGCCGGGATGGAGATCGAGCAGCGCCCATTCTCCGGCGAGATCGGGTTCCTGCCCACAGTGTCCAACTGGCCGATCACCCACATGGTCGCACCGAAAGACGCGGCGCTGGACTGTTCCGCCTGCCACGCGCGCGACAGCCGTCTTGCGAAGGTGGCCGGGGTCTACATGCCCGGGTTCAGCCGGTTCGGTTGGCTTGAGACATTGGGCCTGGCCGGGCTTGGCCTGACGCTTCTGGGGGTGGTCCTGCATGGCGGTCTGCGGATCGCGCTGCGCAGCAACGGCAAGGGAGAGGAATGATGACCGACGCAACCGAGGCCGAATTCCGCGGCGAGGACGAACCCAAGCGCACGGTCATGATCTACACCGCGTATGAGCGGTTCTGGCACTGGTCCCAGGCGCTCTTGATCTTCATCCTTGCGCTGACCGGGTTCTCCGTACATGGGCTGTTGCCGATGGATTATCGTCTGGCGGTGCTGATCCATTCCTATGCGGCCATCGCGTTGATCCTGCTGTGGGTGTTCACGACCTTCTGGCATTTCACCACCAACCAGTGGCGGCAATACCTGCCGAAGCTGTCCAGCCTGTGGGAGGTCATCCGGTTCTATGCCTGGGGCATCCTGACCGGCGCGCCGCACCCCTATACCAAGTCGCTGAAGCGCAAGCAGAACGCGCTTCAGTCGCTGGCCTATCTGACCTTCATGGTGATCATCGGGCCGGCGCTTTGGGCCTCTGGCATCGTCTATATCCTGTTTCCGCTCTGGGCAAAGCTTGCGGCGGGAACGATTGCCTTGCCGCTGCTGGCGTTCATCCACACGGCGGCGGCCTACATGATGGTGATCTTCGTGTTGATCCATGTCTACATGACGACCACCGGCAAGACCGCGTTCCACTACATCAAGACGATGATCACGGGGTATGACACGATCCCGCTGTCCAAGGCGCAGGCCGCCTATCTGAGAGAGCAGGAACCGAACCGGCTGAAATAGCCCCGGCTTTAAATAGCCCCGGCTTTATTGAGGGTCCGGGGCGCGCCATTCGGTCAGCGCGTCCCGGTCGATATCAACGCCAAGTCCCGGCGCGTCGGGGATCGCGACGCGCCCGTTCTGACAGGCGATCGGGGTCTTCAGGATCGCCATGCGGAACGGGTTGTCGGTCTGGTCGAATTCCAGCCACGGATCGCTTGGCGCATGCCGCTGCGGCGAGGGCGGCAGGATCGTCAGCATCTGAAGGGACGCCGCCACATGCACGCCCGTCCCCCAGACATGGGGCACCACGCGCACGCCTGCGGTTTCCGCCATGGCGGCGATCTTGCGCATCTCGGTGATGCCGCCGCAGCCCGCCACGTCCGGTTGCAGGATATCGACGGCGCGGGCGTTCAGCGCTTGCGCATGGGCCGTACGGGTGTGCCATGTCTCGCCGCCCGCCACGGGGATGGGCTGGCCCCGGCGGACCTGAACATAGGCGTCAAGCTGTTCGGGAACGACCGGTTCCTCGAACCAGTCGATATCCTGATCGGCAACGGCGCGGCCCAGCCGGATCGCGTCGACCGCGTCATAGCCGTGATTGGCGTCGATCATCAACGCGCGGTCGGGCCCAAGAACCTGTCGCGCGGCGCGGACGGCCGCAACGTCAAGGTCATGGCCATAGCCGATCTTGATCTTGGCCGCCGTGAACCCCGCCGCCGCGTAGGCGGCCAGTTCATCGGCCAAGGCCGCCACCCGGTCGCGCCCCTCCTGCATGAAACCGCCCGTTGCATAGGCGGGCACCGACGACCGGTAGGCGCCACCGGCCAGCACATGCACCGGCATCCCGAAATGGTGCCCCGCGATGTCCCACAGCGCGATGTCGATCCCCGACTGCGCGGTGACCGTCAGGCCCCGTTGCCCCTGATCGCGGAACTGGTTGTAAAGATGGGTCCAGATCGGTTCGATCTGCAACGGGTCGCGCCCGATCAGAAGCGGCGCCATCGCCTGCACGATTGCGGCGTTGGGCCGGGCGGGGCCAAGGCATTCGCCCCATCCGGTCGTGCCATCGTCGCAGGTGATTTCCACCAGACAGGCCCAGCGTTCGGTGAAGGTCGAGAAGGAGGAATGAAACGGCACGTCCAGCTTGTGGCAGAGCAGGTGGGTCCGGATCTCGGCGATCTTCATGGGGCAAGCCTTGCGGTTGTCTGGGGCGGGGGTGCTGTTAGTCTGGCCCAAGGGAAAGCCAAGGGAGGAACAAGATGCAGCAGGTCCTGATGACGGGGGCTGCGGGGGGTATCGGCACGCTGCTTCGGCCGATCCTTCCGCGGCTGAAGGTGCGGATGCGGTTGAGCGATCTGGCCGACGCGATCCCGCAGGCAGAGCCCGGCGAAGACTGGATGCCGGGCGACCTGACCAACCCTGCGGACGCCGCGCGGCTTGTGGCGGGCTGCGATGCGATCCTGCATTTCGGCGGTATCTCGACCGAGAACCGGGCCGACCTGATCCACGAGGTCAACGTCAAGGGTACCTATACCCTTTACGAGGCCGCGCGGAAGGCGGGGGTCCGCCGCATCCTGTTTGCCAGTTCCAACCACGTTATCGGGTTTCATCCCCGCGAGACCCGGCTGGATGCCGACAGCGAGATCCGCCCCGACAGCATGTATGGCGTTTCCAAGGCCTATGGCGAGGCGCTGGCGCGGTACTATTGGCACAAGTTCGGGATCGAGAGCCTGATCCTGCGTATCGGGTCGTGCTTTCCCCAGCCGAAGGACCGGCGGATGATGGCCACCTGGATGAGCAAGGAGGACATGCTGCGCCTGATCGGGGCGATGCTGTTTGCGCCGCGGCTGGGCTGTCCGGTGGTCTATGGCGTGTCGAACAACCGCGAAAGCTGGTGGGACAATTCCAAGACCGCCTATCTGGGCTGGGTGCCGCAGGACAGTTCCGAGATGTTCGCGACGAAATTCGCGGATTACGTGCCCAATGACCCGAACGACCCGGCGATCCTGTATCAGGGCGGCAATTTCGCCAAGGCCGGTCATTTCGAGGATTGAGCTTTCAGCCGGCGCTCTCGCCGCCAGATGTAAAGCCCCGAGGCGATGATCACCAAGCCCCCGCCCAGCGTCCAGACGGTGGGCCATGTGGCGAAGACGAGGATCCCCGCGATGGCAGCGGTGAACACCTGGATATAGACCATGGGTGCGAGGAGGGAGGCATCGGCCCAGCGGTGGGCGATGGTCGCCGCGATATGCCCGCCTGCGCCGAACCCGCCGATCGCGAAGAAGACCACCCAGTCGACGGCGCGGTCGGGCCACATCCAGCCGCCAAAGACGAAGGGCGCCAGCGCCAGCGCGGCGGTGCCGCTTGACCAGATCTGCTGGGTGGAATTGGCCTCCTCCCCCGCCAGCATCCGCGTCATGATGAAATACATCGACGCCGACACCATCGCGGCAAGGCTGAGGAACATCGCGGGGTGAAACGCCGCGCCCCAGGGCTGGATCACCACCAGCACCCCCATGAAGCCGGTGCAGACGGCGAGGATGCGGCGGATGCCCACCCGTTCGCCAAGCAGCGGGATCGCCAGCAGAGTCACCGCGATGGGGCCGGCGAACATGATCGTCGTGGTCACCGTGATCGGCAGGAATTTCAGCGCCGAGAAGTTGAAGACCGTGCTGCCGAGCAGAAAGGCCGAGCGCAAGAGTTGCAGCCAAGGCCGGTTGGAGCGCAGCGCCGCGGCACCTTCCTGCGGCAGGTAAAGGGTCAGCGCCAGAAGCCAGTGCACGAGGTAACGGACGAAGACCACCTGCAGCGTCGGCAGCCCTGCAAGGATCAGCCACTTGGCCGAAGTGTCGATGCAGGTGAAGAAACACACCGCCAGCGCCATCAGCGCGACGCCCGCGGCTGTCTTGTCCTCGCGTGGGATGACCCTGCCCATGCCTTGTCTTACCCTACGGCCCAGCCGCCGTCGATCACATGGGCCTGTCCGGTGGTAAAGGCGCTTTCGTCAGAGGCCAGATAGATCGCCAGATGGGCGATCTCCTCTGCCGTGCCGATCCGGCCCATCGGTTGGCGTGCCTCGAACGCCTTGCGCGCGGTGTCATAGTCGCCCATCGCCCGCAGCCGGTCGTGCAGCGAGGGGCTGTCCACCGTACCGGGGCAGATGGCGTTGACGCGAATGCCCTTGGTGACAAAGTCGAGCGCCACCGATTTCGTCATCCCGATCACCGCGGCCTTGGACATGCCGTAGATACATCGGTTGGGCGCGGCGACGACTGACGACGCGACCGAGGCGATGTTGATAATCGATCCGCCGCCCCGTTCGATCATGCCGGGGATCGCGGCCTGCATCGCGTGGAACTGTGCCTTGACGTTCAGCGAAATGGCGAAGTCGAACTCGTCATCGGTGGCATCGAGGATCGTGCCGGAATGGACGAAACCCGCGCAGTTGACCAGAACCTCCGGCGCGGCGTCCCGAATGGCCGTGGTCAGCGCGGCCTTGTCGGTGACGTCCAGCGCGAAACTTTCCCCCGTCAGCCCCTGCAACAGGTCGGCGTTCAGGTCTGTCGCCACGATGTCTGCCCCTTCGCGGGCGAAACCTTCGGCGATGGCCCGCCCGATGCCCTGGCCCGCGGCGGTGATGAAGGTGCGTTTGCCCGAAAGTCTCATGCCGTTTTTCTCCCCAGATGGGTGGCCATCCACGCGACGAGTTCCGGAACCATCAGTGCCCCGTCGCCACTATCGCGTACCTCGCGCAGGGTGGCATCGGCCGCGCCCGACATGCGGCTGGCCTGTCCCAGATCCGCGGCCATCTGCCGGTAATATCCGACGTCCTTGGCCGCGTTCGCGACAGTGAAGGCAAGGTCGATCTGCCCGTCCGTCGCATAGGCCTTGATGAAGTCCATCATGCCGGAATGGTTCGGTCCCGCGGCCATCACGTCATAAAGTTCCTGCCGCCCGATCCCCGCGGCATCGGCCATCGCGAACGCCTCTGACATGGCGCAGGCGGTGGTCATGGCGAAGTAGTTGTTGATCAGCTTGATCGTATGCCCGTTGCCCAGCTTGCCAAGGTGAAAGACGTTCTCCCCCAGCACGTCCAGCACCGGTTTGACCTTGTCATAGGCCGCCCGGTCGCCCGCGCACATGATGTTCAGCTTGCCGTCCTTTGCATGGGCGGGTGTCCGGCCCAGGGGCGCATCCAGATAGGTCGCACCCTTTTCAGCCAGCGCCGCACCGATCTTGAGGGTCGAGGCGGGCAGGGAGGTGCCGAAATCGATGATCACCTGACCGGGCTGGGCGCCGGCCAGAAGACCATCCTCCCCGTAAACGCGGCTTTCGACCTGGTCCGATGTGCCGACGCAGATCATCACGATATCGACCTCCTCGGCCAGCGCCTTGGCCGTTTCGGCCTCGGTCGCGCCGTGGTTCAGCGCCTCGTCCACGCCGGTGCGATCCCGGTGGCCCAGAACGGTCAGCTCATAGGCGCCCTTTTGCAGGCATTCCACCATCGCCCGGCCCATGAGGCCCAGCCCGATAAATCCGATACGGGGTAAGTCCATCCGCTATTGCCTTTCCGTTGTCCGCTACATCACCGCGCCGATCTGCCACGGGACGAATTCGAAATCGCCAAGGCCCTCCGCCTCCGACTTGCTCTGTTCACCGCTCGCCATGCGCAGCCACATGTCGTAGATTTCGCGCCCGACCTCCTCGACGGTGGCGCCGTCGGTCAGGATGCGCCCGGCATTGACGTCCATGTCATCGCTCAGCCGCTCGTACATCTCTGTATTCGTCGCGATCTTCATCGAGGGCGAAGGCTTGGCGCCAAAGGCGGAGCCGCGCCCGGTGGTGAAGGCCACCAGATTGCAGCCCGAGGCGATCTGCCCGGTGACGGAGGCCGGGTCGTAACCGGGGCTGTCCATGAAGACGAAGCCCTTCGCCGTCACCGGTTCGGCATAGTCGTAGACGCCCATCAGCGGCGTCGTGCCCCCCTTGGCCGCCGCGCCCAGCGATTTTTCAAGGATCGTGGTCAGCCCGCCCGCCTTGTTGCCGGGAGAGGGGTTGTTGTCCATGCTGCCGCGGTTGCGCGCCGTATAATCCTCCCACCAGCGGATCAGGCCGATCAGCTTCTCGCCGATCTCGCGCGTTGCGGCGCGGGCGGTCAGCAGATGTTCGGCGCCGTAGATCTCGGGCGTCTCGGCCAGCACGCCGGTGCCCCCCTGCGCCACCAGCAGGTCGCAGGCATATCCCAGCGCGGGGTTCGCCGTGATCCCGGACCACGCATCCGATCCGCCGCATTGCAGGGCGACCATCAACTCCGACGCCGGGCAAGGGGTGCGCTGCGCCGCGTTGACCTCTGGCAGCATGGCTTCGACCTTGGCAATGCCCAGATCGACGGTCTTGCGCAGCCCGCCGACGTCCTGAATGTTCATCGTCTGGAACAGCGGGCCCGGCGTCAGGCCATAGGCCTCGATCAGCCAGTCGATCTGCATCATCTCGCAGCCAAGGCCCGCCATCAGCACCCCGCCGACATTGGGGTTGCGTGCATAGCCCCAAAGGACCCGCTGCAACGCCTGAAACCCGGTGCCGTCCCCGCCCATCGCGCAGCCCGTGCCGTGGACGAAGGCCACCACGCCATCGACATTGGTATAGGGGGCCAGACGCTCTGGCGTGAAATGGCCCGCGATCATCCGCGCCGCGGTGGCAGAGCAGTTCACCGAGGTCAGAACGGCGATATAGTTGCGCGTGCCGACACGGCCGGACGCCCGCCGATAGCCCAAGAATGTGTCGATCTCGGGCGCCGGGGGCACGGGACGCAGGTTGGTGGAGAACTCGTACTCCGTCTCCACATTCCGGAAGGCGAGGTTATGGGTGTGCACATGGGCCCCCGGCGCAATGTCCCCGGCGGCGTAGCCGATGACTTGCGCGTATTTCAGAACCGGCGCGCCGTTGGGGATCGTCTGTGTCGCCAGTTTGTGGCCGCGGGGGATGGCCTCAATCGCCCCGTCCTCCCCGACCTTCAGGGGCGTGATCGCGGTTTCGACATTGTCCGCATCGGAAAGCCGGACGGTCTTCATGGGGGTCCCCTCGTCAAAAGGGCCGGGGCAGGTCTGCCGCCCCGGCTGAGACTGCAAGCCCGTTACAGGAACAGGGTCACGATGGGCGGCCAGATCAGCAGCACCGACAGCGCCAGAAGCTGAATGCCGATGAAGGGCAGGAAGCCGCGGAAGATATCGGTCAGCGAGATATGCGGCGGCGCCACCGATTTCAGGTAGAACGCGGCCGGACCAAAGGGCGGTGAAAGGAAGCTGACCTGCATGTTCATGCAGAACACCACCCCGAACCAGATCGCGACGTAGCGCGGCTCCAGCGAGCCGAATACGCCGATCTCATCCACCGGCAGGCGCAGCACGATGGGCAGGAACACCGGCATGATCAGCAGCACGATCCCGATCCAGTCCATGAACATGCCCATGATCAGGAAGATCACCATCATCACAAGGATGATCCCCATCGTCGGCAGGTCCGCCCCCACGATCAGGTTGGCCACGTAATTCGGCCCCCCCGCCAGCGTGTAGGCCGCGGCCAGCGACGCCGCACCGATGGTGACCCAGATGATCGTGCCGGTGGATTTCAGCGTGCGCATCAGGCTGTCCCACACGATCTCGAACGTCATTTCGCGCCGGATCAGGCCGATCACGAAGACCGCGACAACGCCCATGCCCGCAGCCTCTGTAATGCCGGTGATGCCCCCGTAGATGGAGCCCAGCACAACCCCGATCACGATGATCGGCGCGATCAGGCCCTTGCCCATTTCCCAGCCCTTCGCAGTGCGTTCGCGACCAGCCACAAGGAACATCGCCGCCGCGGCCAGCGCGAAGGCCCCGATGATCCACGGAATGTCGCTGACCATGCCAAGGAAGATCGGGTCGACCCCCGTTGTCACCGCGTTGCTGCCGGTGACCGTGAAGAACAGGTTGCGCAGCAGCAGAACGCCGGTGATCCACATCGTGAAGCGCGAGGCGAAGCCGAGGAACATCAGGGCCTTTTCGGCGCCCTTCGGATCGCCGGGCTTTTCCTCGGGCAGGGGGGCCATCGACGGGTTAAGCCGGGTCGTCAGGATGATGTAGATGATGAAGAACGAGGCCAGCATGAACCCCGGCAGGAAGGACGCGGTGAACAGCGCCTTGATCGAGGTTTCGGTCACCAGCCCGTAGAAGATCAGCACGATGGACGGCGGGATCATGGTGCCAAGGCTGCCCGAGGCACAGATCGTCCCGATGGCGAGGTTCTGGTTATAGCCCAGCCGCAGCATCTGCGGCAGCGCGATCAGGCCCAGCAGCACGACCTCCCCCCCGATGATGCCCGACATCGCCGCCATGATCACCGCCATGATCGAGGTCACGATTGCGATGCCGCCGCGAGTGCGGGAGAGCCACATGTTCAGGGAGTTGTACATGTCCCGCGCAATGCCCGATCGCTCCAGCAAGGACGCCATCAGGATGAACAGGGGCACCGAGATCAGGACGTAGTTGGTCAACTGGCGATAGATTGCCTGCCCCAGCACCGATAGCGGCCCCTGCCCGAAGGTGCGGAACAGGATGTCGACGTCGAATTTCAGAACCAGCGTGACCACGGCCAGAAAGGCCGAGGCAAAGCCAAGGGGCATCCCGATCGCCAGAAGGGCGAACATGGACAGGAGGATGATGAGGCTGAGTGTGCCGATATCGACCATGGCCTAGTTCTCCTCCAGCGTGCGGCGGATGTTCTCGATCTCGGTCTCGTCGATATCCTCGATCCCCTTGTGGTGGTCCGGCCGCTTGTTCCAGTCGGCGATCAGGTTCGACACCGCCTGGATCGTCACCAGGAAGATGATGATCAGGACCGCGGGCTTGACCGTGCCGGGGATGGGCGGATCCCACGCGGTGCCGAAGGTCTCCATCCGCAGCATCCGGCGCATGGCGTCGTTATACCCGCCCCACAGAAGCGCGAAGAAGAAAGCGCAGATGAGCGATACCGAGATCACGTCCGCCAGTTTCTGCATCCAGCGGGGCATGATGTCGTAGATGACATAGATGCGGATATGGCTGCGCTGCTGCATCGCGTATTGCCCGGCAAGCAGGAACACGAAGGCCGCGATCCAGAGCGACAGCTCGTTCGCCCAAAGCGTCGGCCGGCTGAAGACGTAGCGCGACACGACCTCGTAGAACATCACGATGACGATGAAGGCCACGGCGATCATCGCCAGCCGCGAGGTGACAAGCGACAGCACATCGAAGAAGCCCTCGGGCTTCGGTTCGATCGCGCCGATGCTGTCGGAAAGGTATACCGAGGTAAAGAGCAGCGTTCCGGCCAGTCCGATCAGCATCGCCTGCACGACCGGCCGGCCGGCGGGGCGGATCATCTCGTGCATGCCGATGGCCTCTTCCGAGATGAACTGGTTCAGCACCAGCCATCCGAAGACAAGGGCGGTGAAGGCCCCGAACAGGATCGCCACGATCCTGACCGGTCCCCTCAACGGCCCCAGCCACACACTTTCGGTTTCCATGCGCCGCCTCCCTTCGGTCATGTGAACGGGTGTTCGTGTGCAGATCGGGCGGGCCCCTTGGGTGGCCCGCCCGATTGCATGTTCATTGCTTCCGGATCATGCCGGTCAGTTCGCCAGAAGGCCCAGATCGCTGAGGTAATCGCGGTGGCTTTTCACCAGCGCTGCGGCCTCGGGCGTCTTGGCGGCCCAGCGGTCCCATGCCTTTTGCGCGGCGGCGCGGAAGTTCGCGCGATCCTCGGCCGACCAGTCATAAAGCGTGACCCCGGCGGCCGTCAGTTCGGCGGCGGCCTCGGCGTTCTTCTTCTCGTTCGACAGTGCGGTGTGCAGGGTCAGCTTCTGCATGGCGGTGTCGATGATCCGGCGATGCTTCTCTGACAGGCCGTCCCAGACATCCTTGTTACAGGCCAGGTGGTCCGACGGCATGGAGTGGAAGCCGGGATAGGTGGCGTGCTTGACGATGTCATAAAGGCCAAGACCAACGTTGTTATAAAGACCCGAGGCGTCCGCGCCGTCGATGATCCCGGTTTCCAGCGCGGTGAAGATCTCGGTGAAGTCCATCACGATGGGCGAGGCGCCCAGTTCCTGGAAGATCTCGGTCTCCAGCCCCGGGGGAGAGCGGAACTTCCAGCCCTTCAGGTCATCCGGCCCGGCAATCGGTTTGGACGAGGACAGGGATTCCTGACCGTACAGCCACCAGCCGATCAGCTGCATGCCTTGCGCGTTGTAAAGTTCCTGCGCCGCGTCATAGCCGCCACCGTAGTAGAGCCACGAGATCTGCTGCCACGGGGTGTCATAGCCCCCCATGATGTCGCCCACGAACTGGAAGGCGGGGTTCTTGCCGGTCTGGTACGCGCCACCGGTCATGTCGCAGTCGAGGATGCCGTTGATCGCGGCGTCAAACGTCTCGGTCGTGGCGACCACGGACGAGGAATAGAACATCTCGATGGCGATCTCGCCTCCCGACATGGTCTGCACGTCGTCGACGAATTGCGCGGCCAGTTTGCCAGAGGGATGTTCGGTCGCGTAATGCGTCTGGATACGCAGGGTCACATCCTGCGCCAGCGCCGGTACGGCGGCGACAGCGGCAACGGCGGCCGATGTCAGTACGGTTGTCAGCTTCATCTCGTTTCCTCCCAGAATGGGGCGGGTGCCCCGGTCGTTTGGGCCCGTGTTTCGCGCCCGGTGATCTTCTTTGTTCCGAGAGGCTAACCGAAGGTCCGCGAGGCGATCAACAGTTTTGGTATACCAAATTGCCGAATGTCGTTCGAAATGCGGTGCTGGGAAGACGACTCCGTGCGTTGGGCGGCGTATATGCCGGGCGGTCGCAGGGCGCATGTAGGCCGGCGAACGAAACCGCTGGGTGCGCCTGCAACGAAAGGGTGTGCTGCCCCCGGGCCGGGCGCGATTCCTGGTGGCCGCGACGGTGGTGCCGCAGATGACAACGGGCGCGACTTGTCCGGTCGCGCCCGTTGAATTCAGGTCTTTGGCAGGGGCTGGACGGCAGGCTCAGTCAGACGCCAGAAGGCCCAACTGGCCAAGATAGGCCTTGTGGCTTTTCACCAGTGCCGCGGCCTCGGGCGTCTTGGTGGCCCAGCGGTCCCATGTCGTCTGCGCCGCCTTGCGGAACTCGGCCCGATCCTCGGCCGACCAGTCGTAAAGCGTGACCCCGGCGGCCGTCAGTTCGGCGGCGGCCTCGGCGTTCTTCTTCTCGTTCGACAGCGCGGTGTGCAGGGTCAGTTTCTGCATGGCGGTGTCGATGATCCGACGATGCTTCTCGGACAGGCCGTCCCACACATCCTTGTTGCAGGCCAGGTGGTCCGACGGCATGGAATGGAAGCCCGGATAGGTGGCGTGCTTGACGATGTCATAAAGGCCAAGACCAACATTGTTATAAAGGCCCGAGGCATCGGCGCCGTCGATGATCCCCGTTTCCAGCGCGGTGAAGATCTCGGTGAAGTCCATCACGATGGGCGAGGCGCCCAGTTCCTGAAAGATCTCGGTCTCCATCCCCGGGGGCGAACGGAACTTCCATCCCTTCAGATCCTCGAACCCGGCAATCGGCTTGGCAGAGGACAGGGACTCCTGACCGTAAAGCCACCAGCCGATCAGTTGCATGCCTTGCGCGTTATACAGCTCCTGCGCGGCATCGTAGCCGCCGCCGTAGTACAGCCAGCTCAACTGCTGCCACGGCGTGTCATAGCCCCCCATGATGTCGCCCACGAATTGAAAGGCGGGGTTCTTGCCGGTCTGGTACGCACCGCTGGTCATGTCGCAATCGAGGATGCCATTGATCGCGGCGTCGAAGGTTTCGGTCGAGGCGACGACGGACGAGGAAAAGAAGATCTCGATGGCGATCTCGCCGCCGGACATGGTCTCGATATCGTCGGCAAATTGCGCTGCCAGCTTGCCCGAGGGGTGTTCGGTCGCGTAATGGGTCTGGATGCGCAGGGTCACATCCTGCGCGTTGGCCATGCCGCCCGCGGCGGTCAGGGCCGCAAGTGCGGTGGTCTTCAGAAAGCAGTTCAGGGTCATTGGCGTATCCTCCCGTTTTCGCCGTGGTCGATGGGTGTCTTGGCGCATCCCTTGAATTTGGTATACCATCGTGGGCAAAACGCTAGCAAAGCCAATCTCGACAATCAACGAGTTCTGGTATACCAGATCTGGGCTGGCATAGTCTGGCGCCCGCCGGGCAACACCCTGAACGGGCATGGAATTTCGGAACAAGGGCACGCATGGATGGCAGAAAAGAGCCGCGCGGAAGAAATCGCTGATCACCTTCGGCGCGAGATCCTCCGCGGCAAGCTTCTGGCCGGTGCCCCGATCAAGGAACGCGACAACGCGCTTGAGATGGGGGTGAGTCGAACCCCCATGCGCGAGGCGATCCGCATCCTTGCCAATGAGGGGCTGGTGATCCTGCGCCCCGCGCGCAGTCCTGTCGTCGCCAAGCTCAGCCTCAAGGAGGTGAAGGACGCCATCGACGTGCTGAGCGCGCTGGAGCTGTTGTCGGTGCGGCTGGCCTGCGAACATGCAACCGATGAGGATCTGGCGGCGATCCGCGTGGCGGAGCGCCATATCGCCGAGAATTTCGAGACGCTGGAGGATATCGAGCGGTTCGAGGCCGACATGCGGTTTCACATCGCAATCGCAGGTGCGTCCCACAATGCGGCGCTGGCGGAAACGCATATGTCCTATCTCGCGCGGATGTGGCGGGCGCGGTTCCTGTCGGCCAACCGGCAAAGATCGCGGGACACCGTTGTCGAACAGCACGCCGCCATCGTGGCGGGGCTTGAGGCGCGCGACCCCGACCTTGCACAGGAAAAGCTTCAGGTGCATCTGGACCGGTTGCTGCTCAATGTGCGCGAGTTTTTCGAAGCCGAAAACGACAATAAGGAGCCCGGAACGAAGGCCGGCTAGATCGGGCCGGCCCACGGGCATCCATTCTCAGGAAGAGGGACCAACGACATGAAACTCTTGCGCTATGGCGAGGCCGGGTCCGAGAAGACCGGCATTCTGGACGGGCAGGGCACGGTGCGCGATCTCGGCGCCCATGTGCCCGACCTTTCGGGGCAGGCCGTGTCCGTTGCGGCGCTGGACAAGCTGCGCGCCGTTGACGTCGACAGCCTGCCGCCGGTGGAAAACCCGGGCCGGACCGGGTCCTGCCTGTCGCGGGTGCCGAACTTCTTCTGCATCGGGCTGAACTATGCCAAGCACGCGGCCGAGACCGGGGCGGAGCCGCCGAAAGAGCCCATCGTGTTTTCCAAGGCGACCTCGGCACTGTCGGGGCCATATGACCCGGTGGTGATCCCGCGCAACTCCGTCAAGACGGACTGGGAGGTCGAACTCGGCGTCGTCATCGGGCGCGAGACGCTGTATGTCTCGGAAAAGGACGCGCTGAACCATGTCGCGGGCTATTGCGTCATCAACGACATGTCCGAACGCGAGTTCCAGATCGAGAAGGGCGGGCAGTGGATCAAGGGCAAGTCCGCGCCGACCTTCGGCCCCACAGGTCCGTGGCTGGTCACGGCGGACGAGGTGCCGGACCCGCAGAACCTGCCGCTGAAACTGGCGCTGAACGGCGCGGTCGTGCAGGATTCCAACACCGATGACATGATCTTTTCGGTGGCCGAGATCGTCTCCTATCTCAGCCAGTTCATGGCGTTGCAGCCCGGCGACATCATCGCCACCGGTACGCCCTCGGGCGTTGGCATGGGGATGAAGCCGCAGCGGTTCCTGCGCCCCGGCGACGTGATGGAGTTGAGCATCGAGGGGCTGGGCCAGCAGCGGCAGGAGGCCGTGGCGGCACAATAGGGCAGGTCGATGGCGCGCGGGCCGAACCTCAACGCCTATCTGCATTTCGAAGCCGTGGCCCGGCGCGGATCGCTGGGCCGCGCGGCCGAGGAGTTGTCGGTCTCGGCCTCGGCCGTGGGGCAGCAGATCAAGCTTCTGGAACAGCAGATCGGGGTAAAGCTCTTCCGGCGCAAGGGGCGTGTGCTGGCCCTGACGCTGGAAGGCGAGCAGCTTTTTCAGGCCAGCGCGACAGCGATCCGCATGCTGCGCGATGCGCAGCGCCACCTGACCCAGGAACCCGACACCCACCGGCTGGCCCTGCGGGTGACGCCCAGTTTCGGGGTGCGTTGGCTGGGGCCGCGGCTGTCGGATTTCGTGCATCGCAATCCCGATTGGGAACTGCGCGTCGACGCCGCCCCCGACCCGACGGATTTCGAGCGCGAACTGATGGATCTGGATATCCGCTACGGTACCGGCGACTGGGCTGGCTATCACGTCCAGCCGGTGCTGAAGGACCATGTCCTGCCGCTGTGCAGCCCCGGTTACCTTGCCGCGACCGGGCCGGAGGGCGACAGCGACCGCTTCGCCCACGCCCGTCTGATCGACAGTTCCCGTGCGCTTTGCAAATGGGATTTCTGGCTTTGGCGCATGGGTCTGAAGACCTCCGCGAATGGCAAGGCGATCCTGATGGACCGCTCTTCCATGGCCCTTCAACTTGCCGTGGACGGCGCCGGTGTGGTGCTGGAATCCCTCGCGCTGGCCTCGGCCGAGGTCGCGGCGGGCCGGCTTGTCCCGGTCACGCCCGATCTGCCGGTTCTTGCCTTTCCGGCCTACTGGGCGCTCTGCCCGGGGCGGCATCTGAACCGCCGCGCCGTGCGCCGGTTTCTGGCATGGATCGCAGGTCAGGCCGATGCCCATGAGGCCAATGTCGCCCGGCTTGCCACGCGGTATGGCTTGCGGATCGAGCCGCTGGATGCCGGGGCCGAACTTGTCGCCCCCGCGTCGGTCTGAGGCGCTGGCCCGGGATCACGGCCCCAGCAACTCTGAAATCGTCGCGATCAGCCGCTGCGCATCGGTCGGTTTCGACAGCCACGGCGCATCCGCATAGGCCGCAAGCGCGGGAACGGCCACCGGCGGACGCCCCGACAGGAACAGGAACGGCACGCCCATCGCGACCAGCCGTTCGGCAACCGTCTCGCTGGTGCCGTTGCCCCGCAGGCTGACGTCTAGGATCGCGACATCGGGGCGGGCAAGTGCCAAGGCGGCCAGCGCGCTGTCGCAGCTGTTGTGATAGCCCATCATCTCGTGCCCCGCGCGCTCCAGCATCATCTGCAGATGCGCGCCGATCACGGCTTCGTCTTCGAGGATCAGAACCCTGGCCATCATTGCCACCTGTCAGTTTTCGCCGGGCGGATCGACGGGAAACCGGATGGTGCATGTCAGGCCCGTTTCAGGCATGTCCAGCGTGACCTGCCCCCCCAGATCCGCGGCCAGCAGGGTCTTCAGCAGAAACGTGCCAAAGCCCGTTCGATCCGACGCGGCAGGCGCCGGCCCCCCGGTTTCGACCCAGTGCAGAACGCAGGTGCCGCCGCTGTCCTCGGTGCCCGCCGATATCGCGACACGGCCGTTCGGCGATGTCAGCGCCCCGTGTTTCAGCGCGTTCGTTGCCAGTTCGTGCATCGCCAAGGCAAGGGCAAGCGCCCGGGACGGTTCAAGGGTGAAATCGATTGTCCGCAGGTCGAGGCTGAAATGCGCCTCTGGCATCAGCGCCTCGACCTCGCTCGACACGATCTCCTGCAGGGTCAGGCCCTCCCAGTCGCTGTCGGTCAGTCGCTCCATGCTGCGCCGGATCGCGTTCAGCCGCCCTTGCAGCGCCCGCGTCATGTCTTCCTTGGTTTCGGCGGAGTCGCTGGTGAAGTCCGTCATCGCCATGACCAGTGCCAGCGTGTTCTTCAGCCGGTGCTGCAATTCGTGGAACAGGAGCATCTGCTGCGCCTCGGCCCGGTGGCGGTCGGTCACGTCCAGCGCGGTCACGAAATAGCCCGTGATCTCATGCCCGCGGTTGAAATGCGGGGCGATACGCACATCGACCTGCACGGCCCGGCCGTCCGGCGCGGTAATCGATGCCTCGAACCCCTTTTCGACCCCCTCGGTCGCCTCCGCCAGGCTTTGGCGCAGAAGATCCGCGGCCTCCTTGGTCCACCAGCGGCCCGCACAGAAGGGTCTGCCCAGTTCCTCCGACGGGCGCGCTGTGGTCAGGTTCCAGGCATACTCGTTCGCGTGACGCAGGTTTCCCGCCCGGTCCAGCGTCGCGATGAAGGCGGGGACGGAGTTCTGGATCTGCTCGATCTCCCGCCTTGCATCCTTTTCAAGATTGCGGGCGGCGGCGATATCGGTGACGTCCTGCGCCATGACCATGACCCCGGCAACCGATCCGTCGGCGCGCGTCCATGGTTGCAGCACCCGGCTGAAGATACGTTCGGTCGCCTGTCCGGCCTCGCGGCTTGCCATCGGGACGAGTTCCGGGGTGATCACCGCGTTGCCTGACCGGAAGGCCCGGTCGAAAACGGCCGTCTCGCCACGCTTGGCGAGATTGGGGAAGATCTGGGCAACGGTCATGCCGACGGGGTCGAAGCCAAGCTCTGACTTGGCGCGCCCGTTGGCGTAAAGGCATCCGTGATCGGCCCCTTCGAAGACGACGATGATGGCGGGCGATTCATCGAACAGGCGGAACAGGCGGGCCTCTGCGGCGTCCAGTTCCTCCTGCTTGGCTTCCAGCTTGCGCTGCAAATCCCGTTGCTCGGTCACGTCGGTCACACAGGTGCCGATGGCAAAGGCGCCGTCGCTGGTGGACACAGGGAAATAGTCCACCAGCCATGTGCGTTCGCGATCCGGGTCGCCCGGGGTCGTGCCCACCAGTTCCTTGCCGCGCACCGGCTTGCCCGTCCGCAGCACCCCGTCGATCTGGCGCGTCGCGTCGATACCGATCCCGGGGACCATCTCTTGCAAGGTGTGGCCGATATGGGCCGCCGGTGTCGCGCCGTTCATCGCAGCCATGGCGTTGTTGATACGCAGGTAGCGCAAGTCGGAATCCAGCAGGCTGATCCCGATCGGCGCCTCGGCATAGAACGCCTCCAGTTCGGCAAGTTGCCGTTCGATCGTGGCGGCCTGCGCGCGCAGTTCGATTTCCGCCTGCTTCTGCTCGGTCACGTCGACGAAGGCGATCACCGTGCCATCGATCCGGTCGTCGAGGGTCCGGTAGGGGGAAATCCGCGCGATGAAGCAGCGCGTTCCGTCATAGGTCCGCACCTCTTGCGCATGGGCTGTCAGCGTGCGCATGACGCGGCGGGCGTCCTCTTCGATCCCGGGATAGTCGACATGGGCCCTGAGTTCCGACAACGGGCGCCCGCAGTCGGAGTCGCGGATCGCATAGAGGTCCCGGGCGGCCTCTGTCGACAGGCGCAGGTTCAGCTCCCCGTCGAGGAAAAGCAGCGCGACCTCGGTCCGCAACAGCATGTTGTTCATGTTGTTGCGGGCGGCCAGCAGTTCGAAATTGCTTTCCTTCAGTTCCGCATTGACGGTCTTGAGTTCCTCGTTGACCGACTCCAGTTCCTCGCGCGAGGTTTCCAGTTCCTCGTGAGAGCTTTTGAGTTCGACGTTCATCGACATGAGCGTCTCGTTGGCTTCGATCAGGCCCTGCATGGTCTCGGCATGGCGGATCTCGGCCTCGGCGATGACATCGCGCGCTTCGGCCAGGTCCCGGCGCAGGGTCGCGCTTTCCGGGTCGTCGCCGCTTTGTCGGTCTTCCTGCTGCTGTGGCGCATTCGGGGCCGAACGGGGCAGCAGCGCAACGATGCTGGCGCCCTTGCTGGCCGGTTTCACGACCAGGTCGAACCGGTGGGTCTGGCCATCCACACTTGCCCGGACGCCGGGGCGCACGACCTCTTGCTCGCTCTGGCGCGCCTCGTGCAGGCTTGACAGGATGGGGCCCCGCAATTCGCGCTGCAACAGCCGTTCGACGCTTGCGGTGATTGTGCCGCCCTCGTGCCTCAGCAGCGGCGCCATCCCTTCGGAAACATAAAGAACCGAGTTGTCCTGCGAGACCAGCAGGAAGGGATGGGCGAAGGCGGCAACATAGGCGTGTTCGGCAAGGGACGAAATGTCCTCGGCATGCCGGGGCCCCGACACCGTCAAAAGATCGCCCGGCTGCGTCGGGCCCTTCGTCACGATGTTGGAGCTGAGATGCACCGCATGCTGGCGGTCGCGCTCCACCTTTCGGAAAAGCCGGTATTCTTCCGAGATGGGTTCGAACATCCCCTCGGCCTGAGCCGTGCTTTCGGCCGAGCCCAGCATCAGAACGCCCCGCGGGGCAAGTGAGAAATGGATGCGGGTCAGGGCCTCGCGCTGGGCCTCTGGGCGCAGATAGATCAGCAGGTTGCGGCAGCTGACCATGTCGATTTCCGAAAACGGCGGATCGACCAGAAGGTCATGCACCGCAAAGACGCAGCGTTCGCGGATCTCGGGGCGTACCCGATAGCCCTGCGCGGTGATCTCGAAACTGCCCTCGACAAGGTCCGCGGGCACATTGGCGATCTCGTCGGCGCCATAGCGGGCGCGCCGCGCCCGGTCGATCAGGCGGGACTGGACGTCGGTTGCAAAGCACTGGAAATCGCAGGTCGGATCGGCCCGTTTCAGGGCGTCTTGCCAGAGAATGGCTAGCGTGTGGGCTTCCTCCCCGGTGGCGCATCCCACGCTCCAGATCCGATAGCTGCCCTTGCCGGAGGACAGCAGCCGCGGAATCGTCGTGTTGCGCACCTCCTCAAAGGCGTCTGGGTCGCGGAACAGGCTGGTGACGACAATCAGGAAATCGCGGGCCAGCGCCTGGGCCTCGGTCGGATCGTTGCGCAGCCGCTGGACATAGCGGTCGACGCCAAAGGCGCGCTGTTCGACAAGGCGACGCTGCAACCGGCGGGACAGGGTCCCGGTCTTGTAGCGTGAAAAGTCCCGGCCGGTCATGGTGCGCAGGATATCCACGATCTCCGGCAGGTGCGCCGCGCCTTCGGACAGGGCAGGTTCGTCATTCGAAAGGCCCGGCGCCGGGGCCGCCCGGAACGCCGCCTGCAGCAGGCGCGGTATTTCTGCGGCCGACAGGATATGGCGCACACCGCCCGCGGCAATCGCGTTTTCCGGCATCGCGGGAAACTGTGCCTCGGCGGTGGGTTCGGCGAAGGTGATGCCGCCGCCCGTCTTGATCTCGACCAGCCCCGCCGCCCCGTCTGCCCCGTCGCCCGACAGCACGACACCCGCCGACAATGGCCCCAGATCCTCGGCCAGCGACGTGTAAAGGGTGTCGATCGGGCGATGGGGGGACGGCCGCCTTTCGTCGGCGGTCAGCACGATCCGGCCCGCGATGACCTCTGCCACCATTCCCGGCGGCACGACATAGACATGCCCGCATGTCGGGGTCACGCCGCTGGCCGCGGTTTCAACCGGCCGGTTGCCGACCTTGGCCAGCAGATCCGAAAGGTGCGACGGCTGAAAGGGCGGCAGGTGCTGCTGCACGATCACCGCAAAGCACATGTCGCGGGGCAGGGCACCGACGAAGCGGCGCAGCGGATCCAGACCGCCGGCGGACGCCCCGACCGCAGCAATCGGACATCGTGCGGACAAGGTGCCTTGGTCGATTGTCCGAGACCACATGCGGAATTTGTCCCCGGCGAATTTTGATTCGTAAACGTGTTTCCTTTTTGTTACCTTAGTTGCCAATGGCCCCGCCGGGGACACCTAAATCGCGAGTGGGTCGAAAGACATCGCATGCCAAAGGTTGAAACGGGCAGGTTTGTGTTCTCCGATCCGGGCGGTTTCGGGGAAGACTTTTCAGAGGCGATGTCCGCAGGGACGTCTCATCTCTCGCTGGAATTGGCACGCTCGCTCGGCGTGGCGCACTGGATTTTCAACCGCGATACTGGTTCTTTCGGGTTTGAGCCGCATCTGCCGGCCCTCTTGGGCGCGACCTCGGAGGAGGTGGCAGAGGCCCGGGGCAACTGGACGGCATGGACCCTGCCGCAGGACCGCGACATTGCCGATGCCGCGAAAAGCGCGCTCCTTGACAGCGGAGAGGGCGGGCGGCTTGCCTTTCGCATTCAGCGCAAGTCGGGCGAGGTCGGGTGGTTGCAGGAATTCGTGGCGCCGTTGCAGGGGCCGGTCTCTCTGGGGTTTCTGCGCGATGTCACCGCGGAACGGCTGAGTGCAGAGGCGTTTGCCACGGCGCGCAACTTCGCCACGATGACGACCGTTGCAGGGCGCATGTCGCATCGCAGTGCCAACGCCCTGTCGGTGGTGATCGCGGCCCTCGATCTGCTGTCCCAGACGCCGCTGTCGCTGCGCAACCGCATGTTTCTGGCGGACGCGCAGGAGGCGGCGAAAGAGATGGAGTCCCTTGTGCGCGCCCTGCAGGGCGTGGCCTTCGGCGGGGTGTCGAAACCCGAAAAGATCGATCTGCAAGCCGCCGTCCGGGATGCCGAGGCCACCATTCGCCGCTCCGCCCCCGAGAATATCGACCTGTCGGTCAATGTCGACGCGGGGCTGAAGGATTGCGTGGCCGGCGCCTCTGCCATGAAGATTGCCCTGATGACACTGCTGCTGAACGCGATCGATTGCCTGCCCGAAGGCGGAGAGATCGAGATCCGGGCGGAAAACACCTGCCTTGACCCGCGGCAGGCGGAACGGCATGGCCTGTCCCCGGGGCCCTATGTTCAGGTCGCCGTCCGCGATAGCCGCGATACCAGCGGTGTGCAGGCCGAGGTGGACGACCCCGAGACCGATCTTGCGTCGTCGCTCATGCCGTCTACGAATTTCGTTTCGCTCTACTCGCTGATCCGGCATTTCGGCGGATTGCTGCTGAGCGAGATCATCCCCGACGAAGGCGCCGAGATCCGCTTTGTGCTTCCCGCCTGCGAGCCGGGGCGGCAGGAGCGCGCGACATCGGACAAGATGCTTGGCCGGGCAAAGCCGTCGGCCCGGCTGCTTCTGGTGGATGACGACCGCCGGATGCGCCGGATCGTCACCGACTGGCTGCTGGCCGAAGGCTATGACGTGCATCGGGCCGCCTCGGGGGATGAGGCCGTCGCGATGATCGGCGGTGGCCTGCGGCCGGAACTGATCGCCACCGATATCGTCATGCCGGGGATCATGCAGGGCAATGATGTCGTTTGGGCGGCCCGGCAGTTGATCGAGAACCTTCCGGCGATCTACCTGTCGGCCTATCCGTCGGACACCGTCGTTGCCCGCCGGACCTGCGCGCCGGGCGACATCGTTCTGGCAAAGCCGCTGGAACGCACGGTGTTCCTGAACGCCGTGCGCCGGGCCGTCGCGAGTTGCGAACTGCAAACCGCGCAGATCCTTCACTGAAGGCACCGGGTCGGGCCGATGGGTTGTCGGCCGTGCCGACGATGCGTCGGACATGATCGGCGGCACACTTCAGTCAGGGCGCCGCGGTGCCGCTCAATCGCCGGTGAGCGAGCGAACGAGGTCGTCGAGTTCCCGAAGCGTGGCGGTCTTGCCCACGCGTGCATCGGCCAGCCGCATGCCGTTCTTGAAAAGCGGCGACCGGGTTAGCTCCGGCCGGCCGGTGATCATCACCACGGGCAGGTCGGGCTGGGACTCCGACAGGCGCTGCAACAGCGCCGCGGTGCTGCCATTGGGCATCATCACGTCAAGGAAGACGATGTCATAGGGCGGATCGCCGGCAACCAGGGCGGGTTCGACCTGATCGGTCTGCGCGACGCCCACGGCCTTGTGCCCCAGGGCATCCAGACCGCTACAAAAGGCCGTTCGGTAATCCGCGTCGTCATCTGCGATAAGAATGCGGGCCAAGAAATGGTTCTCCGTTCCCGAATGTAGTGGGAAATATGTACGGAATGGCCGGGCATATCAAGATGTGGTCCTGCCCGAAAGATGTGCAAGGGCAGGATCGGTGTGGAGGGGGGCGCGGACGAACGGGTTTTTCACCGTCCGTCCCGGGGCGTTTCAGTGGATCAGCGATCCGCCGTTCACATCGACCTCCGATCCCGTCACATAGGCCGACAGCGACGAGGCGAGGAACAGGGCACAGCCTGCGACATCGTCCGCCTCGCCCGCGCGTCCCATGGGAATGCCCGCCAGCACCTGTGCGCGCATCTCGTCGGTCAGCTTGCCGGCGGTGATGTCGGTGGCGATGAAGCCCGGGCAGATCGCGTTCGACCGAACGCCATCGGGCGCCAGTTCCCGCGCCATCGCCTTGGTCAGGCCGAGGATCCCGGCCTTGGCGGCGGAGTAATGCGGCCCCCCGAAAATGCCCCCGCCGCGCTGGGCCGATACCGACGACATGTTCACGATGGAGCCCGCCTTGCGCCCCCGCATATGCGGGATCAGCGCCTGGCTCATGTAAAGCGTGCCGCGCAGGTTCACGTCCAGCACCGCGTCGTAGTTCTCGGGCGCGATCTGCATCAGCTTCAGCGGCTGGGTGATCCCGGCATTGTTCACCAGCACATCAACCTGACCGAAGGCGGCGATCACGGCCGTCGCCGCGGCATCGCACCCGGCCTTGTCGGTAACGTCGCAGGCAAGGCCCATATGGCCCTCGCCCGGCAGGTCGGCCGCGGCGGCCTGCGCTTGGCCCGCATCGAGATCGAGGATCGCGACGCGGCATCCGTGCTCTGCGAACATCTTCGCCGTCGCCTTGCCCAGGCCCCGCGGGCTTGCCGCCCCGGTGACGATGGCGGTTTTTCCATCCAACAGTTTCATGCGCGTCCCCTCACAGCCACGACTTGACCGACGCCGTCACCGCGTCGACCGAAATGCCATATTGATCATGCAGCGTCGGCAGCGCGCCCGCGTCGAGGAATTCATCGGGCAGGGCGATCTGGCGGAACGGCACATGCACGCCCGCCCGCATCAGGGCGCCTGCCACGGCCTCTCCCAGCCCCCCGGTGATGGAGTGGTTTTCGGCGGTCACGACCAGCCGCCCGCCCTTCGCGGCCTCTGCGGTGATGGTCGCCACGTCCAGCGGCTTGATGGTCGGGGAATGCAGCACGCCGCAAGAGATGCCGTCTGCCTCCAGCCGCTTTGCCGCGTCCAGCACCCGCATCGTCATGAAGCCCGACGAGATGAACAGCACATCGCCGCCATCGCGGATGACCTTGGCCTTGCCGGGTTCGAACTGATAGCCGTATTCGCCCAGCACGTTCGGCACCTTGCCGCGCAGCAGCCGCATGTAGACGGGGCCCGCAAGATCGGCGATGGCGTGGGTGGCCTGCGTGATCTCGACCGCGTCGCAGGGATCGATGACGGTCAGGTTCGGCATGCCGCGAAAGATCGCCAGATCCTCGGTTGCCTGATGGCTGGGGCCGTATCCGGTGGTCAGGCCGGGCAGGGCGCAGACGATCCTGACCGGCAGGTTTTCTTCGGCAATCGCCATGCAGATGAAGTCATAGGCCCGGCGCGAGGCGAAGACGGCATAGGTGGTGGCGTAGGGTGTGAACCCCTCACGCGCCAGCCCGGCCGCGGCGGAGATCATCACCTGCTCGGCCATGCCCATCTGGTAGAACCGGTCGGGGTATGTCTTGGCGAAGACATGCAGGTCGGTGTATTTCGAAAGGTCCGCTGTCAGGCCCACGATGTCGTCGCGTTTCGCGGCCAACTCGCACAGCGCCTCGCCAAACGGCGCGGCGACCGTCTCGCGCCCCTCGGCGTCGAGCGAGGCGATCATGGCAGAGGTCGTCAGCTTTTCGCCGGTCTCCGACACCGGCACGGTGCGGGGCGTGTATTTGGAGCGGCGGCGGGACAGGGTTCCGGTGCTCATTGCGGTTTGTCCTCGTCCAGAATGGCCAGCGCCTTGGCCCATTCGTCGGCCTCCACGCGGATGAAATGGGTGATCTCGCGCTCCTCAAGGAACGGGATGCCCTTGCACATCTTGGTGTTGCAGATGATCACCCGCGGCTTCGGCTCGGTCAGGGTGCGCGCCGTGTCGAAGGCGGCGACCACCGCGGGGATGTCGTTGCCGTCCACCGACTGCGCATGCCAGCCGAAGGCTTCCCATTTCGCGGCCTCGGGCACTTGGGCCAGGGCCTGCGTCGTGGGCCCGTCCGCCTGCTGATTGTTGAAATCGACGATGGCGATCAGGTTGTCGAGCTTCCACTGAACCGCGGACATCACCGCCTCCCACGTCGACCCCTCGCCCAGTTCGCCGTCCGACAGCATGTTGTAGACGAAGGCGGGGTTATTCTTGCGCTTCAACCCCAGCGCAGCCCCCACCGCGATGCCAAGACCGTGGCCAAGCGAGCCGCCGGTGATCTCCATCCCCGGGGTATAGGCCGCCATGCCCGACATCGGCATGCGGCTGTCATCCATGCCATAGGTTTCGATCTCGTCCTCGGGCAGGATTCCGGCCTCGATCATCGCCGCGTAAAGGGCGATCGCGTAGTGCCCGATCGACAGGTAGAAACGGTCGCGCCCCTCCCACTCCGGGTCGCCGGGGCGGTATGTCAGCGCGTGGAAATAGGTCACGGCCAGCACATCGGCGACACCCAGCGCTTGCCCGATATAGCCCTGCCCCTGTACCTCTCCCATCCTTAGCGCGTTGCGCCGGATGGCCCATGCCCGTTGTTCAAGGCTGACGTTAGAGCCCGCCTGTGCCGGTTGCGTCTGCACCTTCCCCTCCCTCTGGCTTTGGCCGATTGTCGCGTTCTATCCGGTGCGGCGCTCCATACAATCAAGTTATGCTACGTCTTGCGCGAAGCTGAACTTGATCCTTGACCCCGACCCGCCGCATCCGCGTGTCTTGGCGGGGCTGTTGGCCCGCCGGCGCCGCAGGTATCCTCTCCTGACCGCCGTCGTCCGTGGGCTTGAACCGCAGCCCGGGCTTCGCTCATTCACCCCATCTCAGGGCGATCAGGTCCAGCTCTCCGGCAAGCTGCAAGAGCCGGGCCCTCGTGCGCTCCGACATCGGTTTCAGCGGGTGGCGGACATGATCGCTCTGGATGACGCCGCCGGCCTTCATCACGGTCTTGGCCGCGCGCAGGCCACATTGGCGGTTTTCGTGATTGATCAGCGGCAGGCACAGCTTCCACTGCGCCAGCGCCGCGTCGTGATTGCCCGCCAGATATTCGGTCACGATGGGCCGGATCATCTCCGGTTGCAGGGCAGAGGTCATGGTGCCGGTGCAGCCCGCGTCCAGATCGGCCAGCAGCGTCACGGCCTCCTCTCCATCGAAGGGGCCGACGATATCCGCGCCGCCGGCCTCGATCAGCGCGGAGAGCTTGTCGGCGGCAAAGGGGGTTTCGATCTTGAAATAGCTGACATGCTCGATCTCGCGCGCCATGCGGGCCAGCAGCGGCACCGGCAGCGATACGCCGGACAGGGGCGCATCCTGCACCATGATCGGGATCGCAATCGCATCGCTGACGGCGCGGAAATGTTCGACGATCCCGGTTTCGGACGGGACCAGCCCGACGCCGTGATAGGGCGGCATCATCATCACCATGGATGCGCCCATCGCCTGCGCGGCCTTGGCGCGGGTCACCACGATGTCGGTTGCGAAATGGCTGATCGTCACGATCACCGGCACGCGGCCTGCCACATGGGAAAGGCTGACGCGCATCAGCAAGTCGCGCTCGGCATCGGACAGAAGGAACTGTTCCGAATAGTTGGTGAGGATGCAGATCGCGTCGACCCCCTGATCGATCATGCAGTCGAGCACCCGGCGCATGCCGTCCTCGTCCACCTGCCCGTCGTCGTGGAAGGGCGTGGGGGCAACCGGCAGGATCCCGGTCAGCGGGGTTTTCATGGCGTGTCCTTCCGCGTTGGGGTGCTGTCGTCATCGGGCAGGGGAATGCCCATCTCGACCGCGCAGGCCCGCAGCCGCGTCCAGACCTCCTCCGGCAGCACGATGCCGTCCGCCGCGGCGGCGGCAAGGGCGGCCTGCACCCGGTCGCCGGGGATGCGGACGGGCGCGTCGGGGCGGGCGGGGGTGCTGGTGCGGCAGCGGTCGTTCAGGTGCCCGACCTGCGCGGCGAAGGCATCGGCCCCGCCAAAGGCCGCCGGGTCCATCACCTGCAGATAGACATTGGCGCCCCAGCGCGTGGGATGATCGGCCCGGCCGTGCCCGGCCAGTCCTTGGGTCAGCATCTCCACCATCAGCGCCAGCGCGAAGCCCTTGTGCCCGTGGTCCAGACCCCCGACGGGCAGGATCGTGCCCGGCGGGTCGGCCTTGACGACGGTGGGGTCGGCGGTGGCGTGGCCCTGCCCATCCAGCATCCACGGATGGGCGAAGCTTGTGCCGGTGTTGATATGTTCGCGCATCTTCGACACCGTGGTGATCGAGGCGCAGGTGTCGATCAGCACCGGATGATCGCCGCCGGGATAACCGATGGCAAAGGGGTTCGGGGTCAGTACCGGCTCCACCCCGCCATATGGGGCGACCCATGCGCCCGCAGGGTCGGAGGTGGCGATCAGGCAGACCAGGCCCTGATCGGCAGCTATCCGCGTGAGCGTCGAGAGACAGCCGATATGATGGCTGCGGCGCAGGGCAAGGGTGACGATGCCGTGGTCGCGGGCGCGGGGGATGCAGGTGTCCAGCGCCTGCGTCATCAGCCAGTGGCCGGGCAGATAGTTGCCGTCCCACACCATCGTCACGCCGGTGTCGGTGACGACCTCGTGGATGCCGGTCGCGGTCATGGCGCCGGATTTCAGTTCCGGCAGGTAGTAGGGGATGAGCGAGGTGCCGTGGGTCGTCACCCCCATCTCGTCCGTGCGGGTCAAAAGCTCGGCCACGACAGACGCTTTGGCAGCTTCCATGCCGCCGGTTTCAAGCAGGCGTTGAGCGAAGGCGCAAAGCGCGTCACGGGAGATGCGATAGGCCATGCCTCAGGCCCCGTCGAAGGTCAGGTGTACCTTGACGGCACGGGTGCGGTCGCCCGCGGCCTCGAATGCCTCCCGCGCGTCGGACAGCGGATAGCTCGCCGACATGATCGGGCGCACGTCGATCCGGCCGCTGCCGATGGCTGCCACCGCCTGTTCGAATTCCTCGTGAAAGCGGTGGGTGCCGCGGAAGGTGATTTCCTTGCCGACGATCAGGTTCAGGGGCACCGGCGTCGCGCCCCCCACGCCCACCTGCACCAATGTGCCCCGCGGGCGGAGCGCCGTAATGGCCGAGGCGATGGCGGGCGCGGCGGCCGAGCATTCGAAGACCACGTCGAAATGACCCTTGTCCGCGGCAAAGGCGTCGAGCGCCGCACCGTCCCGGGCGACGTTGATGGTTTGCGTCGCGCCCATCTGCCGGGCTATCTCAAGCGGGTGGTCCTGCAGGTCGGTGACGACGATCTCGGCCGCACCGGCCTCGGCCGCGACGGCAGCGCAAAGCGACCCGATCGGCCCCGCCCCGGTGACCAGCACCGCCTTGCCCTGAAGATCGCCCGCCATGTGGCCCGCATGCAGGCAGACGGCCAGCGGTTCGGAACAGGCGGCCTGCCCGATGGTGATCGCGTCGGCGATGGGCACGCATTGTGCGGCCTCTACCGTGATGCGGTCGCGGAACAGGCCCTGTTCGTGGGGAAACCGCATGGCAGAGCCGCGAAAGCGCATGTTCAGGCAGTGGTTGTAAAGGCCCTGATCGCAGAACTTGCAGGCATGGCAGGGGCGGGAGGGGTTCAGCGCGACCCGGGTGCCGGGGGCAAGATCGGTGACGCCTTCGCCGACCTCGACCACCGTTCCGGCGGCCTCGTGCCCCAGAATGATCGGCTCTTTCACCCGGATCGGGCCGAAGCCACCGTCATGGTAGTAATGCAGGTCCGACCCGCAGATGCCGCCCGCGCCGACGGCGACCAGAACCTCCCCCGGTCCGGGGGCCGCAACGGGCAGCGTTTCGATGCGGATGTCGTGGGGGGCGTGCAGGCGGCAGACGCGGGTATCCATGAAAACCTCAGGGCATGACGACGGAAGGCAGCCAGGTCGCAAGGCCCGGCACGAAGGAGACGAGCAGAAGCACGCCGATATTGGTCAGAAGGAACGGCAGGATCGCGATCACCACCGGGGTCAGCGGCAGCCGCGCGATGCCGGCACAGACGAACAGGCACACCCCCACCGGCGGCGTGGTCAGCCCGATCATCAGGTTCAGGACGGCGAAGGTAGCGAAGTGCAGCGGCTCGATCCCCACCGCCTGCGCCAGCGACAGAAGCGGCACGAACAGGATGATCAGCGCCGCGATGGTTTCCATGAACATGCCGACGAAAAGCAGCAGCAGGTTGATGATCAGGATCACCAGGAGCTTGTTGTCGGTGATCGAGAGCACACCCGCTGCAATCGCCTGCGGGATGCGTTCGGAGACGAGGATCCAGCCGAAGACATTGGCAAAGCCGACCAGCGTCAGGATGCCCGCCGAGGCGACGGCGCTGTCCACGATGACGCCAGGCACCTTGGACAGCGGCAGTTCGCGGTAGATGAAACAGCCCACGATCATCGCATAGACACTGGCCACCACGGCGGTTTCGGTCGGCGTGGCAAGGCCGGACAGCAGCCCGTAGATGATCAGGAACGTCATCGCCAGCGCCCAGACCGCGCCGCCAAAGGCGCGACCGACCTCGCCCACGCCCTGCCAGGGCTGTCGGGGAAAGTTCTTGCGGACGGAGATGACATAGGCCGTGACCATCATCGCCAGCCCCATAAGGATGCCGGGCACGGCGCCGGCCAGAAACATCTTGCCGACCGAGATACCCGACAGCGCACCGACGATGATCATCGGCACGCTGGGCGGGATGATCGGCCCGACGGTCGATGACGCCGCCGTGACGGCGGCCGAAAAATCAGCGGGATAGCCGGCTTTCTTCATTCCCGGTATCAACACGCCCCCGATCGAGGCCGCGTCGGCCACCGCGGTGCCGGTGATGCCCCCGAACAGCATGGAAGCGGCGATATTGGTCAGGCCCAGCCCGCCGCGGATCCAGCCCACCAGCGCATTGGCAAACCGCACGATCCGCTGGGTGATGCCGCCGCGGTTCATCAGGTTGCCCGCAAGGATGAAGCCGGGGATGGAGAGCAGTACGAACACGTCCATGCCCGCATACATCTTTTGCGGCATCACAACGGGCGGGATGCCTGCCAGCAGCAGATAGCCCAGCGATGAGACGCCCAGCGTGATCGCGACGGGGATGCCAAGGACCAGCCCGCCGACGAACAGCCCGAAAAGGACCCAGACCTCCATGTCAGAGTTCCTCCGGCTTCTCGGGCGACCCGTCCTCGGCGCCGCTGAGCATGCCAAGGACGCGCAACAGGGCGAAAAGGGCCAGCAGGCTCAGCAGCAGGAACACACTGAAATGCACATAGCTCATCTTCAGCCCCAATGCGGGGGAGCTTTGCATGCGGCCGATCCAGACGTATTTCCACGCAAAGGGCAGCAGATAAAGCGCGATGCCACCCGTCGCGATGGCGGACAGAAGGCGCAGCCGCCATGGCCAGCGGCCGGGCAACTGTTCGCAGACCACATCGACATTGACCATGTCGCCGGTGCGAAACGACAGCCCCGCCCCGAATGCCACAAGGAACAGCAGGGCGAAGCGGGTCAGTTCCTCGGTCCAGACGGGGGAGTTGCCGATGGTACGCCCGACGACCTGGATCAGGACGGCGGCGATCAGCACCAGAAAGGCAAGGCCCACCCCAAGCCGTGCAACACGCACGACCAGTTGGATCAAACGTTCCATACGCGGCATTTGTCTGCCTTCACACAATTTTCGGGTCGGCATCGGGAGGAGGGGGAGAGAGCCGATGCCGACCCCGCGAAGGGCGTCTGCCTTATTCGGCAAACAGCCCTTCGACGACCGGTTTGATTTCGTCGCTGACATTGGCCAGCACGGCGTCCTTTGCCTTGGCGGCGAAGGCCGGGCCGTCGACCTCGACGAAGGTCATGCCGTTGGCTTCCAGATAGGCGCGGTCGGCGGCGATGCTGTCCTCGAACAGGCCGCGTTCATAGGCCTGGGCGCGGGCGGCGGCCTCCATCACGGCGGCCTTGTCCTCGTCCGACAGCTTGTTCCACGTCATCTCGGCGATGGTGAGGTAGATCCACGACCGCACATGTTCGGTCATGTTCACATGGCTCTGCACTTCGTTGAAATTGGCAGAGCGGATCAGGGCCAGCGGGTTTTCCTGCGCACCGATGGTGCCGTTCTGAAGCGAGGTGAAGACCTCGGAAAAGGCCATCGGGGTGGGCTGGGCGCCCAGCGCCTTCCAGACATCGACGAACAGCGGCACGTTCGGCACCCGCATCTTCAGCCCGTCAAGGTCGTCGGGATGGGCGATGGGCCGGTTGGAGGTCAGGTTGCGCGGGCCGCGGGCGAAGAACGCGATGGGGCGGATCTGGGCGCGCTCGACAATCTGCGCCTCGATCCGGTCGCCGATCTCGCCGCTGGCGACCTCGTCCATATGCTCGATGGATTTATAGGCGTAGGGCACGGCCAGAAGCGCGGCCATCGGCGCCCAGTTCTGCAGGGACTCGCCGGTGATCGTCATGTCGACCGTGCCAAGCTGCATGCCGTTGATCAGGTCGATTTCCTTGCCGAGGCTTTCGTTGGGATAGACCTCGACCACGATGCGCCCATCGGTCAGGGCGGCCAGTTCCTCGCCGAATTTCACGCTGGCCTTGTGCCAGGGGTTGTCCTCGTTCGCGAGATGGCCAAGCTTCAGCGTCATGTCCTGCGCGGCGACGGGGACGGCGGCAAGACTGGCGACAAGGGCCGCGGCAAGCCCTGACAGTTTCCAGGCTTTTGTCATTCTCGTTCTCCTCCTTCGATGGGTTTTTTGTCCGACGTTGGAATGCCGCCGGCTGGCAATTCGAAAAACTCCGGATGGGCCAGTGTGATTTCCGGAAGGTCGTGCAGGATCGCGCGCAGGTGTGAGCGGATCGCGGCCTCTGCGCCGCTGACATTGCCCGCGGCGATCAGGTTGACGATATTCTCATGCTGGCCGATCAGGTTGCGCACAGGCAGATCGCCAAGCGAAAGATAGCGCACGCGATCCATCTGGGATTTGAGGCCCTCGATCTGTTTCCACGCGCCGCCCTTGCCCGCACCTTCCGCAAAGGTGCGGTGGAACTTTTCATCCAGGTCGATGAAGTCGCGTGGCGCGGCCTTGCCGATGGCCTTTTGCGCCATGATCTGCGCCCGCAGTTCGGTGATCAGGGCGGGGTCGGGGTCGCGGGCCAGAACCTTGACGATGTCGGCCTCGAACGCCTCGCGCAGGAAGCGCGCATCCAGCACGGCATCATAGGTGATGCGGCTGACGATGGTGCCGCGTTGCGGGCGGATCCACAAAAGGCCCTGATCGGCGAGCTTGATAAACGCCTCGCGCACGGGCTGGCGACTGACGGAGCAGTTCCGCGCGATCTCTGACTCAGAGATCTGGTCGCCGGGTTTCAACTCGTTGCGGATGATCCGGTCGTGAAGAAACTGGTAGATCTGGGGCGTGATCTGCCGGTCGGGATCGAGCGCGCAGGCAATCGCGGTATCCATCTGCATGATTCCCCCCCTTTCGTGAGGAAAGCTACCATACTGCCATACTAGTCAGCAATTCATTAAGCTGTTAGGCTTTACAAAGGTGACTCGGGAAAAGGTGTGTCTATGCGGCAGACATGGCGGTGGTTCGGCCCCAAAGATCAGGTCTCGGTTGACGATGTCCGACAGGCTGGCGCCGAGGGCGTCGTGTCGGCCCTGCATCATGTTCCCACGGGCGCTGTCTGGTCGCCCGAAGAGATTGCCCGGCGGCAGGCCGAAATCGGACGCATGACCGACGGGGCGGAGTCGGGGCTGTGTTGGGACGTTGTCGAAAGTCTGCCGGTTTCGGAAGCCATCAAGAAACAGCGGGGCGACTGGCGGGACCATGTCGCCGCGTATCGGGAGAGCATGAAGAACCTCGCTGCCGCGGGGATCGAGGTGATCTGCTACAATTTCATGCCCGTTCTGGACTGGACGCGCACCGATCTGGCCTGGCGCCGACCCTCTGGCGCGACCTGCATGCGGTTCGACCTGATCGATTTCGCCGCGTTCGACCTGCACATCCTGTGCCGCCCCGGTGCGGCGGAAGACTATGACGACGCGATCAAGGATGCCGCGGCCCGCCGCTTTGCCGAAATGGATGCTGCCGCAGCGGACGCGTTGGCGCGCAATGTCGTGTTCGGATTGCCGGGGGCGGCGGAGCGGTTCACGCTGGAGGATGTCCGCGCCCATCTGGCGGAGTATGACGGGATCGGAGAGGACGGGCTGCGCGCCAACCTTGTCGATTTTCTCGAACAGGTCGTGCCGTTGGCAGAGGACCTTGGGGTAAGGCTGTGCTGTCATCCTGACGATCCGCCCTTTCCGCTTCTCGGGCTTCCGCGCATCATGTCGACGGAGGAACATTATACCGCGATTATGGGTGCTGTGGAAAGTCCCGCGAACGGCATCACCTTATGTTCGGGTTCTCTGGGCTCCCGTCCCGATAACGACCTGCCGGGCATGATGGCGCGGCTGGGCGACCGGGTGCATTTCCTGCATCTGCGCAATGTTCGGCGGGAAACGGCGGATATTCGCGGGTCGTTCTATGAGGACGAGCATCTGGGCGGCAACACGGACATGGTCGCCCTGGTAGAGGCGGCTTTGCAGGAAGAGGCACGGCGCCGGGCGGCGGGTCGGGCCGACTGGTCGATTCCGTTCCGGCCCGACCACGGGCAGGACATTCTGGACGACCTGAACCGCAAGGCGCAGCCGGGCTATCCGGCGATCGGGCGGCTGAAGGGCCTGGCCGAGCTTCGCGGCATCATCGCGGCGCTGGAGCCGCGGACCGGGGTGCCCGCCGGATGAGACGTCTGGACGATCTCCGCGGGCTGCCCGACACGGTGCTGCGCCCCGCTTACGACCCCTGGGCGCATGGGGCGGGGATCGTGCATATCGGCCTGGGGGCGTTCCACAAGGCGCATCAGGCGGCCTATACCGATGCGGCCCTTGCGGCCCGGGGCGGCGACTGGCGGATCATCGGCGTCAGCCTGCGCAGCGCGGACGCATCAGAGGCGCTGGAGCCGCAGAACGGTCTTTACACCTTGATCGCGCGGGATGCGGAGGGGCAGGAGGCGCGCGTAATCGGGGCCATCGCGCGGGCGCTGGCCCTGCCGCGTCACCGGGCGGAGGTCTTGCAGGCCCTGTGCGATCCGGCCACCCGGATCGTGTCACTGACCGTCACCGAAAAGGGCTATGGCATCGACCGGGCCACGGGGGGGATCGACCGGACCCATCCCGCCATCGCGGCCGATCTGGCCGATCCCGATACGCCGACGGGGGTGGCCGGGCTTCTGGTCTGGGCGCTTGGTCAACGGCTGGCGGCGCGGATGCCGCCCTTTGCGGTGCTGTGTTGCGACAACCTGCCGGACAACGGGTCGATGCTGCGTCGCCTGCTGGCCGATTTCGCGCGCGAGGCGGCGCCGGCCCTTGTCTCCCATATCGAGACCGAGGTCGCCTTTCCCGCGACGATGGTCGACCGTATCACCCCCGCAGGCACCGATGCCACGCGGTCGCTGGCCGCGGATCTGACCGGGCGGCAGGACATGGCCGCGGTAGAGACCGAGCGGTTCACCCAGTGGGTGATCGAGGACCATTTCCCGAGCGGCCGCCCTGCATGGGATGCGGCCGGGGCGCTTTTCGTGGGCGATGTGGCGCCCTATGAGAAGATGAAGCTGCGCATGCTGAACGGGGCGCATTCGATGCTGGCCTATGCCGGGTTTCTGGCGGGGCATGCGCATGTGCGTGACGTGATGGCCGATGCTGCGCTGGTCGGCCTGATCCGGCGCCATATGGGGGCGGCGGCCGCGACCCTGCCGCCGCTGCCCGGTATCGATCCGGCGGCCTATGCCGAGGCTCTGCTGACCCGGTTCGCCAATCCGCATCTCGCGCACCAGACCTATCAGATCGCCATGGACGGCACCGAGAAGATGCCCCAGCGGATATTTTCCCCTGCCGGCGATGCGCACGCGGCGGGGCCCGACCTTGCACCCTTTGCCTTCGCGACGGCGGCATGGATGCGCTATGTCCTCGGCTACTGCGACAGTGGGCAGGCATACGCCCTGCGTGACCCGAGGGAGGCGTTGCTGCGCGACACCGTCGCCGGATGCGAAACCGCGGCAGAGATCGTGACGGCCCTGCAGGCGCTGCCGGGCCTCGTGCCGCCTGCGCTGGCCGCCGATGGGACATGGTCGGCCGCCGTTGCGCACCGCCTGTCGGTGATGATGGAGCATGGCATGCGCGCCGCCATCGACCGGGAGTGTGCGGCTTGACCCGGTATGAAGGTTCCATCCAGGGGCAGGTTTTCCCGCGTGATCGGAGACATGATCCCAAGAAGGGCAACCATTGGGAAACACTTTTCTGTCAAGACAGGGAATACCCTGACCCTGCGCGAGATTGATCTGTGCGCCTTTCCCTCCTCTCCGCCCCCGATCCCCGCCGCTTGTGGTTGCGCTATGTCTTTGCAATCGGGTTGATTCTGGTCTTTCTGGGCAGCGCGCATCTGGTGAACCTGCACAGCATCAAGGCCAGCGAGGCGGACGCCGAAACCATCAATGTCAGCGGGCGGCAGCGGATGCTGAGCCAGCGTGTGGTGTTTCTGGCAGAGCATGCCGTGCAAGACCCTGACCCCGTCTATGATGCGGAACTGGTCCTAGCGGTCGGGCAGTTCGCGGATGGCCATGCGTGGCTGCTGAAGAATGCGCTGCGTTCGCCAGAGGCCCGCGCGCTTTATTTCGATCCGGACGGGCCGCGGCTGGATCGGCAGGTGGCGGAATTCCTGCGCCTGTCGAAGGAGTTCCTGGCGCTGCGGGATCAACCCGCGTCCGCATTGCCTGTGCTGCGCCAGATGGAAGACATGGCGATTGCCGATCTGCTGGAAAGCCTGAACGCCGCGGTGACCCTGTTCGAGGCCGAGGCGACCGAGCGGACAGCCCGGTTGGAGCAAATGCACCACCTCGCCCTGCAACTGACGCTTCTGATCCTTGTGTTGGAGGCGATCTTCGTCTTCTGGCCCGCACAGCGGACCGTGACCCGGTCGTTGAACAAGGTGGTGGAGCAAAACCGAAGGTTGCTGACCCGAAACGACGAGCTGGACCGGCTGAGCCGGGAGCTGGATCATGCCGCCCGGCACGACCACCTGACGGGGCTGGCCAATCGCAAGAAGCTGTACGAGGAACTGGAAACGCTGCTGGCCGACCGGCGGGAAAGCGGCCGGGCCGTCTGCGTCATGGCTGTCGATCTCGACCGGTTCAAGGAGGTCAACGACACGCTGGGCCATGCGATGGGCGACGCGGTCCTGAAACAGGTCGGCGACACCATGCTGGCCATCGTGCGCAAGGGCGATATCGTGGCGCGCACCGGCGGCGACGAGTTCGTGATCGTCCTGCCGTTCTCAAGCCGGTCGGAACGCAGGCTGGCCCAGGCCATAGCGGAGCGGATCGCGGACGAACTGCGCCGGACCATGATCATCGACGATCAGGAATGCATGATCGGGGCCAGTGTCGGCTATGCCTTTGCCGACGAGGACTCCATCGAGGCCAGCGGCCTGATCACGAAGGCCGACATTGCGCTTTACGAGGCCAAGCGGGCGGGCAAGGGCATTGCCCTGGCGTTCAACGAATCCATGCGCGACCGCCTGGAACGCCGCCATGCCTTGATACAGGACTTCGACCGGGCCTTCCGCGATTGCGAGTTCGTGCCCTATTTCCAGCCGCAGATTTCCTGTACCGATGGCCGGCTGATCGGGTTCGAGGTTCTGGCCCGATGGGACCACGGCAAGCAGGGGCTGATCATGCCCAACGAATTCATTCCGCTGGCCGAAGAAACGCGGCAGATCGATGTCATCGACGGGCGGATCATTTTCCGGGCGCTGGAATCCCTGTCAGAGCTTCGGTCGATGGGCTGGGATGTGCCGACGCTGTCGCTGAACGCGTCGGGGCGTATCCTGCGCGACCCGCAATTCCCGGACTACCTGATGTCGATGATCCGCATGCATGGTCTCAAGCCGTCGGACATCGTGGTCGAGATCCTTGAAACCGTCCTGATCGAGCATGAAAGCGATCAGGCGTTGATCTCGATCCAGCGGATCGCCGCGGCGGGTGTGGCCGTTCATATCGACGATTTCGGGACGGGCTATGCCTCTCTCTCCAAGCTGGCCATGCTGGATATCAGCGGGTTGAAGATCGACCGGTCGCTGATCATCGATCTGCAGAACGAGAAATCGGCCAAGGTTGTCGATGCCATCGTCGGGCTGGCACGCAGCATGTCGCTGGACGTGGTGGCCGAGGGGGTCGAGACCTCTCGCCAGTTCGATACGCTGGCCGAGATGGGCTGCGACAAGGCGCAAGGCTATGCCATCGGTGTACCGATGGCCAAAGGCGAGGTGCCCGGCTGGCTGGAGCGGTTCGAACCGCGCCCCGTCGCCGTCTGACGCTTGCCCCGGCGACCTCAGTAATTCTGCGCCCGCCTGATGCTCTGCATCTCGTTGCCCAGTGCGATTGCGTCGTTCAGTGTCTGCGCACCCTCCGCCTGCAATAGCGGGATCATGTGCCGGAAGACCTCTGCCGTGGCCAGTGCGTCGCCCAGGGCGGTGTGCCGGTGCTCCTCCGGCAGGTTGACGCCGAAGCGCAGGGCCAGTGCATCCAGGGTGTGATCGCTGGCATGGGGGAAGAGTGCCGCGGACAACAGCACCGTGCACAGCGTCGGATGATCAAAGCGGCAGCCGATCTGCTTTTCCTTCAGGGTCAGGAAGGTCATGTCGAAGGCGGCGTTATGAGCCACCAGAACCGACCCCTCGCAAAAGGCATGGAACCGCTGCCCCGCCTCACGGATATCGGGGGCACCGCGCACGCGGGCGTCGTCGATCCCATGCACGGCGGTCGAGGCCGCAGGGATATGGCGGCCGGGGTTGACCAGCGTCTCGAACACCTCCCCCCGCAGGATGCGGCCATTCACGATCCGCACGCCCGCGACCTGCACGATTTCGTCGCCGGTCCGCGGCGACAGGCCGGTGGTTTCGGTGTCGAACACGACGAAGCTGAGATCCTGCAACGGCCGGTCGGCCAGATCGCAGGGGGCCGACAGGGGCAGGGCGAAGTCGTAGAATTCCGGCCGGGCATCGGCAGGGGTCAGCAGCGGCGCATCCGCCCGCTGCAGCGGCAGCACGATCCGGTGGCCTTCTGCCCGGGTCTCTGCCCAGATCTCGGTGCCGTGGCCTTCCAGCGCGTCGCGCCCGGAATACTGGCCATAGCCCGACAGCGGGCCTTGCAGCCAGCGGTCGACCTGCCCGTTGGGGACCGGGTCACCCTTCCATGCCAGCGACAGGCAGACCTCACGCTCGCAATTCTCGGCCCGGAGAACGAAATCGCAGCGCTTGCCGTCGGCGCGCAGCCCGTCGATCACCCGGGCCAGCAGCTCGGAAATCGCAAAGCCGTCGCAGCGGATGAACTGCCGGTCGCCTTCAAAGCGCAAGTCCTCGGGCAGGCGGGCCTGAAGCGCGTCGAAGATGTCGTCCGACGCAACCGCGGGCATCGGCCAGCGCCGGGTGGCGGCCGCGCCATGGCGGTCTGCGATCTCGTTCACGCCGTCGACCAGACGGGCCAGTTCCTTGCGCAGGGCCTGGGTGAACTTCTGGCGGGTGTCGGCCGGCGGGCTGGGCGCATCCTCCAGCGCGTCGAACAGGGCGCCGATGGCGGTGGCCGGGCGGCGAACGGATTCCAGCAGGCTGTTGAACAGGTGATCGCCCTCGGCATGGGCGTCCAGGTCTTCGGTCGCGTCGTGGAAGATCAGCACATAGCCCACCCGCGTGCCGTCCACCGCGATCGGGCTGACCCGCGCCATCAGGAACCGTTCGCCGCAGGCGGTGGCGGCGAGGAACCGTTCGGCCTCCACCTCTCCACGTGCGGCGCGGGCGCCCATCCGGTCAAGCGCATGGGCCAGCGGTTCGGGGCGCAGGAAGGCGTTCAGCGACCGGTCAAGCCCGATGTCGCCCAAAAGGCCCTGCGCGGCGCGGTTGTACAGCATGATCCGGTGGTCGGGGGTGGCCACGACCACGCCCTCGGCCAGATCGCGTAGCAGCGCCTCGAACATCGCCTTTTCACGGTTCAGGCTGGCGGTGCGTTCCGCGATGGCCTGTTCCTGTGCCGCGCGGGTGGCCCCCAGCGCGTCGTGAATGGCATTGGCCGCGGGCGCCAGCGCCCCCAGATAGCGGGCGGGGGCCTCATCTATATCGGCGTCCACATCGGCGCGCGCGCGGGTGTTCAACTCTGCCGCCAGCGCAAGGATCGGGCGCGCGACGTTTTCATCGAACATCAGCGCGACCCAGGCGGTCAGCGCGGTCAGGCCGAAGCCCGCCACCAGCCCCGCGATGACATATCCCTGAACCGGCCCGCCCTCGCGCCAGTGGCCAAGCCACAAGCCACCTGCCAGGGCGGCCAGTCCGCCCAGTGCCAGCGCCACGAAGAAAAGCGCGAAACGGGTTCTCAGCCCAAGCCGGTCATGCATCCATATCTCCCCCCAGCAACGCGCGGATCTGGGCCGTCAGATCCGCGGTCGCGAAGGGTTTGGTCAGGAATGCATCCGCCCCAAGTGCCAGTCCCTTGCGACGCTCGACCTCTCCACCGCGCGCCGTCATCATCAGGACTTTAACATCTTTTAATGCTTTGTCCTGCCGTATCGTCTGACAGACCTCATATCCCGAGGGTTCCGGGATCATGACGTCCAGCACGACCAGATCGGGCCGTGTCTCCTCCATCGCGGCCAGTGCCGCGCTGCCATTGGCCACCCGCCGGGTGTCATAGCCCTGCCGCGAGATCAGGTATTCCAGCGCGATGGCGATGGAGTCCTCGTCCTCGACCAGAAGTACCGATTTCTGCGGCATGGGGCTTGGTTCCTTATTCGCGGGACGTGCAGACGGCGACGACAAGCGGGTCGCCTGCGGGCAGGGGAAGCCAGTCGGCCTGGGCGGGATCGGCAAGGGCGGCCTCCGTCGCATCCGCCCGCGCCGCGGTTTCACAATCGACAAGGATCGGGACCGTGCGCGCCGGCTGCCAGCGGGCGAAGAGGTAGAGGTTGACCAGACGTAGGGCGGGGGCATCGGGGCGGGTCGCCGCGCCGCCCGCATCCGCCGCCATCAACCGGGTGGTCTGGGGCACAATGTAGGTCCACGGCTTGTAGGCGATACGTTCGTCCACCCGGCTGACCTCGACCACACCCTCGGGCAGGCCCGCCACGGTGCGCCCGGCCCAGCTGTATTCGGACCAGACGGCATAGGCGATCATCGCCGCGCCTGCGGCCACCGGCATCAGCCATTTGGGCAGGCGCCCGCCGGTCATCATGTTCAGCCCCATCACAAGGCCCGCGGCCCCGAGTGCGGCCACGAAGGTGGCGATCAGTTCAAGGAACATGGCTTACCCCATCACCCCGCTGCCGCGCCCGACCGAGGACTGCATGGTCTTGATCACCATGAAAGCATCGCGCAGGTGGTTGCGTTCCAGTTCCGACAGGGACGAGGGCGCCATGAAGTTGTCGGGCTTGCCGCCCGCCGCGATCTGGTCGGCCTGATGGCGCAGCCGGGTTTCGGCGATGAAGTCATAGGCATCCAGCAGGTCATGCGCCCCGGTTTGCGAGATCACGCCAGCGGCCCGCGCAGCCTCGATCCGGTCATGGGTGTTGGCCGTCTCGATCGCGCCTTTAAGGGCATAGACCCGGCCCAGATCGACCACCGGTACGACGCCCGACAGTTTCAGGTCGACGGTGTCCTTGTGCTCTCCCGAGCGGATCAGGGCAAAGCCCCGGAGCAGCCCCAGGGGCGGCGTGTGCTTGAGCGAGTTCGACACCATATGCGCCACGAAGATCGAGTTCTTGCGAGCCATCGCCAGCGTTTCGGCCTGCAAATCGGCGAACAGTGCCGTGGTGCCGCCGATGGGGCGCAGGTCGAACATGACCGAGGCCAGCATCTGCGCCTCGTTATCCGGCTGGGCGATCCAGCCTGCGAAATATTCCCGCCAGACCCGGCGGGGCTGCCGCCAGCGGGGACTGGTCGCCATCATGTCGCCGGGGCAATAGACGAAACCGCATTCGTTCAGCCCGTCGGAGACGAACTTGGCCAGCGCCGCGAAATAGGCGTCATGCTCTGGCTTGAAACTGTCGTCGAGGATCAGGCAGTTGTCCTGGTCGCTCTGCCCCGTCTGTTCGCGCCGGCCCTGGCTGCCGCAGGCAAGCCACAGATAGGGCACCGGCGGGGGGCCAAGCGTTTCTTCGGCCAGCGCCAGCAGGCGGCGGGTGATGGCGTCGGTGATATCGGTGATCCGGCGGGAAATCGCGTTGGGCCCCGCGCCCGAGCGGACCAGTTGCGCCAGAAGACCGGGCACCTGCGTGACGACCTTGGCCATTTCCGTCGCCGATGTGGCATCGACGATTTCCACGATCATGTGGCTGGCGGTGGCAGCCTGCTGGCGGAACAGGTCGGTCCGGCCGATCAGGCCGACGATCCGGCCGTTCTCGGCCACGGGCAGGTGGCTGATATTGTTGTCGGCCAGCGTCATCAGCGCATCCAGCCCCAGCGCATCGGGCGCGATGGTGATCGGGTCGGGGGTCATGATCCGGTCAACCGGGGTCGTGCCGTCCAGCCCTTCGGCCAGAACCTTGTTGGTCAGGTCCCGGACGGTGACGATCCCGGCAGGCGCTTCGCCCGCCATCACGATGACCGACGAGATGCCGTTGCTGCGCATGGTGCGCGCCACGTCGGTGACGGTGCTTTCGACCGGGCAACTGACGGGGGTCTTCGTCATCAGGTCGGACACATGCAGCGCGGTCAGCCCCGCGGCCTCATCCCCGCTGCCGGCAACGCGGCCGGGCACGGCCCGCTGGAACCACGCGGCGAAGGGCGTGACCTCGTCCATCAGGTCGTGGAACTGTTCCTTGGGCAGCAGAAGGATCGTGGCCTCTTCCTTGACCCGCGCGGTCAGCGTGGCGCGGCCCAGCCGCAAAAGACCCCGTTCGCCGAACACATCGCCGGGCCCGCGATGGGCGATCAGTTCGGAATCGGCGGCTTCGATATCGACAGTGCCGGTTTCGATGACGAACAGCCCGTCCAGCTTTTCGCCCTCATGGACAAGCGTCTGTCCTTCCTTCGCGACGAACCGGGTGACATGGCCTTCCAGTGCGGCAAGCGCGTCCTCCGGCAGGGCGTCGAACGGGGGGAACTGGGTCAGGCTGAAAAGGATATCTGCCTCAAGATCGGACATCGGAGTCTCCGGCGTGCGGATTGATATGACCTAAAAGGATACTCTGCACCGGAAAATGCCGGGAGAGAAGGAGGGGGCGGGTGCCGCCCCCTCCGACGATCTTAGTGGTCGGTGGCAGCGCCTGCACCGCGCGGGATGCGAACGCTTTCGACCAGGTCCTTGATCTCTTGCGGGGTCTCTTTCGTCATGCCGGCCACAACATAGGCCACCGTGAAGTTGATCGCCGCACCGATCGCGCCGAACGAGGTCGACTTGACGGTGAAGAGCAGCGGATCGGCATCGGTGAACGAGTTGGTGCCGGGGATGAAGAACCAGCCCTTGTGCAGGAAGATGTAGACCAGCGTGGTCAGCAGACCGGCCAGCATGCCGGCAACCGCCCCGGTGTTGTTGATGCGGGTCGAGAAGATGCCCATCATCAGCGCCGGGAAGATCGAGGCCGCCGCCAGACCGAAGGCCAGCGCCACCGTTTGCGCGGCAAAGCCCGGCGGGTTGAGGCCCAGATAGGTCGCCACCGCAATCGCCACCGCCATCGCGATCCGCGCGGACAGAAGCTCTGCGCGTTCCGAGATGTTGGGGTTGATCGCGCCCTTGATCAGGTCGTGGGACACCGCCGACGAGATCGCCAGCAGCAGACCGGCAGCGGTGGAGAGCGCGGCGGCAAGACCGCCCGCGGCCACCAGACCGATCACCCAGGAGGGCAGGTTGGCGATTTCGGGGTTGGCCAGAACCAGGATGTCGCGGTTGAACTTGGTCAGCTCGTTGCCTTGCCAGCCCTCTTCCGCAGCCCGCGCCTGCATGGCTTCGGACTTGTCGTTGTAGTACTGGATCATGCCGTCGCCGTTCTTGTCTTCCCAGCCCAGCAGCCCGGTTTTCTCCCAGGTTTCCATCCAGTCGTATTTTTCGTCTTCCGCGATGGTCTGGACGGACACTGCGTCGCCGCTGGTGCCGTTCGGCCACATCAGTTAGGTGATGTTCAGGCGGGCCATGGCGCCCACGGCCGGGGCCGTCAGGTACAGCAGCGCGATGAACACCAGCGCCCAGCCGGCCGACCAGCGGGCATCGGCCACGCGGGGGACGGTGAAGAAGCGCATGATCACGTGCGGCAGACCGGCGGTGCCGATCATCAGCGACAGGGTGAAGAGCACCATGTTGAACGTGTCGGCATGGTGGGTGGTGTATTCGGCAAAGCCCAGTTCGCTGATGATCTGGTCCAGCTTGGCGAGAAGCGGCTCTCCGCTGGCGACATGATCGCCGAAGAGGCCCAGTGCCGGAACCGGGTTGCCGGTCAGTTGCAGCGAGATGAAGATCGCCGGGATGGTGTAGGCGAGGATCAGAACGACATACTGGGCGACCTGCGTATAGGTCACGCCCTTCATGCCGCCGAACACCGCATAGGCGAACACGACCGCGGCGCCGATCAGAAGGCCGGTGGTGTTGTCCACCTCAAGGAAGCGGCCGAAGGCCACGCCGACGCCGGTCATCTGGCCGATCACGTAGGTGACCGAGGCGACGATCAGGCAGACAACGGCCACAAGGCGCGCGGTCTGGCTGTAGAAACGGTCGCCGATGAATTCCGACACGGTGAACTTGCCGAACTTGCGCAGGTAGGGCGCAAGCAGCAGCGCCAGCAGCACATAACCGCCGGTCCAGCCCATCAGGAAGGTGGAGTTGTCGTAGCCGACAAAGGCGATCAGGCCCGCCATCGAGATGAACGAGGCCGCCGACATCCAGTCGGCCGCGGTGGCCATCCCGTTGGTGACCGGGTGAACGCCCCGGCCCGCGGCATAGAATTCCGAGGTGGAGCCCGCACGGGCCCAGATGGCGATCCCGATGTAGAGGGCGAAGGACGCGCCCACGAAGATCAGGTTGACGATAAACTGGTCCATGAACTTACTCCTCGTCCACGCCGTGCTTGCGGTCGAGCGCGTTCATCCGGAAGGCATAGAAAAAGATCAGGGCAAGGAACACCAGGATCGAGCCTTGCTGGGCGAACCAGAAGCCAAGATCGGTGCCGCCGACCTGAATGCCGGCCAGAAGCGGGCGCAGCAGGATGCCGAAGCCGAAGGAGACCAGCGCCCAGATGACGAGGCTCACATAGATGAGGCGCAAATTGGCGCGCCAGTAGGAATTGGCGGAGTCCTTCTCGGACATGTCCGTTCCTCCCATTTCGGTTGCAGGAAACCGGGCGCCCCCTCGGCGCCCGGCGGGTCAGTCAGACCGGATGGGTGCTTACGCCTTGTTCATCCGGTTTTCGATGAGGTCGTCGACCACCGACGGGTCGGCGAGGGTCGAGGTGTCGCCCAGGGAGCCGAAGTCGTTCTCGGCGATCTTGCGCAGGATGCGGCGCATGATCTTGCCCGAACGGGTTTTCGGCAGGCCCGGGGCCCACTGGATCAGGTCGGGCTTGGCGATCGGGCCGATCTCGGTGCGGACCCATTTCTCAAGCTCCTTGCGCAGCTCGTCGGTGGGTTCGACATCGTTCATCAGCGTCACATAGGCGTAGATGCCCTGGCCCTTCAGCTCGTGCGGGTAGCCCACCACGGCGGCCTCGGCCACGGCGGCGTGGGCGACCAGTGCGCTTTCGACTTCCGCGGTGCCCATCCGGTGGCCGGAGACGTTGATCACGTCATCCACGCGGCCGGTGACCCAGTAGTAGCCGTCGCTGTCGCGGCGGCAGCCGTCACCGGAGAAGTAGTAGCCCTTGTAATGGCTGAAGTACGTGTCCTGAAAGCGTTCGTGATCGCCCCAGACCGTGCGCATCTGGCCGGGCCAAGAGTCTTTCAGGCAGAGAACGCCCTCGGCCTCGATATCGTCGATCTCCTTGCCGCTTTCGGATTCCAGCACGACGGGCTGAACGCCGAAGAAGGGCTTGGTGGCCGAGCCGGGCTTGGTCGGGGTCGCGCCGGGCAGCGGCGTCAGCAGGTGACCGCCGGTTTCGGTCTGCCACCAGGTGTCGACGATGGGGCAGCGGTCTTGGCCGACATACTTGTTGTACCATTCCCACGCTTCGGGGTTGATCGGTTCCCCGACCGAACCCAGCACCTTCAGCGAGGACAGGTCGTATTTTTCCACCCATTCGGTGCCCTTGCCCATCAGGGCGCGGATCACGGTGGGGGCGGTGTAGAACTGGTTGACCTTGAGGTCCTGACAGACCTGCCACATCCGGCCCGCATCGGGGTAGGTGGGCACGCCCTCGAACATCACGGTGGTGGCACCGTTGGCGAGCGGGCCATAGACGATGTAGCTGTGGCCGGTGACCCAGCCCACGTCAGCGGTACACCAGAAGACGTCGCCCTGATGATAGTCGAAGACGTATTCCATCGTCATCGAGGCATAGACGAGGTAGCCGCCCGAGGAGTGCACGACGCCCTTCGGCTTGCCGGTGGAGCCGGAGGTGTAAAGGATGAACAGCGGGTGTTCGGCGGCCAGTTCGCGCGCCGGGCAGTCGGGGGAGGCGTGCTCCATCAGTTCCAGCACGTCGACATCGCGGCCCTGCACCCAGGTGGTCTGGTCGCCGGTATGCTTGACGACCATGCAGCGCACCTTGTCAGAGCAGTGCAGCAGCGCGGCGTCGGTGTTCGATTTCAGCGCGGTCTTGCGGCCGCCGCGGGGGGCGGTGTCGGCGGTGATGACGACCTTGGCGCCACAGTCGTTGATCCGGTTGGCCAGACCGTCGGCCGAGAAGCCGGCGAACACGATGGAGTGGATTGCGCCGATGCGGGCACAGGCCAGCATGGCATAGGCGGCTTCGGGGATCATCGGCAGATAGATCACGACGCGGTCGCCGCGCATGACACCCTGGCTGAGCAGGACGTTGGCCATGCGGTTCACCTTCTCGTGCAGTTCACGATAGGTGATGTGCTGGACCGGGTCGCCCGGTTCGTCGGGCACGAAGATGATGGCGGTCTGGTCGCCGCGGGTGGCAAGGTGACGGTCGATGCAGTTGGCCGCGACGTTCAGGGTACCGTCGCGGAACCAGTGGATCTCCACCTCGCCCATCTTGAAGTTGGTGTTCTTGACCTCGGTATACGGCTTGATCCAGTCGATGCGCTTCCCGTGCTCGCCCCAGAAGCCTTCCGGGTCCTCGATCGACTGCTTGTACATCGCGTCGTATTTCGCGGCGTCGATATGGGCCCCCTTCACGAATTCCTCGCTCGGCGGGTGGGTTGCGATGGCGTCAGTGGTCGCCGTATCGGTCATGCCTTGTGTCTCCTCGTTGTCGCTGTCCCGGTGCGCAGGTCATACTGCGTTAACGTCTCAGCGTCGCTTTTACCAATTTCTGTAAAAAATGAAGCCCGTTTCGCTGATTTGTTGAGAATATTGTGAAGAATGTGACGCGTCGAGCAAATTTGTCAGTAAATTTATTTACAGAATTGTGGCGCAGATCCGTGGCATCGCGTGGCGGGCGGAGAGGTCGGCCAAGCTGCGCTATCGCAGGCGGGAGGCCGGTTTCACGCAAAAGAAAGCGCCGCCCAAAAGGGCGGCGCGCAAAATGCATTTGGCGGCGTGATCAGCTGGCCTTGCGGCGATGCTTCATCCCGACCAAGGCACCAAGACCCGTGATCAGCAGCCCAAGACCTGCCGGAACCGGAATGTCGGCCGCGACGCGGACGACAAGCAGTTCCGCATAGGTCTCGGCGCCGGGCTGACCCCACCATGGCCCTTCCGGACCCAGGTTGCCGGGCGCATCGCCCCAGTCGCAATGGTTCCAACTGCCGCTGGAAAAATACGGCGTCGCGCAGGCCGCATCGCCCGTAAGCAGGGCATCGACCACGTGGAACGTGGCGCCGCTGATCGGGTCGGTACCGCCAAGCGGCACATTCGCGCCATCGAAGATGAAGTCGCTGGGCGACGGGGCAGAGAGCAACTCATCCGCGGTGGCGAGCCGCCAGCCATAGGCGCTCTGATAGCTCAGATCGAAACCCGAATGGTCGGAGTTGTAGGGATAGGCCCACGCCCAGTCGAGGCCCCCCATGGTGATATAGGCGTTATCGGGCAGCGGCGCCTCGATATTCGCTGCGCTGGCCGCGGTGGCGAGGCCGGCAAGACCCGCACAAACGCAAAGGACCTTCAACGGCTGTTTCATGATCTCTCCCCTTCTGAAAAGACACATACCCTGTCTTATGGTAAATGAAATCCTAACAACTTTTCGTGCATCTGTCCAACAATAGCAGTCCGCGGCAATGCTATTGGGCCCGTTCGCCGCCCTAATAGGCGTCGGCCGGAGGACCGTCAGGCGGCCGCCTCTTCACCCGACAACATCTCGGTCAGGGCCGGATAGTTGGTCTTGCCCGAGGCCAGGACCGGCAGTTCCTCGATCTCGACGATCCGGGCGGGCAGGGCGATTTCGCCAACACCCTTTGACCGCGCATGCTGGGCAAGGGCCGCCCGGTCGAGACCGGGTTCGGTGACGGCAAGGACAACGCATTCCCCCTTGCGCGGGTCGGGCTGACCGACCGCGGCAAGGGCCACGCCGGGCCAGACCTCGTTGGCCAGTGCCTCCACCGCACCAAGGCTGACCATCTCGCCGCCCACCTTGACGAAGCGTTTCTGCCGCCCGCGGATCGAGATGAATCCGTGCCCGTCCAGATCGACAAGATCGCCGGTATCGTGCCAGCCATTCTCCGGTGGCAGCAGAACGCCGGGGGCCTCGGGCAGGTAATAGCCCAGCATGACATTCGCCCCCTTGATCAGCAGCTTCGCGCCGGGCAGGCCGGGGACCTCTTGCAGGCGGGTGTCGATGCCCGGCAGGATCCGCCCGACGGTTCCGGCCTTGTTGCTGGCGGGCGTGTTCAGGGCGACGACCGGCGCGGCCTCGGTCGTGCCGTAGCCTTCCAGGATGCGGACCCCGAACTTTTCGGCCCAGTAGGCCCGAGTGGCTGGTTTCACCGCCTCGGCCCCCGAAATGGCGGCGCGCAGGGTCACGAAGTCCTCGGGGCTGGCCTTGCGGCCCCAGCCCGACAGGAAGGTGTCGGTGCCAAGGATGATCGTCGGCTGGTGGATATAGGCCATATGCGGGATCTCGCGGTAATGCAGCGGCGAGGGGTAGAGCGCCACGCGCGCCCCGCAGATCAGTGGGAACAGAACGCCCCCGGTCAGGCCCAGCGAATGGAACATCGGCAGGGCCGAGAACATCTTGTCCGCGGGCCCGACATCCGTGCGCGCGCGCAACTGGGCGACATTGGCCAGAAGACTGCCGTGGCTCAACACCACGGCCTTGGGCGCCCCTTCGGTGCCCGAGGTGAACAGGATGACCGCCGGCGTGTCGCGGGTCACGCCCACCCGATGCGGCAACGAGGCCGTCACCATGGCGCGCAGTTTCTCCGTCCTGCCGACCGCGGCTTTCAGGTCTTCGGTCCACAATATCTCGACCCCGTTCGCCTCAAACGCCGCGATCACCGGCTCCAGCTTGGCGATGTCGACAAAGGCGCGGGAGGCGACGACCTTGCGGATCTTTGCCGTCGTCAGGCAGGACAGTGCCGGCCCCGGCCCCAGCGTGGGGTTCAGCAGCGCGGGCACCCGCCGCTCTCGCCAGAGCGCGAACAGGACAACGGGCGCGGCGGCCACGGTGGGCAGCAGGACGCCGACATGTTCCTCCACCTCCGTATGGCGGGCGAGTTCGGTGCCCAGCGCCGCCGCCCCGATCCTGAGCCGCGATCGGCTGAGGCTGTTGCCCATGGCATCCGCGATGATGGTGCCGCCAGAGCCGAAGCGGGCGATGGTGTCACTCAGCGCGTCGGGCAGCGTGTCGAACCGATCCAGCGCCTCGTACCGGTGCCGCTCCATCAGGTTGACGAGCGCCACGGCGGCGGCGTCCCGCCGCTCCGCCCCTTTCAGGTCGGGATCGAAGTCCAGCTTGCGCGGCGGCCCGACCCGCAGCCGTACCCGCGGGAACAGGTGGCGCGGAAACCCCGTCTTGCGGCGCGACCACGGCGTGAATTCCAGCCCCTCGATATTGATCGGAACGACCGGCGCGTCGGCGACCTCGACCAGCCACGCGGCGCCGGGAAAGATCTTCATCAACCCGCCATGCACGGTCAGCCGCCCCTCGGGGAAGATCATTGCCGCGCCGCCCGCCCGGATGCTGGCCGCGACACCCTTCATCGTGGCGGGCTCCACCGCGTTCACGGGGACGAGAGGGACAATCCGGCGAAAGGGTTTCAGGAACGGCTTGTCCGCCCATGCGGTATCCACGGCAAAGGAACAGTCCCGCCCGATCAGCGCAAACAGCAGCGGCCCGTCCAGCAGGCTGACATGGTTCGACATGAAGACGACCGGGCCGCTGGTGGACAGATACTCCTCCCCCACGATGTCGATGCGGTAGAAGCTGCGGATCAGCGCCCGCAGCACGGCCCGCAACGTGGCGCGCGGGGCAACGGCCATCGCCACGACGACGACCAGAAGCGCAAGGGAGAGGACGGACACCGCCGCCGCGACAGGCGACATCCCGGCCAGCAGGGCCAGGGCAAAGGCCAGCGCGCCCCCGAGCTTCACGCCGTGGCGCCGGATGCGTTTCAGATATGTCATGCGCCGTCCTCCCCATGCTGCGCGACGCCACGCGCGGGGCCCGTTGGTGCCGGGCCTTTGCGCCATAGAACCAACGCCTCTGGTCCTTGCGCAAGCCCAATCGTTCCCGCCCGAGGGTCAGTATTTCCCGACCATGGCCGGTTAAACGACGATCTGCCCGTGCCGGGGAAACCTCGGCCGGGTTTGGCGCGTTAGGCCAGACAACTTGGAGAAAGGAGAGAGAATATGAGCGACAATCGCAATCGCCGCATGCAGGGGGCGCAGGATCGCCGCGAAAAACCGGCCCGCTGGCGTTTCACCGACTGGGCGGCTATCTGACCGGGTCGCAAAGGGCCCCGGGGCGGCGGATGCACGCGCCCCGCGGCCGGGTCGTCTTAGAGGGCGACGAGGTTCGTCGCGGACTCGCGGCCATCGCGGCCGGCTTCGATGTCGAACTCGACCTTCTGGCCGTCATTCAGACCGTTGAGGCCCGAGCGTTCGACGGCAGAGATGTGCACGAACACGTCCTTCTTGCCGCCATCGGGTGCGATGAAGCCGTAGCCTTTGGTGGAATTGAACCATTTCACGGTGCCAGTAGCCATCCGTCTGTCTCCTTGTTTGATGCCGCTCGCGGGGATCGCAGCGGCCCGGCTCTGTCAGGGGTCGATCGAGGAACTGAGCAGCCGGTGAAGGTAGACAGTGGTCGAAAGTCGTAACGTCGCGAAGGTTGTATGCGGGAAGAGGGGATTCGAAGCAAGGGAAATCGGGGGTGGCGAAGCAACTTGGAGCCCTTGGGGTAACTTTCGACAGGTTACAGCTAAGGCTTTGCCCCCCAAGAAGAAGGCCAGTTTTCGTAGAGAGGCTTCTTGACCCATTTGTTTATAAATTCATCCTCGTATAGCTGCGAATAGTTGGTATTTATTTCCATTAGCGTGTCTTTTAGTTCTCGAAAATTGAACGCCCACTTTATCACCTCCTCTGTCCAGCGTCGCGCTCGTTCGGAATCGGCTTTCTTTAGAATCCCCTTGGAACCTTGAAATGCTACCGATCCGATTGTCACTTGATTGAATAATGCAGCTCTAAGCATGGTGCGCGCAGTTTCATTTTGGTTATCATGTGCTTCGATTAGGCTGCGCTTATACTTTTCAATTCTACTGCGATATTCTTGAGAAGCAGCTGCGCCTGTTCTTGGTCCGGGGATGGCGTGTTTCATGAGGAATTCATTATTCTCGCGAGCTAGCTGCGATATATTCTTCCAGTAATCGTACCTTTGAATTCTTCGAAACTGTAAAATACCAATCCACAAGGACAATGTTGCCACAAAAAGCGCACAAAACGCAGCAGTTGCATTTGCCCAATCTGCTGAGAGGGGAGAACAGTCAGGCACTTTCACCTCGTAAGCTTCTTGTACTTCACCCGCTTCGGCTCCACCGAGTCTGGCCCCAGCCCCCGGATCTTGTCTTCCTCATAGGCTTCGAAATTGCCCTCGAACCATTCGACATGGGCCGCGCCCTCATTCCAGCTTTTCCGCGATCCACATCTTGATCAGCGCCTGCCGGGTGATGCCCAGATGGGCGGCGCGGGCGTCCAGCCCGTCGACCATCCAGGCGGGGAAATCGACGTTGACGCGGCGGGGGTCGCGCCCCGGGCGGTGGGCCTTGTCGAGGTCGAGATAGGCCGTGATGTCCTCGCCTTCGTCGAAGGCGCGGTCGAACTCTTCAGCGGATATCTTTGCGTTCATAGAGCGCCACCTCCTCTTTCCGGGCCCGGCGGGCCGAGATCAGCCTGAGACGGTCGCCGCGCCGGGTGAAGATGACCGTCCAGTGCCGTGTGCCGAGCCGGCCGATCAGGGTGAACCTGTCCTCACCACGGGTGCGGGCCGGGATTTCGAGCCGGTCGGCATCGGCCCAAACGCCCTGCGCCGCCTCGAAGTCTATCCCGTGCTTCTCGCGGTTCGTCGCGCTTTTGGTCGGGTCGAACTCGAACATGGGTCAATATGGTATGGAAAGGGGGTCCAATCAATGCCCTTTCCATACCGTTACCGCGCAAACTTTTTATACTTCACCCGCTTCGGCTCCACGCTATCCGGCCCCAGCCGCCGGATCTTGTCTTCCTCGTAGGCTTCGAAATTGCCCTCGAACCATTCGACATGGGCCTCGCCCTCGAAGGCGAGGATGTGGGTGCAGAGGCGGTCGAGGAAGAACCGGTCGTGGGAGATGATGACGGCGCAGCCGGCGAAATCCTCCAATGCGGCTTCCAGCGCCTGCAGGGTTTCGACGTCCAGATCGTTGGTCGGTTCGTCGAGCAAAAGCACGTTGCCGCCGGATTTCAACAGCTTCGCCATATGCACCCGGTTGCGTTCCCCACCCGAGAGAAGCCCGACCTTTTTCTGCTGATCCCCGCCCTTGAAGTTGAAGGCGGAACAATAGGCGCGGGAATTCACCTCGGCATCGCCCAGCACAACGATATCCAGCGCGTCGGTAACTTCCTCCCACACGGTCTTGTCGGGGTCGAGCGCGTCGCGCGACTGGTCTACATAGGACAGTTTCACCGTGTCGCCGAATTCGATCGTGCCTTCGTCGGGCTGTTCCTGACCGGTCAGCATGCGGAACAGCGTGGATTTGCCCGCGCCGTTGGGGCCGATCACGCCGACAATGCCGCCCGGCGGCAGGGCAAAGGATAGATCCTCGATCAGCAGCCGGTCGCCATAGCCCTTTTTCAGGTTGGTGACCTCGATCACGCGGCCGCCCAGACGCGGGCCGTTGGGGATGATGATCTGCGCGCGCGACAGTTTTTCGCGTTCGGACTGGTTGGCCAGATCCTCATAGGCGGCAATACGTGCCTTGGATTTCGCCTGCCGGGCTTTCTGGCCGGCGCGGATCCAGTCCAGTTCGCGCTCAAGCTGCTTCTGCTTGGCCTTGTCCTCGCGCGCTTCCTGCGCCATCCGCTTGGATTTCTGTTCCAGCCAGTCGGAATAGTTGCCCTCATAGGGGATGCCGCGGCCGCGGTCCAATTCGAGGATCCAGCCGGTGATATCATCAAGGAAATAACGGTCGTGGGTGACGATCAGGATCGTGCCCTTGTAGTCGATCAGGTGCTGCTGCAGCCACGCCACCGTTTCGGCATCAAGGTGGTTGGTCGGTTCGTCCAAGAGCAGCATGTCGGGCGCTTCCAGCAGCAGCTTGCAGAGCGCTACCCGGCGTTTTTCGCCGCCTGACAGGGTTTCGACGGGGGCGTCATCCGGCGGGCAGCGCAAGGCCTCCAGCGCGATGTCGATCTGGCTGTCGAGATCCCAGAGGTTCTGCGCGTCGATGGCGTCCTGCAACTCCGCCATCTCCTCCGCCGTCTCATCCGAGTAGTTCATGGCGAGTTCGTTGAACCGGTCGAGCTTGGCCTTCTTCTCGGCCACGCCCAGCATGACGTTTTCGCGGACGGTGAGCGCGGGGTCGAGTTCGGGCTCCTGCGGCAGATAGCCCACCTTGGCGCCCTCGGCCGCCCAGGCCTCGCCGCTGAAGTCCTTGTCCCAGCCGGCCATAATGCGCAGAAGGGTGGATTTCCCCGCGCCGTTGACGCCCACGACGCCGATCTTGACGCCGGGAAGGAAGTTCAACCGGATGTTTTCAAAGCATTTCTTGCCACCCGGATAGGTCTTGGAGACGCCGTCCATGTGGTAGACATATTGATAGGAAGCCATATCGGTTCTCCGGGAAGTCTCATGGGGGTTCGCTGTTCTCTATCCAGCGAGGCCCACAATCACAAGAAGTGATATTCGGCAAAGAAGAAGGGCGCCGGAAGGCGCCCTTTGGTGTGTTGGGATGGCTTGAAAGCTCAGGTCTTGCGGCGCGCGATGGCAAGGGCGCCGAAGCCCGCTGCGAGAAGCGGCAGCGTCGCGGGGAGCGGCACCGCGGGGGCCTGACTCACCTGGTAGGTGATGTCGTCCACGCCAACGAAGTCGCCGCCTGCCCCGGTGAAATAGTCAATCGACACGATGGATGCGCCGAAGTCGGTGAACCCGAAAAACGTCGTGCCGCCGAAAGATATCTCCGCGGCCGGCAAGGTGACCGTTGTGGTGGTGCCGTCCGTATATGTCAGGGTCGCATCCGCGCGCTGAACGCCGGTGAAGTACGCACCGAAGGCTTCGATCGGCGACGCGAAGTTGAAGGTTGTGTTATAGGTCACCTCAAGGAAGTAGCTTCCGCCAGAGGTTGTGTTGTAGCCGCAAAGTTCGGCAGCACAGCGCTGGCTGTTCCGAACCAGACCGTCTGCGGTGAACGAGAAATCACCGAGCGAACCTTCGAAATCGACGACCGTCGACGATGTCAGCGCGGCCGCGAAACTCGCCGCCGCTGCTGTCGCATTCGGTGCCGCCGCCAAAGACCCGGCGCCCGAGTCGAAACCGGAATAAACCACGGCCGCATGGACGGGCAGGCACAGCGCAATTGTCCCGACAGAACCCAACAGGATTCTCTTCATCTTATCTTCCCCTTATGAATGTGTCGCCCCGCTCATGGACCGGAGCCTCCCTTGCACGTGGTGAATGTTAACCTTTTCTTTACCGCAGGCCAAGGAATCTGCGGCCACTGTTGCGATGCGCGTTCTTGAGGGGGCTTTGCGCGGCTCTGGTCGCGGGCGCCGGGCGCCGCGATCCAGATGACGCACGGTGCGACCGGTATCTTTCGTTGACATGTTCAGGCCGTAACGCCATCCGTATCGCGTGTATCAGGGCTTTCCAAAGGCGCGGCCGGGCATGCGCATCGGTCTTCTGGGTGGGTCTTTCGATCCGGCCCATGAGGGGCATGCGCATATCACACGGCAGGCGTTGATGCGGTTCCGGCTGGATCGGGTCTGGTGGCTGGTCAGCCCCGGTAACCCGCTGAAGACAGAGGGTCCCGCGCCGATGGAGCGACGGATCGCGGCGGCCAAGGCCGTGTGCCGGCACCCGCGCGTGGTCATCACCGATCTGGAGGCGAAGATCGGCACGCGCCACACCGCTGCGACGCTGGGCAAGCTGATGGCGCTTTATCCCGGTGTGCGGTTCATGTGGCTGATGGGGGCGGACAACCTGACCGGCTTTCACCGCTGGGACCGGTGGGAGTGGATCCTCGACAACGTGCCCGTCGGCGTTCTGGCGCGGCCGGGGCAGGGCGTGGCGGCGCGACGGTCGAAGGCGGCCATTGCCTATTCGCGCTACCGTTTGCGCGGGCGGCAGGCGGCGGGCCTGATCGATCACGCCCCGCCCGCGTGGTGCTTTGTCAACATGGCGATGGTGGACATCTCGTCAACGGAGATCCGGGCCCGGGGGGACTGGTCCCGTCACCCTTGAAAATTAACACTTTCCCGGCTTGTTCGAGTCGGGGTGATCTGGTTCACTTCGCGCATGAGCGCGCCTGTTCAGGTCTGGTCGCGGCGCACCGTCCTTGGTGGCCTGTTTGCCGGTGCGGCCTCTGCCGCAGGGGCAGAGGCGTTGTTGCGCTCTCCGATACCGGTATCGCGGCCCGAGGATTTGCGCCGCCGGGTCGAAACGGCCTGGATGGTCGACCGGGCCGGTCTGTCGGGCAAGGTGGCCTTTGCCTTGGCCGATGCCTCGACCGGAGAGATCCTTCAGGTGCGCAACCCGTTGCTGGGGCTGCCCCCGGCCTCGGTCGCCAAGGCCATCACCGCGATCTATGCGCTTGAGACGCTGGGACAGGACCACAGGTTCGCCACCCGCGTGATTGCCACCGGCCCGGTGGAGAACGGGCGCCTCGACGGCGATCTGGTTCTGGTGGGCGGGGGGGACCCGACGCTTGATACCGACATGCTGGGCGATCTGGCCGCGCAGATGAAGGCGGCGGGCCTGCGCGAGGTGCGGGGGCGGTTCCTGTATCACGCCGGCGCCCTGCCGCGGCTGCCGCTGATCGATCCGACGCAGCCGCCCCATGTGGGCTACAACCCGGCGATCTCGGGGTTGAACCTGAATTTCAACCGGGTGCATTTCGAATGGCGACGGGCGGGCGCGGGCTATGACGTCACCATGGATGCGCGGGCCGAACGCTATGCACCCCGGGTGAACGTGGCGCATATGCAGGTCGTGAACCGCACGGCGCCGGTCTATACCTATTCCTCCAAGGGCGGGGTGGATGAGTGGACGGTCGCGCAGGGGGCGCTGGGCAGCGGCGGGGCGCGCTGGCTGCCGGTGCGTCGTCCCGCCGTCTACTGTGCAGAGGTCTTCCAGACGCTGGCCCGGTCCCACGGGATCGTGCTGCCCGCGCCGGAAGACGCCGATGTCGCGCCCCGCGGAACGGTGCTGGCGGAAAACCACAGCCCGCCCCTGGCCGCGGTTCTGCGCGACATGCTGAAATACTCCACCAACATGACGGCAGAGGCGGTAGGGCTGAGCGCCACGCTGGCGCGCGGCGCGGCCGTGGCCAGCTTGCCGGACTCGGCGCAGGCGATGAGTGCCTGGTTGGCGGGCCGGACCGGCACCCACAAGGCGCGCTTTGTCGATCATTCCGGCCTTGGCGACGGGTCGCGGATCTCGGCGATCGAGATGGTCAGGGCCCTTGTCGCGGTGGCACCCTCGGGGCAGTTGCGGGAGTTGCTGAAGCCGGTCTACCTGCGCGATGCGAAGGGCCAGCCGCTGCGCAATCACCCCGTTCGGATCAAGGCGAAGACCGGGACGCTGAATTTCGTCTCGGCGCTTGCGGGCTACATCACCCCGGCGACGGGCCGTGAGCTGGCCTTTGCGATCTTTACCGCAGACATGGACCGGCGCGCGACACTGTCACTGGATGAACGGGATCGGCCCGAAGGCGGGCGCAACTGGGTCGCCCGATCGCGGCGGCTGCAACGTGAACTGGTCGAAGCCTGGGCCACGGGGGCGGTGTAGCCGTCCCATTGATCAGAGCGCCCAGGAAAAGGCGTGCCGCAACCGGGCCTCGACATCGTCCTCGATCAGATCGCCATGTGCCAGAACCACGCGCTCCGGCTTCCACGCGATAACCTCGCGCAAGGCATGGGCCGCGGCGGCCTTGTCGGACCATGTCAACTGGGCGTCCCGCGGGGTTTGACCGTGGGGGGCCTGGGTACCGGCGATCCATGTACCAAGGCGCATCAGCGGCCCGATCCGGGCGGTGTCGAAATTCTCGATCAGGTCGGTCAGGATCAGCGTGCGCGACGGGTCGTGGAAGAACACGACCTCCTTGAGGAAGAAGTGGCCGGGGATCAGCTTTTGTCGCAGGGTCCCGGCCCAACCCTCGGGCACGTGGTCGTCCAGCAGGGTATGGACCGGGAAATCGACGTCATGGCGGGCGGCCCGCCGGGCCACGCCCGGGGCGGCATAGACTTGGGCATTCGGAAAACGCGCGGCCCATGCGGGCAGATATGCATAGTGCAGGGCGTTGGGCGCGATCAGGAACCGGACATGGCCCAGGGCCTGAACCTCGGCAATCAGCCGTTCATCAGGGGCAGTCGGGGAATGCAGCCACACCTCCCCGTGGGTCAGCCGAACAACAGTCATCCGGGTCGGAAACGGCATCCCGTAGAACGGGATCAAGGGTCCATCCGCAATCCACAGGGTTTGCGACAGGGCCTTCAGCGTGTTCAGCGGCGCATAGACCTGACGCGCGCCGCCCATTGGACTAGCCGCAATAATTCGCGGCGGTCGCGCCGAATTTCTTGTAGCGCTGCCAGAACCGTTCATCGCTGCGGCGGTCGGACTGGCGTACTTCTTGCGCCTGATGCGGGTCACGGAAGAACTTGACCGCCCGATTCTGATCGCCACGGCTGAGCGTCAGGTCGGCCACTTCCTGAATGCAGCCGCACAGCCCGCGCGACGCCCCCGGCCGGTCCGATTGCAGGCAGGCGCGCTCAATTGGCCCTGCCGACGCGGGAACGGACAACGCAGCCAGAATGGCTGCAATCGCGAGTGTTCTCATTTCACTGCCTCTCTGCCGGGGCGGCGCCGGTTCGTCCGGATTGTACTCCGCCCCCGAATGCGCGGGATCATGCCACAATTGGGCCAAATTTCAAACTGGATCGGCTGCTTTCAGCCGATCCATCCGCATTTCGATCCTTTGCCGGACAAGATCGATATGCAGTTGCGCGGTATAGGCCCGGTCGCGATAGGGCGGGGGCAGGGTCAGCCGGGCGACATCGACATCGATCCGTTCAAGCTGCGCCTCAAGGTCCTTCAGTTCTTCGACCGACCGGGCGGTGCGCGCCTGCATGTCGATGGCGCGGATCGCGGGATAGTGGCGGAACACCCGCCGCCGCATCTGCCAGCCATAAACGCCGGGCAACGTTCGCAAGAGCGGCACGACGATGAACACCAGCGGCAGCAGCAGGATTGCGAACCGGTTGATCTGGGCCACGACCCAATAGGGCAGCACGTCCTGCAACCGGCTTGGGCCTTCCTCGATCAGGGTGCGGGCATAGGCGTCGATGGGCAACGGGCCATCATCGGCTGCGGGAAAGTCCCGCGCCCGGGTGATCGCGTCGGCACCGGAATGAACCTCGCGTGCGGCCTCGACCAGGCGGTCGACCAGTGACGGGTGCAGATCGTCCCGGGCCACCAGATGCGCCACCATGCCCAGCATCTGCACATCCACCGGTGGCACGACCGGATCGAAACTGATGGCCGCGGCTGGCACGGTGATCACCTGCGTCTGGCGCATCCGCCGCGACAGCGCCGTCACATGGTCAAGCGGCAGAAGCCGAACCGCATCGTCCTGAAAGAGCGGTGCCAGATAGGGCGCATCGACGGGCGCGACGAAGACGGCCATATCGACCGCGTCGGCCAATAGCGCGTCTGCCGCCTCACTGCCGCTTAGCGCGATGCGGGTTACCGCGCCCGGTGCCAGGCCAAGGGCGTGTTCCAACCCGTCAAAGGCGGCGGCGGTGCCGGATCCCGGTGCGCCTGTCGCGATGGTCACGCCGCGCCACAGCCCCGGATTGCCGGGCAGGTCGGCGCGGGGCCTGGTGAAGAAGAACATCGGTTCGACAAACACGGCGCCCAGCGATTCCACATCGTTCGGCGCGTCCACACCGCCTTGCAGAAGGGCGGCGTCGACGGCTCCGGCGGCCAGCAGCGCAGCGTTTTCGATGGAGCCGGAGCTTTCGGCGATGACCAGCGTGATCCGGTCCCGGGCAAGGATGTCGCGATAGCGTTCGGCGATGGCATGATAGCCGCTGCCGGGCGCGCCCGCCGCAAGCCGCATTTCCTTCGGTGGCAGCAAGTCGCGGCTGAGACCCCACAGCGCCGCCGCCGCAAGCACCACCGTCACGATCCCAAGGACTGTCCGCATCGCATCGCCTCCCGCCCCAGTATAGCAACAGGTGCGCGCAGCGGCGTAAGCGAATTCGTCGCGTCAGGCCGTCTGGATCACGTGGGTCGTCACGGCCGCGAAGAAAACGACGGAGGCGACCAGAACGAAGATATGCCAGATCGTGTTGTGATAGGGCAGCTTTTCCCAAAGGAAGAACATCATGCCGACGGTATAAAGTACGCCGCCCGTGACGATCAGTGTCATGACCGCGGGGGACAGGGTTGCAAACAGGCTCCAACCCGCGATGGTCCCGGCCCATCCCATGGCGGGGTAAAGGGTCATGTTCAGCGCCTTGAACCGGTTGGGCACGAAGACGCGCAGGCCGGTTCCCGTCAAGGCCGCGGCCCAAAGGCCCGCCACCAGCGTGGCGCCCTGACCGCCCGACAGCAGGGTGAACGGCGTATAGGTGCCGGCGATCTTCCAGTAGATGGCGGCATGGTCGAGGCGCCGGAAGATCGGCGTCCAGCGGGCATGCTGCACCATGTGATAGAGCGCCGAGAACCCGATCATCGCGAAAAGCGCAAGCCCGTAGACGGTGATGCCGAGGATCGCGGCGCCGTCGCCCCGGAACAGGATCGCAAGGACCATCAGGACCGGCACGCCCATCGCAACGACGGCAAGGCCGGTCACATGAACAACCGCATCGGAGCGGCGCTCGGCTCGGGTATAGGGTGGGTACTGATCCATCTGAACCTCCGTTGCGCAAGATTGTTGCGCGGACGTTCAAAAAAGGTTAGCACAGCGGCTCAACTGCGTCAAAAACACGCATTTTTGAGAGGCGCGGAACGTTGCGTGATGTGAACGCGGCGAGTCCGATCCGTCGGAATTACGACTTCTTCAAGAGCGTAGTTCTTCCCTAACGGAGTTGCGCCTTGACGTCGGACAGGAAATTGAGCGTGGAACCGCTGAACGCTCTTGCGTCGATGTCGGGTGAGAATGCCTTCTCAAAGGCCATATCGAGCCCATCGGCATTGTCTCTGATGAACGAATCGATTTCCTCGATCAGCGCGACATGGCGCGATGCCGGAACGCTTCGTGCATAGGCCGCAACGATTTCTGGGACGGTTTCGCCTTCGATATCGAAATCCTGATGGAACCACCCCGATATGAGTGTTTGGAGTTCGGGGTAGTCGCTCATGGAATCGGAAAGGCTGTTAGGATGAAATAGGGTTTGTTGCCGACGATCTCCTTCTTCAGCACCACGCGGATCTTGGACATTTCCTGTGCGGTTTGCGATCCCCGCACCACTCCCCGCCCGATTACTTTTCCAAGTGCGACCTCGAAACCATGAGGTTCTCCGACAGACGCAGTCTTTGCCCAAGTCTGAATTGCCGCCTTGTTCTGCCTTAGGCAGGCGGCGACTGCTTTCTCCGCTTCGCTCAGCGTCCGGAAGGTCGATGCGGCCCGAATGCGCCGCTGTTGTGAAAGGCGCTGCAGCAACTCAGCGTCGCTCTTTCCGACGTGGCGCGCGATGGCATGCCCCCCGGCCTTTTCTGAGGCTTTCAGCGTGATGGTGCCACCGCGGATCGCGGCCGCCCGAAGCATTCCTGCAAAACCCGCCGCCAGCGGAACGGCAATATCGACGACGAGTCCGACGGTCCGCGCATTTTTTTCATCGGCGCCCATCAATTCGGCCGCAGCGGTTGCCGTCTGCGCTGTGAGCGTCATTCGTGTCTTTCCACTCACCACCTGGTAGACGTTCGTGCCGATGGTATCGGCGCCATGCAGGGCAAGTGTTCCACCGGCGATCTTGGTTACCGTTGTGGGCTCGGGGACAAGGAGGAGTGCGGCCCCACCAATGAGTTCAACCGCGCCAAACAAAGCTCCTGCAACGCCCCAAAGACGCGTTGAAAGGGTAGCTTCTTCTTCGATCGTCTCCCCTTCCAGAAGTGCTGCGAGTTGGAGGGGGGTGAGTACGATTTCTAGGCCGTCCTCAGTTGTCTCGGCGCGAACAGCGTCTGGCATGGCAATCCCAAAAGGTGAGGTTTGCAAACAAGCGCTTCAAGAAGTAGTCACCAGAAAACACGCGGCAACCAACAAACATCACCCCGTATTTTGCGGGAGATTAGCGATTCTGACAAGGAAACCCCGCAGACCGGGCCGAATACCCTGAATGATTGAAGGATAGTATCCCGCGATAAGAAGAATCTGCCCCGGTTATATATATCGCGACCTGTTCGGTCAAAGCCATTGCTGGCGCCTAGGAGGACGATCAGCTTCCAGCCTTATCTCTCGGCCTCACCCCTGCAAGCTCCGCACGCCGATTTCACCGTCCTCGCGGGATTTCATCGCCAGCGCGGCGGCATGGGCCGCGGCGGCGGTGGTGAAATAGGGGATCCGGTCCATCAGGGCGACGGCGCGCATGGAGCGGGAGTCGGACACCGCCTGCGCCCCTTCGGTGGTGTTGATCACCAGATGCACCAACCCGTCCTTCATGACGTCGACGATGGTGCGGCCGCCCTCATAGGCCTTGTTCACAACGTCCGCCGCGATGTCGTTTTCGGCAAGGAAGGCTGCCGTGCCGCGGGTGGCGAGGATCGAAAAGCCCAGATCGATCAACAGGCGCGCGGTCTCGGCAAGCTCCGGCGTCTTGTCGGCATCCTTGATCGAGAAGAACACGTTGCCCGCATTCGGCAGATCCGTGCCCGCCCCCAGTTGCGCCTTGAGGAATGCGCGCGGGAAGGAGCGGTCCCAGCCCATGACCTCGCCGGTGGAGCGCATCTCCGGCCCCAGCAGCGTGTCGACGCCGGGGAAGCGGGCAAAGGGCATCACCGCCTCTTTCACCGAGAACCACGGCATGTTCGGGTCGGCCAGCGACATCTGGTCGGCCAGCGGCAGCGGCGTGTCGGGGTCGGCATCGGCGGGGTAGGGCGGGCGCATGGGGAAGGCCGACAGCGTCTCTCCCGCCATCAGCCGCGCGGCGATAGAGGCGATGGCACTGTCGGTCGCCTTGGCCACGAAGGGCACGGTGCGGCTGGCGCGCGGGTTCACCTCGATCAGATAGATCTCGCCGTCCTTGACCGCGAATTGCACGTTCATCAGGCCGACGACCCCAAGGGCCAGTGCCAGCGCCTCGGTCTGGTGCTTCAACTGTTCCACGATGTCTTTGGGCAGGCTGTGGGGCGGCAGCGAACAGGCGCTGTCGCCGGAATGAACGCCCGCTTCCTCGATATGCTGCATCACGCCGGCCACATGCACGGCCTTGCCGTCGCAGAGCGCGTCTACATCCACCTCGGTTGCGCCGGAGAGATAGCTGTCCAGAAGCACGGGTGACTTGCCGGAGACCACGACCGCCTCGGCGATGTAGCGTTCCAGATGGCCCATGTCGCGGACAATTTCCATCGCACGGCCGCCCAGAACGTAGGACGGGCGGATCACAAGCGGGAAGCCGATGCTTTCGGCGGCGTTCAATGCCTCTTCCGCCGACGCGGCGATGGCGTTCTTGGGCTGTTTCAGGTCCAGTTTGTGCACGAGCGCCTGGAACCGTTCCCGGTCCTCGGCCAGGTCGATGGCGTCAGGCGAGGTGCCGAGGATCGGGATGCCTTCCGCCTCCAGCGCATTGGCGAGCTTCAACGGCGTCTGGCCACCGAACTGCACGATCACGCCATGCAGCGTGCCATGGGATTTCTCGACCCTGAGGATCTCCATCACATGCTCGAAGGTCAGCGGCTCGAAATAGAGCCGGTCCGAGGTGTCGTAGTCGGTGGAGACCGTCTCGGGGTTGCAGTTGATCATGATCGTCTCGTACCCCGCATCGGTCAGGGCGAAACAGGCATGACAACAGCAATAGTCGAACTCGATCCCCTGTCCGATCCGGTTCGGCCCGCCGCCCAGGATCACGACCTTCTTTCGGTCGGACGGGCGCGCTTCGCATTCCACATCGCCCATGACCGGGGTCTCATAGGTCGAATACATGTAGGGTGTCTGCGCCTCGAACTCTGCCGCGCAGGTGTCGATGCGTTTGAAAACGGCGGTCACGCCCAAATTCTGGCGGGCGCGGCGCACCTGATCCTCGTCCCGGCCAGTCAGCGTGGCCAGCCGTGCATCGGTGAAGCCCAGCATCTTGAGGCGGCGCAAGCCATCCTCGGTCACGGGCAGTCCGTCCTTGCGGACGATATCCTCGGCGTCCACGATTTCGCGGATACGGGCCAGGAACCACGGATCGAAATGGGTGACGGCCTGAATCTCGTCATCCGACATCCCGTGGCGCATGGCCTGCGCGATGGTCCGAAGCCGGTCCGGCGTCTGTTTCGACAGGGCGGCAACGATCTGCGCCTTGTCGGGCGCGCCGTCGATGTCGATCTCGTCGAAGCCCGTCAGCCCGGTTTCCAGCGAGGCCAGCGCCTTCTGGAAGGACTCATGCACGGTTCGGCCGATGGCCATCGCCTCGCCCACCGATTTCATCGCGGTGGTCAGTTCCGGCTTGGCGCCGGGGAATTTCTCGAACGCAAAGCGCGGGATTTTCGTCACGACATAGTCGATGGTGGGTTCAAAGCTGGCAGGCGTCACCTTGGTGATGTCGTTGTCCAGCTCGTCCAGCGTGTAGCCGACCGCCAGCTTCGCGGCGATCTTGGCAATCGGAAACCCTGTGGCCTTGGAGGCCAGGGCGGACGACCGCGACACCCGCGGGTTCATCTCGATCACGACCATCCGGCCGTCGGCGGGGTTGACCGCCCATTGCACGTTCGACCCGCCGGTTTCGACCCCGATTTCGCGCAGCACGGCGATAGAGCCGTTGCGCATCATCTGGTATTCCTTGTCGGTCAGCGTCAGTGCCGGGGCCACGGTGATGGAATCGCCGGTATGCACCCCCATCGGGTCCACATTCTCGATCGAACAGACGATGATCGCGTTGTCCGCCTTGTCGCGGACGACCTCCATCTCGAACTCCTTCCAACCCAGAAGGCTTTCGTCGATCAGGATCTGGTCGACCGGGGAGGCATCAAGGCCCGTCCGGCAGAAATGCTCGAACTCCTCGCGGTTGTACGCGACCCCGCCGCCGGTGCCGCCAAGGGTGAAGGCCGGGCGGATGATCGCGGGCAGGCCCACATGTTCCAGCGCGGCCATGCACTCTTCCATGTTGTTGGCGATGGTGGCCTTGGGGTTTTCCAGCCCGATCCGGTCCATCGCCTCGCGGAACAGCTTGCGGTCCTCGGCCATTTCGATGGCGGCGCGGTTGGCGCCGATCAGTTCCACCCCGAATTTGTGCAGCACGCCCATATCGGCAAGCTTCAGCGAGGTGTTCAGGCCGGTCTGCCCGCCCATCGTGGGCAACAGCGCGTCGGGGCGCTCTTTCTCGATGATCTTGGCGACGACCTCGGGGGTGATCGGCTCGATATAGGTGGCATCGGCCAGCCCCGGATCGGTCATGATCGTGGCGGGGTTGGAGTTGACGAGGATGACCCGGTAGCCTTCCTCCTTCAGCGCCTTGCAGGCTTGAGCGCCGGAATAGTCGAATTCGCAGGCCTGCCCGATGATGATGGGGCCCGCGCCGATGATCATGATGGATTTGATATCGGTTCTTTTCGGCATTGGGCCGTCCCCCGGAATGGCAAATTGCTGCGGGTTATAGCCAAGCGCGTTTGGGGTGCAAGGGCTCACTCGCCCGGGAAGGGCCGTGGTGATGTTCGGGCGGCCATGCGCGTAACGACAAGCCCCAGCAACAGCAGCGTTCCCACGGCGACCGAGGCCGCCGTTATCCCGGGCAGGGGAAGGTTCTGCAGTTTGACCAGGGCCACGACGCTGCCGAAACAAAGCGTCGCAAACGCCAGGGACAGGCGCAGGGCGGGGTTCGGTAGCGCCAGCATGGCCGGGGCAAGCAGAACCTGCAGCAGGAAATAGTGGGCCCAACTGAACGGCCCGAAGAGACCCAGAAGCAGAGTCAGTTGAAACAGCAGGAAGACCGGCCGCCAGGCCGCGGCGATGCGCCGGGCGGCCGCCAGCGATGCCGCCAGCAGGGCAAGAAGCGCCGTCTTCGAGATCAGGCCGATCAGGGCCGGCGGGTTGTGGACGAGTGCATTCGTCATGGCGCTGTCATTTGGCGGGATCAGGCCGGTAGCATAGAACAGGCCGTAAAGCGCCGAATTGGCCGAGAAGTTCACCCCGCTCAGCACCATGGTGCCGCGAATCGTCGACAGCGTGTCGAGGAAGGCCGCGTTCAGCGCGGGACTGACGAGCAACAGATTTCCCCCGCAGAACCCGGCCGTGGCCAGCGCAAATGCGGCGATGGCTCGCCACCTGCGTTCAATGAGAAAGATCAACAGCAATGCGGCCGGTGTCAGCTTGAGCGCGGTGGCCACCGCAAGCGCAAGCCCGGCCGCCCTGTCGCGCCCATACGCCATCCGCTCCACCGCCAGCAGGCACAGGACGGCCACCGCGATTTGTGGCTGCATCAGGTCCAGCGCAAAGGCCGGAATCACGCCGGTCTGCAGCAGCAGGGCCGAGAACAGGCCCCATTGCCAGAACGGGATCGCCACGGCCCTACGGACAAGACGCCAGGCCAGCCAGACGCCGAACCCCAGCATCGGAATCAGGATCGTGGCCGCGAGGTTGAAGAAGGCAAGCGGGCCCATGATTTTTGTCAGCGGGGCAACGAGGACCGCCCAGAGGGGCGGGTAGATATAGGGGAACGCAGGCTGCTTGCCCGCGCCAAGGGCCTGAAGATCGGCCTGCCAGACCTTCGGCGTGGTGTTCACGAAGCTGTCGGCGGAGACCACGTAGACAAGTTCCGGTCGCCCCGTCGCTATCATGTGGCCTGCCATATAGACCGCCGCAAGATCGTCGGCCCAGTTGCCCCAGACGCGATGCAGGACGACCGCCGACCAGAGGCCAAGGCAAAGCAGGCCCAGCACAAGGGATCGTCTGTCGTTCAAGGGATTGCCCTTCCTTGCCCGTCCGCCAGCGTCGCCCGGGGGTATGCCCGAGCAACTGTAAAGACTTCGCGAAAAAGAGGGCTGTTCGGGACGGCGGAAAAGGCCACCAAGGGCCGCCCGACATTCCTTACACCGATTTGACATGTGTCAAGTTGGCTTGACAGGCAATGTGTCATGTTCGCCCGCAAATCACGGGGAGTCGATCCATGCGAATTTGCTTTGTCCATCCCAACTACCGCTCTGGCGGGGCCGAGATCGCCGGAACCTGGCCGCCGGCCTGGGTCGCGTATCTGACCGGCTCTCTGCGGCGGGCAGGGTATGACGACATCCACTTCGTCGACGCGATGACGGATAACCTGACCGAGGACGACCTGCGCGCGCAGCTCAAGACGCTGCAGCCCGACGTGGTCGCAACCACCTCGATCACGCCTTCGATCTATGCGGCCGAACGCACGCTGGAAATCGCGAAGGAAGAAGTCCCGAACGCGCTGCGCGTGCTTGGCGGCATCCACGCCACCTTCATGTTCAAGCAGGTCCTGTCCGAGGCGCCGTGGATCGACGTGATCTGCCGGGGCGAGGGCGAGGAAATCATCGTCGAACTGATGAACGCTGTGCGCGACGGTAACTGGCCGGACTGCCGCCGGGACATCAAGGGCCTTGCCTTCCTTGATGGGGACGAGATCATCTCGACCGCCGCGGCGCCCACGGTCAAGGACGTCGATTCCATCAAGCCCGACTGGGATATCCTTGAGTGGAAGAAATACATCTATGAGCCCCTGAACTGCCGGGTTGCGATCCCGAACATGGCGCGCGGTTGTCCGTTCACCTGCTCCTTCTGCTCGCAGTGGAAGTTCTGGCGCGACTACCGCATCCGTGACCCGAAACTGGTGGTCGACGAGATCCAGGAACTGGTCGAGAAGCACGATATCGGCTTCTTCATCCTCGCCGACGAGGAACCGACCATCAACCGCAAGAAGTTCATCGCCTTCTGTCAGGAACTGATCGACCGCGGTCTGCCCGACAAGGTGAAATGGGGCATCAACACGCGGGTGACCGACATCCTGCGCGACGAGGAGCTTCTGCCGTTCTACCGCAAGGCGGGTCTGGTCCACATCTCGCTGGGGACCGAGGCCGCGGCGCAGCTCAAACTCGACCAGTTCAACAAGGAAACCCGCGTCGAGGACAACAAGCGCGCGATCCAGTTGCTGCGCGACGCCGACATCCTGACCGAGGCGCAGTTCATCGTCGGGCTCGACAACGAAACCCCGGAGACGCTGGAAGAGACCTTCCAGCTCTGCTGGGACTGGCAGCCCGACCTCGCCAACTGGGCGATGTACACGCCGTGGCCGTTCACGCCGCTCTTCCAGGAGCTGCACAACAAGGTCGAGGTGTTCGACTACTCCCGCTACAACTTCGTGAACCCGATCATGAAGCCCGAGGCGATGGACCGCGCGGAACTTCTGGACCGCACGATGAACAACTATCGCCGGTTCTACATGCGCAAGGCGCTGTTCCACTATCCGTGGCGCGGCACCGGGTTCCGCCGTCGTTACCTGCTGGGCTGCCTGAAGGCGTTCCTCAAGGCCGGTGTTGGCCGGACCTTCTACGACCTTGGCAAGAACAACTACTGGGGGCCGCAGTCGAAGGACAAGGTCAAGTTTGACTTCGACATGTCCCGCAAGCCCGCCAAGGCGCAGGTCGAGGACTGGGAGTCCAACGCCGACCGCGCCGCCCAGGCCAAGGCCCGGCGCCAGTCCAAGGATGACAGCTTCAAGATGCCCCAGGGCGATGCGGCGGCTGACGTGCGCGTCTGCGGCGGCGGCGACCAGCAGATGGAAGACGCCTGATGAAAGACACCCAATCCGGCCATGAGGGCCGGATCGGACCGAATGCCGTGCTCCAGCTTCTCCCTGTGCTGGAGACGGCGGGTGGCGCGGCGCTGCGCGACGAGATGATGCATGCGGCGGGCCTTGATGCGCCCCCGTCCGACGCCGGCCTGATGGATGAGGGTCCGGCCGCCGCGATGCATCGCGCGCTGCGCCGCCGCCTTCCCCAACGTGCGCCCGACCTTTTGAGAGAGGCCGGGGCACGCACGGGGGAATACATCCTTGCACATCGTATCCCGGCACCGGCCCAGCGGGTGCTCAAGGCGCTGCCGGCCTTCTTGTCGGGGCCGATGCTGGCCAAGGCCATCGCCAAGCACAGTTGGACCTTCGCCGGGTCCGGGGAATTCACCGTGATCTCGACCCGCCCGCTGGTGTTCGAATTGCGGGACAATCCGCTGATCCGCGGCGAAAGCGCGCCGCACCCGATCTGCGGCTGGCACGAGGCGGTGTTCGACACGCTGTTCCAGACACTGGTCGACAAGCGGCTTCGAACGCACGAGACGAAATGCACCGCAAGCGGCAGCCCGGTCTGCCGGTTCGAGATTTCGCGGGGCTGAGCGGCAGACCGTGACACGATGCAATGCCGCGTGATCGGCGGGCCGTGCGGTCGGCCCGTCGTTGGCGCGATTGGGCTGACGCCCCTTGAGCCCGCGTAGCACACTGTTGCAGGCGACGGCGGCACGTCACCGGAAAGCGCCCCGCCGAGGGATATCTTGCGCACGCCCTTGACTTCCGCGCCCATCGACGGTGTATCGGCCCGGACCTTTTCACGTGCCAGAGGACCCGGCCCATGCACCCCTTTCGCAGCCATACCTGCGCCGATCTGACCAAAGCCCATGTGGGCGAAACCGTGCGCCTGTCGGGCTGGGTGCATCGCGTGCGCGACCACGGGGGCATTTTGTTCATCGACCTGCGCGACCATTACGGCGTGACGCAGGTTCTGGCCGATCCCGACAGCCCGGTGTTTGCCGAGGTTGAAAAGGTCCGCGCCGAATGGTGCATCCGGATCGACGGCGAGGTGAAGGCCCGCGATGAAAGCCTGATCAACCCCAAGATCCCGACCGGCGAGATCGAGATCTTCATCCGCGACATGGAGGTTCTGGGCCAGGCCGAGGAATTGCCGCTGATGGTCTTCGGCGATCAGGAGTATCCCGAGGAAACCCGCCTGCGTTACCGCTATCTCGACCTGCGGCGCGAGGTGATGCAGGACAACATGAAGCTGCGCTCCGACGTTGTCGCCTCGATCCGGCGGCGGATGTGGGACAAGGGGTTCCGCGAATACCAGACGCCGATCATCACCGCGTCGAGCCCCGAAGGCGCGCGCGACTTCCTCGTGCCCTCGCGTCTGCATCCGGGCAAGTTCTACGCGCTGCCGCAGGCGCCCCAGATCTTCAAGCAGTTGATCATGGTGTCGGGCTTCGACCGGTATTTCCAGATCGCCCCCTGCTTCCGGGATGAGGACCCCCGCGCCGACCGCTCGCCCACCGATTTCTACCAGCTCGACATGGAGATGAGCTTTGCCACCCAGCAGGACGTGTTCGACACGATCCAGCCGGTGATCGAGGGCATCTTCGAGGAATTCGGCGGCGGCCACACCGTCGACAAGCACTGGCCGCAGATTTCCTATGCCGATGCCGCGAAATGGTACGGCACGGACAAGCCCGACCTGCGCAACCCGATCAAGATGCAGGATGTCAGCGAACATTTCCGCGGCAGCGGTTTTGCCATCTTCGCCAAGCTGCTGGAGCAGGAAGGGACGGAAATCCGCGCCATCCCGGCCCCCGGCGGCGGGTCGCGCAAGTTCTGCGACCGGATGAACAGCTACGCCCAGAAGGAAGGGCTGCCCGGTATGGGCTACATCTTCTGGCGCGATGGCGACAACGGGATGGAGGCCGCCGGGCCGCTGGCCAAGAATATCGGGCCGGAACGGACGGAGGCGATCCGCCAGCAACTGAAACTCGGCAAGGGCGATGCGGCGTTCTTCCTCGGTGGGAAGCCCTCTTCGTTCGAGGCCGTCGCGGGGCGTGCGCGCAACGTGATCGGCGAAGAGCTGAAGCTGACCGAGCAAAATCGGTTCGCCTTTGCGTGGATCGTCGATTTCCCGATGTACGAAAGGGATGACGAGACCGGCGATATCGATTTCAGCCATAACCCGTTCTCCATGCCGCAAGGGGGGATGGAGGCGCTGGAGGGCGATCCGCTGAACGTGCTGGGCTATCAGTACGACCTTGCCTGCAACGGCTATGAACTGGTGTCGGGCGCGATCCGAAACCACCGGCTGGACACGATGTTCAAGGCGTTCAGCCTTGCCGGCTATACCGAGGGCGAGGTGCGCGAACGCTTCCCCAGCCTCGTCAACGCCTTCCGCTTCGGCGCGCCGCCCCACGGTGGGTGTGCTGCCGGTATCGACCGCATCGTGATGCTCTTGGCCGACCAGGTGAACATCCGCGAGGTCATCATGTTCCCGATGAACCAGCGGGCCGAAGACCTGATGATGGGCGCGCCGACCATGCCGTCGAACGAACAGTTGCGCGAGTTGAACCTGCGCGTCATCCCGCAGGAGGATTGATGCTGGCCGCGTTGCGGGAGCGGGGCTTCGACGTCCTGACCCGCAACCATGCGGGGGCGATCCTTGCCCACGACTTCCCCGCAGAGACGGCGGAACTGGTGCAGGCGCTTCTGGCCCATCGCATCGCGCTGGCCGAGATCGTGGGCGGCGGCGGCGGGGAAAGCGGCCAGACCCAGCGGTTGCGCCACAGTCTGGCCGATATGGGCTGGGCCAAGCACAGCTTTGCCGTCAGGACGATGGTCGACGGGATCGAGCGCGAGGCGATCAGCCATGAAGTCGACCATGTCCGCTTCGGCACGGCAGGGACGTTGGCGCTTGAGATCGAATGGAACAACAAGGACCCGTTCTTTGACCGCGATCTTGAGAATTTCCAGCGGCTGCATGCGCTTTCGGCCATCTCGGTCGGGATCGTCGTGACCCGCGGCGCGTCTATGCAGGAGGCGTTTCTGCCACGCATCACCGCATGGATGGAGGCAAACGGGCTGGCGTCTGAAGACGATCTTGACCGGTTGGGGATCGCCGAACGCACCCGGGCCCAGCGCCAGACCGTGGCGCGCGCCGTGGCCCGCGGCATGCCCTTTGCTGAGGCCTTCGCCCGCGCCTTCGTGGCCAGCAAATATGGCCCGGCCTCGACCCATTGGCGCAAGCTTGAGGCGCGCGTGGCGCGTGGTGTGGGAAATCCCTGTCCGCTGCTTTTGATCGGAATGCCCGAAAGCCTGTTGTCCGAGGCTGACCTGCCCCCGGCCCCGACGCCGCGCGACCTATTCGGCGGCGATGCCTGAGTTGTAGGCGTAGGTCTTCCAGTCGGGCTTGTAATCGGCATCCGCCTGATTGCCCCAGACCGTCCAGCCCTTGCGAATACCGCGGCCGAAAAGCTCCAGATAGGGGCCCCAGGAACAGTCCTCGATCAACGCGTATTGTTCGTCGGGTTTACGGGAATGTTCGCGCTTGCGGGTCTGTACCATGTTTACCTGCCGCCGACCGGGCGCCAGCGTGCGGGCGTTCTTGCCCCGCGTACCGAACAGCAGAAGTTCCGTGACATTGCGGAAGTAGAACCCCACGCCGCGCCCGTCCGACCCGCCATCCTTGCGGATCTTGTGCCAGACGATATTCGATTTGTATTCGAACCCCCAGGCGGTCAGCACCTGCAAGCCCTCTGGCAAGAGCGCGTTGGGCACCCACAGATAGCAATGGGCGCGGTCTTCCAGATGGTCGGCCACAGGCAGGGCGCAGATTTCCTCGACCGTCAGGGTCGGATAGCGCGACAACCGCTTGTGTTCCGGCGCGACCTTTCCCGTGCGGTTGATGAACCGCCATGGCGGGTCCGCCAGAACGGTGGCAAACCGGTCCTCGCCTAGGAAATCTTGCAGGTCTTGTGCCGCCGATGCGCCCATATCCAACATATTGGCGGATTTCCCTTGCTGCTCCAACTGGAACAATATGAGAACAAGGCGGGGATTTCAATTCCTTTCCTTGACGGCGGGCATGCGGGGCCGCCGAATCCGCTTTCGGTTGGCCGCGGAAAGTGACAGCAACGGCCCGGGACAAGGAAGCGAAGGACAGGTTGCATGACGAAGGCTCAACCGCTCGGGGCCCCCGTGCCCGACTGGACCGCGCCCGTGTGGCCGGCGCGGCAGACCCTTGACGGGCGGTGCGCCGTGCTGGAGCCGCTGTCGGCAGAGCGGCATGCGGCAGACCTGCACCTGGCCAATTCCGCGGACGCGTCGATCTGGCACTACCTGCCATACGGGCCGTTCGCGTCGCTGGAGAGTTTCGAGGACTGGATGACAGGCGTCACCTCCCATGACGACCCGGTGTTCTTCGCCGTCCGTGATCGGCAGAGCGGCCTGTGCACGGGGGTATTGAGCTATCTGCGAATCCAGCCGCAGGCGGGCTCCATCGAGATCGGGCATGTGAATTTCTCGAAAGCCTTGCAGCGTACCCCCGCCGCGACCGAGGCCGTGACCCTGCTGGTCGGCTGGGCGTTCGAGGCGGGATATCGGCGGGTGGAATGGAAGTGCAACACGCTGAACATGGCCTCTCGCCGGGCGGCGCAAAGGTTCGGGCTCAGCTATGAGGGCATCTTCCGGCAGCATTCGGTGGCCAAGGGGCGCAATCGCGACACCGCATGGTTTGCTGCGATCGATGCGGAATGGCCCGCACTGAAGGCCGCCTATAGCCGCTGGCTGGCACCATCGAATTTCGACGCGGCGGGCCGGCAGATCGAACGGTTGAGCGACCTGACGCGCCCCGTTCTGGTCGCGGCGGACCCCGAACTGTCCTGAAGGCTTGCGCTGCATTGAGGCACGGTCGATAACCCAGCAAACCGCCACGAAAGGAAAGACCCATGATCGGCCGCCTGAACCATGTCGCCATTGCCGTGCCGGACCTCGACGCCGCGTCGGCGCAATATGCCAACACGCTGGGGGCCAAGGTCGGTGCCCCGCAGGATGAGCCCGACCATGGCGTGACCGTGGTCTTCATCGAACTGCCCAACACCAAGATCGAACTTCTGTATCCGCTGGGCGATGCCAGCCCGATCAAGGGGTTTCTGGAAAAGAACCCCTCCGGCGGTATCCACCATATCTGCTACGAGGTGGACGATATCCTTGCCGCGCGCGACAAGCTGAAGGATCAGGGCGCCCGCGTGCTGGGCACGGGCGAACCCAAGATCGGCGCCCACGGCAAGCCGGTGCTGTTCCTGCATCCCAAGGATTTCAACGGGACGCTGGTCGAGCTGGAACAGGTCTGATCTCAAGACCCCGCCCCGGATCAGGTCCGGGGCGGAGGGCTCAGGCGGCAACGGGATCGCGCGCCGCCAGCCCGTTGACGATATGGGTGAAGACCGCCGCCGCCAGAATCGGGATCACGAGGTTCACCAGCGGGAAGGTCAGCGGCACCGCCATCAAAAGCCCGGCAGCGAAGATCGTCAGGCTATGCCGCTTGCGCAACTCTCGCGCGCCCTTGCGGCCCAACCGACGCATGCCCGCCATCTGGAAATATTCGCGGCCCAGAAGGAAGCCGTTCACCGCCCAAAACAGGAAGGGGGCTAGCGGCCCGACGAAGAAATACAGGACCAACGCGACAAGGTTCACCCCGATCAGCACGCCGAGGAAGCCGATGCTGTCCATGATCTGGTCGGTGATCGGTATGGCGTGCGGTTCCGGCAGACCGGGGTAATGACGCGCCTCCACGGCCTCGGCCACGTCGTCGAGGAAGATGCCGGTAAAGGCCGAGGCGACCGGCACCATCAGGAAGACCGACATCACGATCATCAGCAGGAACGACGCGCCGGAGAGGATCTCGTCAACCCAATGCACCTCGCCGATCCAGGGCAGGGTGAAGGTGTCGGGCACGAACCAGCCGATCAGGAAGAACACCAGCGCATAGATCGCGGCGAGCAGAAGCACGCTCAACCCGATGCCCAGGAACAGAACCCTGCGGAAGGCGCGGTCGCCGATCTGGCCAAGCGTTTTCAGAAAGGCAGTAAGGATCATTCCGACACCCATTCGGTGATTGCGTTCAGATCGGGTCGTGGCCGTTCCGGCGGGGCCGTGGTTTCGGTGCCGATGAAGATCAGCCCGGCGACCTGTTCGGACGGGGCCAGCCCAAGGCCGGTTTCGACGAAGCCGCGATCATGGGAGGGCCAGCCCGACAGCCAGTTCGCCCCCCAGCCCGCCGCCAGCGCGGCATTCAAAAGCGCAAGGCAGACCGCCCCGGCGGAATAGGTCTGTTCGATTTCCGGGATCTTGTCGGAAGGTTTCGGGGACGCGATCACGGCCACGCACAGCCCGCCATCTTCATAGGCTTTTGCCGCTTTCGCGATGGCCTCGGGCGTCTGGCCCAATGCAGGCCCCCGTTCCTGCACCAAACCGGCAAGGCGGCGCAGGGCCGGGGCCTCAAGCACGATGAAGCGCCAGGGTTCCAGCTTGCCATGATCGGGACTGCGCGCGGCGGCAGTGAGGATTGGGATCAACTCATCGCGCGTGGGCACCGGCAGGCTCAGCGTCTTTGCCGGGCGCGAGCGGCGGGTGAGCAGGAAGTCCAGCACCTCGGGACGTGGGGTGGGCATGCTTATCTCCGTTTACCTTGTCCTGATGTCGGCCATCGCGGCGCGCGGTTCAACCCCGCTTGACCCCGGCCGCCTGATCGGACAGCAACATGCCATGTGCGATCTTGCCCATCTGGCCGACCCCGGTACCGAGATTTCCGTTCGCGTGACGCCGAAAGCCTCGCGCAACCGGGTTGTGGTGGAGGAGGGGCAGGTGCGCGTCTATGTCACCACCGTGCCGGAGGGCGGCAAGGCCAATGCCGCGGTCGTCAAGCTGCTGGCCAAGGCAGTCGGCGTTCCGAAGTCGCGGCTGGAACTGATCCGGGGGCAGACGTCGCGCGACAAGGTTTTTCGCGTTTTGGAGTGAGGCGGCGCAGGCAACTGGGGAAGATATGATAAACAATCACCCGGCGCGCGGGACGCACCGGGTGTTGTGAAAGCTCTTTAGCCGGCGTCGCGAAACCGGCGTGCGATCATGCGTGGCGCTGACGTGCAACCAGCCCGAGGCCACCAAATGCGGCCAGCAGCAGCGGCAGAGCTGCCGGAAGCGGCACCGCAGGGGCCCCCACCTCCGAGGTGTAGACGAAATTGTCGATTCCGATATCCCAGTCGGTGCCCCACTGGAAATAGGCGGTTCCGGTCAGAGTGACGCCCGGCGTCAGGGTGACCGACGTTCCGGTATGATCGACGATGTCCTGCTGCCAGACGATGTTCCACGCGCTGTCGTAGATGCGGAAGCTCGCATCGCGGGGCGTTACACCGCTACGATAGTTGCCGAAGTCGAAAGCATCGAACGTGATCTGGTAGCCGGCATCGACATCGAACTGAAGCTCGCCCACGTTTCCGTCGGCAGAGGCGTAGGCGACGTCGACAAGCTCCGAATAGCCGGTCGTCCAATGCTCGACATGTTCTTCGTAGACCGTCGCGTTCGCATACCCGTCACGGGTGCGGTTCGTCACATCGACATAGGTGCTGTCGCCGATCGAGTCGTCGAAGGGCGTGTAATCGCCGGTGACCTCATCAAAAGTCATGGTCACAGTCTCGGCGTAGGACGGAACGGCCATCATCGCCGCGAGGCCCAATGCGGGCAGCAAAAGCTTCATTTCATTCCCCAAAAACGAGTTCCAAACTATTAAAATTGTAATTGGCGTTATCGTCGTGGGTCAAGTCGTCGACCTGATCCTGCACACGGAATCCCAGCTGTCTTGCTGCTTGAACCTGTATTTACGCTGCTGGACGCAACCCTGTGCGGCAAGGCACAACTTTCCCGGGATGACAAGGGTGTGCGGCTCCCGCAGGCGCCTCAAGGGTTTTCCGACAGGCCCTTGAATCGCTGTTCCTGCCGGGCGGTCCAGTTGACGGTCAGGCGATAGCCATCTTCGACCTGTTCTTCGCCTTCGACAATGCCCTGCTCGAACAACCAGGCCCGCTTGCGCCCCTCCGAATAGGGCAGGGTCAGCACCCGACGCTCTCGCGTTTCGTCCAGCGCCGCGGTGATCGCTTCCAGCAGTGGCTCCATCCCCTCGCCGGTCCAGGCCGACAAGGTCACGATGTGGTCGTGGCGCGTTGCCACCGCCGCAATCGCCTCACGGCGGTCTGCAGGCAGAAGGTCCGTCTTGTTCCAGACCTCGATCAACGGGGTGTCGCGCATGACGCCAAGATCGTCGAGGATGGTCCGGACATCGGCGGCCTGCTCCTCGGTCTCGTCATGGGCGATGTCGCGGACATGGAGGATAAGGTCGGCCTCCAGCACCTCCTCCAGCGTGGCGCGGAAAGCGGCGACAAGCTGCGTGGGCAGGTCGGAGATAAAGCCCACCGTGTCGGACAGGATGACCTTTAGCCCGGTGGGCAACGCAACCGCCCGCATCGTCGGGTCGAGCGTGGCAAAGAGCATGTCCTTGGCCAGCACCTCCGCCCCGGTCATCCGGTTGAAGAGCGTGGACTTGCCCGCATTGGTGTAGCCTACCAGCGCCACCACAGGGAAGGGCACCTTACGCCGCGCCGCGCGGTGCAGGTCTCGGGTCTTGACCACCTTCGACAACTGCCGCCGGATCCGTGTGATCGCCTCGTCGATGGCGCGGCGGTCGGCCTCGATCTGCGTCTCGCCGGGGCCGCCGACGAAGCCAAGCCCGCCGCGCTGCCGCTCCAGGTGGGTCCATGCGCGCACCAGCCGCGTGCGCTGATAGGACAGCGCGGCCAGTTCCACCTGAAGCACGCCTTCCCGTGTGCGGGCGCGGTCGGCGAAGATTTCCAGGATCAGGCCGGTCCGGTCGAGGATCTTGACCTTCCAGTCCCGTTCAAGGTTGCGCTGCTGAACAGGCGTGACTGGCCCGTCGATCAGGACCAGTTCGACCTCGGCCTGTGACAGCCGTTCGCGCAACTCTTCTATCTTGCCCGATCCGAACAAGAGCCCCGGCCGCGCCTTTGGAAGCGACACGACCTCATGGCCGACCACGTCGATATCCGGCAGGGCGGCGGCGAGCGCGACAGCCTCCTCCAGCGCGGGGCCGGGGGCGCGCCGGTCCTTATCGCTTGCGATGTCGGGATGCAGCACCCAGGCGCGCGTCACCCGGGGGCTGTGATCCTCAAATCCGCCGGAACTCAATCCTCACCGTCGTAGAGGTTGATGGGCTGGGACGGCATGATGGTTGAAATCGCGTGTTTGTACACAAGCTGGGACTGTCCGTCCCGGCGCAGCAGCACGCAGAAATTGTCGAACCACGTGATCACGCCCTGAAGCTTGACGCCGTTGATCAGGAAGATCGTCACCGGCACCTTGGTCTTTCGGACGTGGTTGAGAAATGCGTCCTGCAAATTCTGTTTGTCGGCAGCCATCGGTCTTTTGCCCTTGTTCTTGTTCTGCCCCGCGGCGGACAGGCTTTCCTGATGAGCGGAGTATTAAACGAGGTTTATCGAGATTCCAGACCCCTTGATTGATCCATGCGCGAAAAATGCGCGCGGTGTTGCCGTCAGTTCCGCCAGAACTCGGGGTTGAAGAAGGCAATGATTGCAAGGGTCTCCAGCCTGCCCAGCACCATTGCCATCGCCAGGATGATCTTTGCGCCGTCCCCCAGCACGGCATAGGACAGCGAGGGTTCGGTGGCCGCGGCGGCCAGCGGGCCGGTCGTGGTCAGGGCTGCGACCGTCAGGATCGTGGCGGCCTCGAAGTCGAGACCGGCGGCACCGAGGGCCGTCATCACCATGGCGACCGACAGCGCGAAGAGCATGAAGAAGACGAAGGCGATCTGCGCCCCCTGCCGCCGGATCCGCCGCGCAAAGGCCCCCGCGCCCCCGACCGAGGACGGATGGACGAGCTTTTCCATCTCGCGCAGGCCGTGCTTGTAAAGCGCGTAGATCCGCAAGAGTTTCACCCCGCCTGCGGTCGTGGCCACACCGCCCCCGAAAACCGCGAGTCCCACAAGGATCAGCCCGGGCGTGGCAAGCCCGGACCAGTCGCGCGCGTCGATCCATTCGTTGGACGCAAACCCCGTCGTCGTCAGGTAGGACGTCACCGTGAACACCGTGCCCCACAACGCCTTGACCGCGGCCAGCAGGTCCTCTTCGGCCGAAACCTCATAGGCGCCCAGCCAGTGGCGCGCGAACAGGAAGAACGTCACGACCCACGCGATTCCGACGCCCATCTTGATCTCGACATCCTTTTTCAGGCTGCGCCAGCTTTCGGTGCGGAAATCGAGCATGAAGGTCTGGCGTGAGAAGGCGAACAGGAAGAAGCACCACAGCATGAACTCGCCCAACAGGCCGCTATGCCCGTACTGGACCCCGCCCACCGGCGAGATGCCCGAGGTCGACAGGACCGACATCGCGTGACAGGCCGCGACCAGCGGCCCTTCGCCGGCCAGCAGCATCAGCACCCAAAGACCCGCGGTCAGCCCGACATAGACCGGCATCAGCTTGGCGCCGAACCGCTTCAGCCGTTCGCGCATATTGGCCGCCTGTCGCGACTCGGCCGCCCAGCGCGGTTCCGATCCGGTGCCTTCGCCCGGGCTTGCCGTGACCTCGAACCCGCCAAGATTCATCGGCGCCAGAATCGCGATGGCCGTGACCCACAGGAAGAACCCGCCCAGCCAGCCCACAATGGCACGCCAAAGATGCAATGCGGCCGACAGATCGCCCGGGTCGTCGAACAGCGAGGCACCGGTCGTCGTCAAGCACGAGACCATTTCGAAATAGGCATCCAGAAACGCGGTATTGCCCTGGGCCTCGGCAAAGGGCACGGCAAGGATCAGGGGCAGGACCGTGTAGAAGCCCAGCATCGCCAACAGGTGGCTGCGGGCCTGGTTGGTGCTGGCGTTGTTGATCGTGGCGAACCCCACAAGGGCGGTCAGCACCGTGAACAGCAACCCGCCATAGAGAAAGCTGCGGGCGGTCTGCCAGTCATGCTCTGTCACGGCGAGCACGACGACGGGAAACATCGCCACCGTGCCGAAGCCCATCAGGAGGACGAGAAACGGAAGTTCGGCCAGCCGCTTCATGGGCGGTCAGAAAAAGTCGATGGAGACCTGCAACAGGCGCTCCACCTCCGGCACGTCGGCCGATAGCGAGAAGATGACCACCATGTCGCCTTCCTCGATGCGCGTCGTGCCGGTGGGGCGGATCACCTTGCCGTCCTTCATCACGGCCCCCATCAGCGCGCCTTCGGGGAAGTCGATATCCTGAACCCGCTTGCCCGCCATGGGCGAGGTCGACAAAACCTGCGCCTCCAGCACCTCGGCCTCGGCATCGCCAATCGAGTAGACGCCGCGCACACGCCCGTGGCGAACATGGCGCAGGATCGAACTGACCGTGGTGGCGCGGGGGTTGATATAGGCGTCGATGTCCAGCGGCCCCATCAGCGATACCAGTGAGGGGTCGTTGACCAGACAGATCGCCATAGGGCAGCCTTCCATCTTGGCGCGCACGGCGGCCAGAAGGTTGGTCTTGTCGTCGTCCGTCACCGCAAGCACGGCGTCGGCCCGGTGAACATTGGCCTCGTTCAGCAGGTTGACGTCCAGCCCGTCGCCATTCAGCACGATGGTCCGTTCCAGTTCATCGGCGGCGATCTCGGCCCGGCCGCGGTCCTTTTCGATCACCTTGGCGCGGATGCGCTCCTCGCTGTTTTCAAGGGCCTTGGCAACGGCCAGCCCGACATTGCCGCCGCCGATGATGACGACCCGTTCCTGTTTTTTCAGGGTCTTGCCGAAGATCTCCAGCGTCCGGTTCACGTCCTCTGTATGGGCGAAGACGTAAATCTGATCTTCGGGGAACAACTGGTCGCCCGGTTCCGGGGCGAACAGCGTGCCCTCGCGCCGGACGCCGACCACCAATGCGCGCAGGGTGGAAAACAGGTCGGTCAACTGGCGGAGCGGCGTGTGCACGACCGGGCAGTCCTCCTCCAGCGTGATGCCCAGAAGCTGCGCCTGACCCTTCAGAAAGCTCTCGGTATCAAAGGCGGCCGGGGCGGCCAGCCGTTGCAGCGCGGCCTCGGCCACCTCACGCTCGGGGCTGATGACCACGTCGATCGGCATGTGGTCGCGCCGGTATAGGTCGGAATAGATCGCAGTCAGGTAGGACTGCGCCCGAAGCCGCGCGATCTTGCGCGGGACGGCAAAGATCGAATGGGCCACCTGGCAGGCGACCATGTTGACCTCGTCCGAATGGGTGGCGGCGATGATCATGTCCGCATCGCGCGCGCCCGCGCGCTCAAGGATATCGGGGTAGGAGGCATGGCCCGATATCCCCTGCACGTCCAGCGCATCGGTCGCCCGCTGCACCAGATCGGGGTTGAAATCGACGACGGTAACGTCGTTGCGCTCCCCCGACAGGTGCCGGGCGATCTGCCAGCCCACCTGGCCTGCACCGCAGATGATGACCTTCATTCAACCGTTCCGACTGGCAAACTTGCCTCATGCATTGCAGAAGGGGCGCGGCCGGTCAATCGGCCGCCTCTGCTTCTTCCACATGGGCCACGCGCGCGCCCGTTTTGGCAGAGGTGACGACGCCCAGAGATTTCAGTTTCCGGTGCAGGGCTGAGCGTTCCATGCCCACGAAACTGGCGGTGCGCGAGATGTTGCCGCCGAAGCGGTTGATCTGGGTCAGCAGGTATTCGCGTTCGAACAACTCGCGCGCTTCGCGCAGGGGCAGGGTGGCAAGGCTACCCGACAGCAGGACCCGTTCGTCGTCGTCACCGCCAGTGCTGGGCAGTTCGGACGATGTGATCTCGCCGCTGCTCTCGCCCAGGATCAGCACCCGCTCGATCACGTTCTTCAACTGCCGCACATTGCCGGGCCACGTCATGGTCTGCAGCATCGCCTCGGCCTCTCCCGACAGCGCGCGCAGGGGCAGGCCCTGCTCCCGGTTGAAGGTCTCGATGAAATGGTTGGCCAGTTCGGGGATGTCCTCGCGCCGTTCGTCAAGGGCGGGCACCTGGATCGGGACGACGTTCAGCCGGTGATAGAGTTCCTCGCGGAACGTGCCGGCCTCGATCTCGGAGGGCAGATCGCGCGTGGTCGATGAAATCACCCGCAGGTCGACGCGGACATTGTCGGCCCCCCCGGCGCGCTGGAACTGCTGGTCGACAAGAACGCGCAGGATCTTCGATTGCGTCCCAAGCGGCATGTCGGCAATTTCGTCGAAGAAGATCACACCCCCATGGGCCTGTTCCAGAAGGCCCGGTTCCACCCCGCGGGCGGTGCTTTCACGGCCAAATAGAACCTCCTCCATCCGCTCCGGCTCGATCGAGGCAGAGTTGACGACGACGAAAGGGCCGGAGGCCCGGTTTGAATTGGCGTGGATAAAGCGGGCGGCGACCTCCTTGCCGCAGCCGGAGGGGCCCGTCAGCATCACGCGGCCGTTGGACTTGGTGACCTTGTCGAGCTGCGATTTCAGCGCCTTGAAGGCGGGGCTGGCACCGATCATCTCTGCCTGTGCCACGTCGCGCCGTTTCAGTTCCACGTTTTCGCGGCGCAGGCGCGAAGCCTCCATCGCGCGGCGGATCACCACCAGCAACTGATCGATGTTGAAGGGCTTCTCGATGAAGTCGTAGGCCCCCTGCTTGATGGCGGCGACCGCGATCTCGATATTGCCATGCCCTGAAATGATGACGATGGGGATATCGGGGTTCGAGCGCTTCACCGTCGACAGGATGTCGATGCCGTCCATCCGGCTGTCTTTCAGCCAGATGTCCAGGATGATCAGCGCGGGCGGGTCGGAATTGATCTCCGCCATGCAGGTATCGGAATTCGCGGCAAGCCGTGTCGTGAACCCCTCGTCCTGCAGGATGTCCGCGATCAGTTCACGAATGTCGCGTTCGTCGTCGACGATCAGAATATCGCCCATGGTCTACTCCCCTGTCAGCGCCTCAAGTCGTGTCATTGCGTCGGTCAATCGGGCCGCGTCGTCGCGTTCGGCCAGCACCGGCAGCCGGATTTCCGCCAAGGCCCCGATATGCGCCCCCGGCTGGAACGGGTCGGCATCGTGCAAATCCAGCCGCCCGCCATGTTCCTCGATGATCTTCTTGACGATGGGCAGGCCCAGCCCGGTGCCGTGGTCCCGCGTCGTGACATAGGGTTCGAAGAGCCGCCCGCGATCTTCGGGCAGGCCGATCCCGTTGTCGGCAATCCGGATCACCGCGGCCGCGTCCGACTGGCTCAGCGACACGCGGATTTCGGGTTCATACCCTTCGGGCGCGGCCCCCGTGTCGCGGTAGCTGTCGATGGCTTCGCCCGCGTTCTTGATCAGGTTGGTCAGGGCCTGTGACACCATCGTCGCGTCCAGTTCCGCGGGCACTGGGCCTTGGGGCAGGTCGCTTGTGAACCGCACCCCCGGCTGGCCACTTTCCTGTAGCACGACCGCGTCGCGCACCAGTTCGGCAAGGTCGACCTGCTTCCGGTCAGGCTCCGGCATCCGGGCGAATTTGGAGAACTCGTCGACGATGCGTCGCAGATCGCCCGTCTGGCGAACGATCACGTCGGTCAACTGGTCCAATGCCTCGGCCTGATCGCCGGCGGCTGCGCGGAACTTGCGCTTGATACGTTCTGCTGACAACTGGATCGGGGTCAGCGGGTTCTTGATCTCATGCGCGATGCGGCGTGCGACATCGCCCCAGGCGGCCATGCGCTGTGCCGTCACTAGGTCGGTCACGTCGTCGAAGGCCACCACATAGCCTTCCAGCCCGCCCTCGGCGCCGCGGCGCGTGGCCATGCGGACCAGCAGGTTTTCCATCTTGCCGTGGCGGGTCAGACGAAGTTCCTCCTGCGCCACGCCGCGGGGACCTGCGCGCAGCTTTTCCAGAAGGGCGGCGAATTCGGGCACGGTGTCGGCCAAGGGCGTGCCGTGGGCCGCGTCCTCATCCAGTTGCAGATGCGTCACGGCAGACCGGTTCAGAAACTCCACCCGGCCATCGGCATCCAGCCCCATGACCCCCGCCGTGACCGAGGACAGCACGGAATCGAACAACCGCCGGCGAAGTTCGATCTGGCGGTTGTTTTCCAGAAGCGCCTCGCGCTGGCCTTTCAGTTGCCGGGTCATCTGGTTGAATATACGGCCCAGCATGGCGATTTCGTCGTCGCCCGATTCCTCGCGCACACGCACGTCAAGATCTCCCGCGCCCACACGCTGCGCCGCCCCGGCAAGGCGCCCGACCGGGCGGGATAGCCGTTCGGCGAACCAAAGTCCAAGCCACACGGCGGCAAGGATCAGGATCACGGCAAAGCCCAGATAGAGAAGGCCGAATTCGAACAGGACCTTCCCGCGCTCGTTTTCAAGCTGGTGATAGAGGCGGACGCTTTCCTGCGTATCGTCCAGAAGGCCCAGAAGCTCTCCATCCACACTGCGCGAGACATATAGCAGGCGGTCGGCAAAGGCCGTCAGGGCGATCAGGGCGCGGAACTCGTTATTGTCCCAATCCTCGACGATCACGGTCTCGCCGGCATTGGCGCGCGCGATATCTGCGGGCGAGGGTTGCTCGAAATCGAAGAGGTAAGAGCGGTCGCCGCGGGCCATGATCTCGCCCGCGCCGTTGATGACATAGGCCTCTTTCAGGCCGCGCTGAACGCGCCCCTGAATCTGGGTCAGAAGCTGGCGCACCTCGCCGTCCGACAACAGGAATGTCGATTGCCGCGCAAGGTTCAGATAGCGGGCCAGCGCCTCGGCATCGGTAGACAGGTCCCGGCGGTGTTCGTCTTCATAGGCCTCTGCCGCCGAAAGGGATGCGCCGACCACGTTGCGCACCCGGTCGGAAAACCAGCCCTCAAGCCCGATATTGATCGTCAGGCCGGCAAAGACCGCGACCAGAACGGTGGGGATAAGGGCCACCAGCGCGAAGACCGCGGTCAGGCGCAGGTGCAGTCGCGACCCGGCCGACCGGCGACGCCGCGCGGCGATCATCCGGGCGATCCGCTGCACCACGAGGCTGGCAAGGACCAGCGCATAGACGAGGTCTGCCAGAACGATGACCCGCAAACCGTTGGAGCCCGCCCCCTGCCCAAGCGGGCCGAGCAACAGGAAGGTGCCTATGGCCAGAAGCGGCCCCAGCACCACCATGCCCAGCGTTGCGGTATTCTGAAGCCGGCGCGACCTGCGCCTCTGCCAGAGCCGCTCCAGCAAATGTCTGCCTGTGGCGCGTGCCACCGCTTGCCTCGTTCCCTTGCGCCACACTCATGCGGCGAATTTATTGGGCCGGAAACGCTGCGTCGTTCCCGCCACGTGATGTTGCCAATTTACATCAACTTGCGGCGGCGTGTCACGCGGATATCAAGGTCGGTGATCTTTTTTCTCAAGGTATTGCGGTTGATTCCAAGCAGGTCAGCACATTTGGCCTGATTGCCGCCGGTTGCGTCGAGGGCGATTTCGATCAACGGCAACTCCACCTCGCGCAGGATCCGGGAATAAAGGCCCGGGGGCGGCAACACCCCGCCATGCAGATCGAAGTAGCGGCGCAGGTGCTTGGCGACCGAGGCCGACAGTTTTTCCCCGTCACCGCCGCCGACAAGGGGCTCGATCTCGGGCTGGTTGCCAAGAACGGCCTCGACTTCGGTGCGGGTGATGATCTCCTCGGAACTGGTCACCATCAGACGGCGGATCGTGTGTTCAAGCTGGCGCACATTGCCGGGCCAGCTATAGGCGCGGATCAGTTCCATCGCGTCATCGGCGATGGAGCGGGGGGCAGAGCCGTCGCGTTCGGACCGTGTCAGGAAGTGGTCGGCCAGAAGCGGGATGTCGTCCACCCGTTCACGCAAGCTGGGCACGGCCACGCTGACGCCGCCCAGGCGATAGAACAGGTCCTGCCGGAATTCGCCCGCTTCCATGCGCGACATCAGGTCGGACTGGCTGGTCGCCATGACCCGCGGGGCGGTGTCGCCGAAACTGTCCAGCATGCGCACGATCCGGGCCTGCGCGTCCTCGTCGAAATCGGCGACCTCGTCGAACAGGATCGACCCGCCCTTGGCCCGGGCCACCAGCGTCGAGGGGCCATCGGCGCCGGCCAGATCGGCCGCGGTGGCAATCACGAAGGGCAGGGACCGGCGGTCGGAGAAGTCGTGGATCGCGCGGGCAATCAGCGACTTGCCGGTGCCGGACTCGCCGGTGATCAGAACCGGCAGATCGGCATTCATCACCCGGGCCACCAGCCGGTAAAGCGCCTGCATCTGCGGCGTTCGACCCACAAGCGGCAGATCGTCCTGATCGGCCGAGGTCGTGTCGGGCAGATCGCGCGGGCCGCTGCGCACCCGGCGCTTTGTTTCGAGCGCGCGAGCGGCGCGTTTCATCAGGTCGGGCAGGTCGAAGGGTTTGGGCAGATAGTCATAGGCCTCTGCCTCCGCCGCCTGAATCGCGGTCATGATCGTGTTCTGCGCCGAGATCACGATCACCGGCAGGCCGGGGCGCTCCTGCCCGATCTTGGGCAGCATTTCCAGTCCGTTGCCGTCGGGCATGATCACGTCGGAGATCACCAGATCCCCCTTGCCCTCACCCACCCAGCGCATCAGCGTCGTCAGCGACGAGGTTGCATGCACCTTGCAGCCCGCCCGGGTCAGCGCCTGTGTCAGAACGGTGCGGATCGTGCGGTCGTCGTCTGCGACAAGTACGGTTCCGTCCATGATGCTCAGTCCTCTCTATTCTTTTGGTGCCACGGGCAGCGAAATTCGGAACACGGTGCGCCCGGGCACCGAGTCGACCGCGATCCAGCCGCCGTGGTCTGAAATGATCTTGGACACCAGGGCCAAACCCAGCCCGGTGCCGTTTTCCCTGCCCGATATGAAGGGCTCGAAGATATCGCCTGCGATCTCGGGGGGAAGGCCGGGACCGTCGTCGATGATCTCCACCTGAAGCGGCACGGGGACGCCCGATCCGTCGGGGTGGCGCATTCTCAGCGACAGGTCATAGAAGGTGCGCAGGTGGATCGTGCCGCCGGCGGGCCCCGCGGCCTGTGCCGCGTTCTTGATCAGGTTCGTGACCACCTGAATCAGCTGGTCTGAATCGGCCCATGTCGGCGGCAACGAGGGGTCGTAGTCCTCTACAATCCGCATGTTCGCCGCAAAGCCCACTGCAGCCGATTTGCGCACCCGGTCCAGAATGTCATGGATGTTGACCGCCTTGCAGGCCGGCGGGCTGAGATTGCCGAATTGTTCGACCTGATCCAGCAGTTTCACGATGCGGCGGCTTTCGGCGACGATCAGGTCGGTCATCTCCCGGTCGCCATTGCTGAGGCTCATGGACAGCAACTGCGCCGCGCCGGTGATCCCGGCAAGCGGGTTCTTGATCTCGTGGGCCAGCATTTCAGCCATGCCGATGGCCGATTTCGCGGCCGATTGCACCGAATGCGCACGGCCAAGGCGCCCGGCGATCTCTCGCGGTGTGATCAGCAACAGCACATGTTCCGCCGGGTCGTTCATCGGGGCGATCTGGACGTTGCAATGCACCGGGGGGCGGTTGCCGGCGCTGACTTCGACGTCGTTGATGAAGAGCGCCGCATGGTTGCTGCGGACCCGCTCGAACGCCTCGTCAAGGGGGGCATCGACGGCAAGCCTGTCGAAGACGGGCACTTCGCGCAGGCCTTTTATGGTGGAATTCACAAAGAGTTCCGCGGCCGGATTGATTTCGGCGATGCGGTCCTCTGCGTCCAGCAGGAAAGCCGGGATCGGCAGCGCCGTCCAGATCGCGTCCTGGTCGAGGGTCATGCGGCGGCCCTCGCCGTTTGCTGGGCCATCGCATCGGGCAGCATGGCCAAGACCTGTTCGGGGTCACGTTCTGTCAACACGCGCTGGCGCAGGGCGCGCGCGGCTCCGGCGCCGTCCATGTACCAGCCAAGATGCTTGCGCGCCACGCGCAGGCCAAGGTCGCGGCCGTAGAACGACAGCATCGCCTCGTAGTGATCCGCGACCACGCGTGCCAGTTCTGCGCCCTTCGGCGCGTGCGGTTCGGTTTTGCCGTCAAGCCCCGCCGCGATCTGGCCAAGCCGCCACGGCGCGCCCTGGGCGCCGCGACCGACCATAACGCCCTGGGCGCCGGAGTCCGCAAGCGCCTGCCGCGCGCTGGTCGTATCGACGATATCGCCATTGGCAATCACGGGAATCCCCACTGCCTCTGTCACGGCGCGGATGGCGGCCCAGTCGGCCCGGCCCTTGTAGAACTGGCAGCGGGTGCGCCCGTGAATGGTGATCATCTGCACCCCGGCAGCCTCGGCCCGGCGGGCGAGGTCGGGGGCGTTCTGCATCTCGTCATCCCATCCCAGCCGGGTTTTCAGCGTGACGGGGATCGAGACCGCGCCGACCACCGCGTCGATCAGGGCCAGTGCACGGTCAAGGTCGCGCATCAGGGCCGAACCGGAATAGCCGCCCACGACCTTTTTCGCCGGGCAGCCCATGTTGATATCGATCATCCGGGCGCCGTTTTCTTCCACCATGCGGGCGGCGCGGGCCATCCAGACCGGGTCGCGCCCGGCAAGCTGAACAGCGGTTGCAACCTCGCCCAGACCAAGCTCTGCCCGTTCGCGCACGCCCGGTTTCGCCTGCACCATTTCCTGGCTGGCGACCATTTCGGACACGACAAGGCCCGCGCCGAACGACGCGACCAGCCGACGGAACGGCACATCGGTAATGCCCGCCATCGGCGCCAGAAATACCGGCGGATCGAGGGTGATGTCTGCCACCTGAATGGACAAGTGATGAATCCTTGTGCGATTACCCGCGAATTAGTGCGCCTTGAACCGAATGGCAATTGCAGGCGACCGGCATGCAACCCTTCAAAAGTGCATTGCCCAAAATTTCGGCATATTCGACCGGCAGATTGCCCCATTGCTCTGCATCGCGACCCCGCCTAAAGAGACGCGACGCTGATTTCGGGGTGGGACATGTCAGTCACGGCAATCATCGTGGCCGCGGGGCGCGGTACAAGGGTGGGCGGTGACCGGCCCAAGCAATATCAGGCGCTTGGCGGCAGGGCGGTGCTGGGCCACACGGTCGCCGCCTTCGATGCGCATCCACGTGTGACGGGCGTGGTGGTCGTGCTGCACCCCGATGATGACGATCTGTTTGCCGACGCGATGCAGGGGCTGGAGATCGACGTCATCACCGTGCCGGGTGGGGCCACGCGCGATGCCTCGGTTCAGGCGGGGTTGAACGCGGCGCCCGAGGGAACCGAACGGGTGCTGATCCATGACGGGGCCCGCCCGCTTGTGACGCCGGACCTGATCGACCGGGTGATCGATGCGCTGGACGACAACCCCGGGGCTGCGCCGGCGCTGCCGGTCACCGATGCGCTGTGGAAGGGGGCTGACGGCAAGGTGCAGGCCCCCCATCCGCGCGACGGGCTGTTTCGCGCGCAGACGCCGCAGGGTTTTCACCTTCGGGCAATCCTCGCCGCCCATGCGGACCACCCGGGCGGGGCCGCAGACGATGTCGAGGTTGCGCTGGCCGCCGGTCTTGACGTGGCGATCGTCGCGGGGGACGAGGACAATCTGAAGATCACCCACAAACAGGATTTCGCCCGCGCAGAGCGGGTCTTGCGGGAGAGGGACATGGATATTCGCTGCGGCAACGGGTTCGACGTGCACGCCTTTTGCGAGGGCGACGGGGTGATCCTGTGCGGGATCAAGGTGCCCCATACCCATGCGCTGAAAGGGCATTCCGATGCCGATGTGGGCATGCACGCGGTGACCGACGCGATCTACGGGGCACTGGCGGATGGCGATATCGGCCAGCACTTTCCGCCCTCCGATCCGCAATGGAAGGGTGCGCCGTCGGATATCTTCCTGAAGCACGCGGTGAACCTTGCCGGGGAGCGGGGCTATCGCATTGCCAATGCGGACCTCACCCTGATTTGCGAACGGCCCAAGATCGGCCCCGTCGCCGGCGCGATGCGCGCGGAAATGGCGCGGCTGATGGGCATGGAACTCGACCGGGTCAGCGTCAAGGCCACCACGTCGGAACGGCTGGGCTTCACCGGTCGCGAGGAAGGCATCGCGGCGCTGGCAACCGTCACGCTGGTGCGGCCGTGACGCCCGCGCGCCGGATCGCGACGGCCTTCGGTGTAGGGCTGCTGCGCCCGGCGCCGGGGACGTGGGGGTCGTTGGCCGCCTTGCCGATCTTCTGGGCGTTGCACGTCCTTGGCGGCCCTTGGCTTGCGCTTCTGGCCATTGTCTTGGTGACCCTTGTGGGCTGGTGGTCGGTCAAGGCGGCCTCTGCCGGGTTGTCCGACCCGGATCGGTCAGAGTTCGTGATCGACGAGGTGGCGGGGATGTGGATTGCCCTGCTGCCCGTGTCATTCGGGGCCTGGGCCGCGGGGGCGGAGATTCTTGCCCTCTATCCCGGCTGGATCGCGGCATTCCTTGGCTTTCGCCTGTTCGACATCTGGAAACCGTGGCCCATCGGCTGGGCCGACCGGATGAAGACGCCCTTGGGTGTGATGCTGGATGATGTGCTGGCCGGTATCGTGGCCGCCATCGTGGTTCTTGTGCTTGCGGCCGTCTCGCATATCGTGCTGATGTGAGCTCGATCTCGGAAACCCTTGTCGCCCTTGCGCGTGATCGCGGTGTCATGATCGCAACGGCCGAAAGCTGCACGGGCGGCATGATCTCTGCGGCGATCACTGATGTGCCGGGTTCCTCCAGCGTGTTCGACAGGGGCTTTGTGACCTATTCGAACGCGGCCAAGACAGCCATGCTGGGGGTGTCCGAGGCGACGCTTGCCGCGCATGGGGCGGTGTCGGAAGAGGTCGCGGCCGAGATGGCCGCCGGGGCGTTGGCCCGGTCGGATGCGGCGGTGTCGGTTGCGGTAACGGGAATTGCGGGGCCCGGCGGATCGGAGTTCAAGCCGGAAGGCCGGGTTTGTTTCGGGCTGGCCCGCAGGGAATCAGAACCTGTGACTGAAACGGTCGATTTCGGTGCCCTCGGCCGGGCGAATGTCCGTGCAGCCACGCGCGATCATGCACTGAAAATGTTGATCGCTGCCCTGTCGGAACACCCCTGATCCGCTGTGCCGTTGGCATCGGCCCTGCGCGACAGCGCGCCCCTGACTACGTCTTTTTTCCGTACAACGCTTTCGCCCGGTCCTCGAACGCGCGGACGATGCGCTGCATCGCCTCGTTGAAGACGGCGCCGATCACACCTTGCAGGACGCGGTTCTTGAATTCGAAATCGACGAAGAACTCGACCTTGCAGCGGTCGGCGCCGATATCCTCGAATTTCCAGTAGGATCTGAGATAGCGGAACGGGCCGTCCAGGTATTCGGTGTCGATCCGGTGCTGGCCGGGCCAGAGTGTCACCCGGCTGCCGAACCGTTCGCGGAACACCTTGAACGAGATAACAAGGTCCGCCTCCATCACCTCGTTGTCGCCGAAATCCGTGCGGGAACGGATGCGCGCCGCAGCGGTCCATGGCAGAAATTGCGGGTAGGACGCCACGTCCGCCACCAGATCGTACATCTGCTGCGCGGTGTAGGGCATCTCGCGGTTTTCCGAATGGCTGGGCATGGGACCTGCTGGCTGCTGACAGTGGGGAGCCGTTTCTGCTATGACGGCCATGAAATCAAGGGGGCAGCCATGGCCGCGGGACCATATGTCATAGACGAACTGCTGTCGGCGAAGACCATCGCCGCCCGCGTGGAAGCACTGGCGCATGAGATCACGGACCATTTCGGCGATACCGACAAGCTGGTCGTCGTGGGGTTGTTGCGCGGGTCATTCATCTTCATCGCCGATCTGGTACGCGAACTGCACCTGCCGGTGGAGGTCGATTTCATCGAGACGTCATCCTACGGCAATTCCACCGAAAGCTCACGCGAGGTACGTATCCTGAAGGACCTGCGCGGTGAGATCGAGGGGCGCGACGTGCTGGTGGTGGAAGATATCGTCGACACGGGCCACACGCTCGCCCATGTCCTGCACCTGCTGGAGGGGCGCAAACCGGCCCGGTTGAAGTGCTGCGCGCTGCTTGACAAACCCTCGCGGCGTGAGGTCGACGTTCAGGCCGACTGGGTCGGTTTCGAGATACCGGACAAGTTCGTGGTGGGCTACGGGATCGACTATGCCCAACGGAACCGGAACCTGCCCTACATCGGGGCCGTTCGGTTTACGCACTGATCGGGGTCACGCGGACCGCCAATCCCGCCACCAGCCTGCCCACCGCTTGCCCAGATCCTTTGGCGAGCTTGCAAAGAGCCGCGTGCCGAGGCTTTGCGCCTCGTCTTCCAGAACCTTCTGACGGTCGGCAATCCGGGTGCGGAACGCCGCCCAGAGCGCGGGATCGCCCGGCAGATCGCCGGAGGCCGCGATGAAATCGTCCAGCACCGACAGGTCGTGGTGGTCGCCGAGAAGTTCCGAAAGATCCCGTGTCTGCGTGGCGCGGCGCGACAGGATGTCGTCCTTGAGCGGGGACAGGAGCCGGGTGTGATACCAATGGTATTTCACGCGCTTCCGCCATTCGTGGATCGAAAGCTCGTCCGGCACGTCCGCCGCGGCCTGCCGCGCCTTGCGGGCCCGGCCGAAGGTCTTTTCCAGACCGGCGCGGATCGCGGCGAACCCTTTCGTCTTCAGTTTCCAATGCGCGGCCCGCTGGCGCAGCGTCTCGAATTCCTCGCGAAAGGCGGCAAGGTCATCCTCGACATGGGCCTTGGCCGCCGCCGCATCGCGGTTTGCCACCAGGTGGTCGCGGACCGGCGCGAACTCGGTCGCACCGGTGGCAGCGACAAGCTTGTCATAGGTTTCAACCATCCCTTCCCTGTCGCGCAGGGCTGACAGGCGCCGGGCCGCGTCGCGGATCACGGCATTCTCTGCCTCGAAATCGGGAAAGGCCGGCCGGTAGAGCCGGATCAGCCCGCGGAGCTTTTTCGCGCGTTTGCGCAACTGGTGGACCTTTTCATGCAGGTCGATGCCGGGGTCGTCGAGTTCGGCAAGGCCCGCGTCGATCTCTTCGGTCGCGATCCGGCGCAGCGCATCCTGCGTGGACTTGTCGGAGGCTTTCATCCGGTAGGCCATCGGTCGAACGGG